>CAYTCC010000026.1:0-15016 GCA_964436345.1 uncultured Dehalococcoidia bacterium
ATATTACTGCTCAGGCAGCTCACAGATGTATTTATGAAGCTATATCTGCTTTAGCAAAAAAGAAATCATAAAGTATGAAGTATGAATCTCAGATAAATAGTTTATTTAATAATATTGATGATGATTATTTAATAGATTTAATTTGTGAATTTTCAAGAATTAAAAGTGTATGGGATCCTAAAAATGGTTTTAGTGAATTAGAAGCAGCATTATGGATTGAGAAAAAATTTAAAGAATTCGGATTTAAAACTGATTTTTATTATGTCACTGATAAACGCCCTAATGTTATTGCCGAATTAAATTATGTTAATAATTTGAATTCAGCAAACTCTAATATTCCAACATTATTACTTGAAGGGCATACTGATGTAGTTACAGAAGGTGACAGGTCGCTTTGGTCGGTAGATCCATTTTCTGCTACTATCAAGAATGGGAGAATTATAGGGAGAGGTGTTAATGATATGAAATCTGGTTTGATATGTGCATTGTATGCAATGAAACTAATAAAAGATTCTGATTTAGAATTAAATGGAAATTTAATTTGCGCTGCTCTTTGTGATGAAGAAGGTGAAATGATTGGTGTTAAAGATTTTGTGCAATCTGAATATGCTGAACGTATATCTTCTGTGATTGTATGCGAACCTGAAGCAAACAATATATGTATAGAACAAAAAGGAGTAGCATGGATATCTATTAAAATAATAGGAAAAATGTCTCACGGTGCTATGCCTTATTCTGGCTTAAATACTTCCTATCCTTTGGCTAATATATTGACTGAATGCGAGAAATTAAATGACCAGCTTAAGGAACATAAATCAATTCTTTTAGGATATCCATCCATTACTCCTACTATTATAAGTTCACCAGGATTAAATAATGGTATCCCTCAAAATAATGTTATGCCAGGAGAATCTGAAATGATTTTAGACATAAGATTAACACCTGAAATTGATCTGGGATATATCCTTGATCGTTTTGATAGTATTATTGAAAATGCAAAATTAAAATATGATAGTAATAAATTTACATATGAGATTTTAGAGTCACGCCCACCAGTTAAAGTGGATACAAATTCAAAAATTGTTAAAGCCTTATCAGATTCTTATAAATTTGTTACCGGTAAGCCTCCAGTGATTGATGGAGTACCGGGCTCAACAGATGGAACAATTATATCCAAAGAAAAAAATATTCCTGTTGTTGTTTGTGGCCCGGGAGCAGTAACTGCTCCTCATCAGATTGATGAATACATAGATATTTCTGAAATAAAAGAATCAATAAGAATTTATATATCATCTATTATTAATTATCTCGAAATAAAACAATGAAAATTAAATCTTTTATTAAAATTTTAGTAATTACATTGAGTATTTTATTATTTGCGTGTTCGGGCGGGATTGAATCATCGGATTATCCTGAAGAAGTCAGAAAAGATATGTATGATCTGTGTTTAGTAACGCACAGATATGGTTATTGTAAATGTTATGTAGATAATTGGCAGAAAAATATTTCTTATGACCGACATGTTATATTAAAACCTAAAATAGATGAAGGAAGATTGGATGATCCTGCAATTTTAGAATTGTTATTAGATATAGATAAAAATTGTAAAAGCTTACCTACGTCTGAGCAGGGATGGTAAATAATTTATAAATATTACTTTAAGTAACTGAGAATACTGTGAATTCAGAAGAACTGATTATTTCTATAGTAAGAATTGTAGGCTCTGTACCTGTATTGTTTTTCCCTTTTTGGGGAAGCATTTTAGCAATATTAATTGATCTTTCAGATTTATTTATGATGGGATATATAAATATGGGAGGTGTTTCAAATTACCAGCAATTAGACAAATTCTTGGATTTGTTTTATATGAGTTTATTCTTAATGGTATCTTTAAGATGGAACTCAAGGGAAAAATTGGTTTCTATTAGTTTGTTTGTTTTCAGAATGGTAGGAGTGGTATTATTTTTTATTTTTGATATCCGTATTATTCTTGTGTTATTTCCTAACATTTTTGAGTTTTGGTTTGTATTAATTTCAGGTTATAAATATTTCAATCAAAATAAACCAATTTTACTCTCAGTAATATTTAAAACATTATTGATAGCTTTTATATTGAAATTATCTCATGAAATCTTTATACATTACCTAAAAACACTAGATAATTACACTGCAATAGAATTTTTAGGAATAATTTTTCAACGAGGTTGATATGTACGATAAAGCATCTTCAGAATTATTGATTGATAACAATGATGTAAGAATTATGAAATGGAGCTTTGAAGTAAATCAGAGCACTGGATTGCATAAACATGAATATGATTATGTTGTTGTACCTTGTAAAACAGGGCAACTAAATATTATTACTGAAAATGAAAATTTGACTTCTGATTTAGTAATTCATCAACCTTATCACAGGAAAAAAGGTATAGAACATGAAGTTGTAAATAATGGTGACTCTTTTATGGAATTCATTGAAATTGAAATTAAATCTTAGATACCTTAAAGCTGAATTCTAAGCTTATATGATATATTCTAAGCTAAGAATTTAATCAAAGGGTAGAAAAATGAGATCAAGAGAATTAATAAATTTTAATGGAACACCTGGGAAATATAATTCAATTACCGATGTTGATGATGTTGAAGTTGGTCATTCTACTATTATTAATGGAAATGGAAAATTGATAGTTGGAAAAGGCCCTATCAGAACAGGCGTTACAGTTATTTTTCCTCGGGGAAAATCTAATGCCCATTTACCTGTGTTTGCAGCATACGATGTCTTAAATGGTAATGGTGAAATGACAGGAACTATTTGGGTTGAAGAATCAGGCTTTTTAGAAACCCCGATAGCTATTACTAATACACATAGCGTGGGTATAGTAAGAGATTCATTAATCCAATGGATTATGAGTAATAATAATTTTAAAGAAACCAGATTTAGTCTACCTGTTATAGCAGAAACGTATGATGGGGTATTAAATGATATAAATGGACATCATGTTAAACAAGAACATGTTTTAGAAGCTATATTAAATGCAAGCCAATTTCCTATATATGAAGGTAATATCGGTGGTGGTACTGGTATGATTTGTCATCAATTCAAAGGTGGAATCGGCACCTCATCTAGGCAAATATATATTAATGATAATGCTTATACTGTTGGTACTTTAGTTCAGGCTAATTATGGTAAAAGAGAAAGATTAACAATTAACGGAGTAAATTATGGCAAAACTCTTTCGAACCATTTCCCTGAGATTAATTCTAATATTATTCCAGGAGATGGATCAATAATTGTTATAATTGCAACTAATGCACCTCTTTTACCCCATCAACTTAAAAAATTAGCAAGAAGATCAAGTTTGGGCATAGGTAATGTTGGAGGTATTGGGGCTAATGGATCTGGTGATATTTTTCTAGCTTTTTCTACCTCAAATAAACACGCATTTAGTAGGAAAAATATATCTGATATTCAAATGATAAGCAATGATATAATTGATCCTTTCTTACAAGCTGTAGTAGAGAGCACTGAAGAATCAATAATTAATAGCCTGTTTGCAGCAGAAACTATGACTGGAATAAATAATAATAAAGTTTATGAATTACCTATTAATCTCTTAAAAGAATTACTAAATTAACTAGTTTCTTTAGAAATATTATTTGTTAAATAAATTAAAGGGACTGATGTTATTGTTACCAGTTCTTTAATAATTACATTACTTATCAATATAGACATTAATATGCTGTTTGGCATAGTTCCGTAAAAAGCTATAAGACAAAATATAATGCTATCAATAATTAGGGCAATGGTATTACTTGATATAACCCTTCCCCATATCATTTTATTTTTAAACTTTTTGGTCCACGCTGAATAAATTTCAGTATCTATAAATTCTGATATGATTTCTGCACATATCGATGCGATTACCAATCTCCATATTGGGCTTAGTACAGAAGTAAATTCATTTTGAGGACCTATTTCTAAATCTGATGGCAAAATACCAATGATATAAAAAAATAATGCCATGAATAGGTTTAAAAAACCTGATTGTATTATAACTATCTGACTAGTTTTTTTATTAGATAATCTATGTATTAAATCTCTTATTGTAAAAGTAAACGGATAAAGGAAAGTTCCTCCATCTATACTATATCCAAATAATTTAATGATTTTTAAAGACCCTATATCTGAAAAAATTTGTAGCGATAAATAAAATCCTATAGCGATAAAAGTTAAATTATAATTATTTTCTTTTTTTACATTCATATGAGATTAATTATTTTTGTATATTGTATATTATAGATATTGATATTTAATACTAATTAATTTGTTTAATCACTAACTGGAGAATGTAATGAAAGCAGTTTTACTTGAAGAACATGGCGATGTAGATGCATTTGTAATTAAGGATATAGCTGAACCAACTTGCGGGGATGATCAGGTTATTGTAAAAGTTAAAGCCTGCAGCATTAATCATCTTGATATTTTTGTACGGAAAGGAATGCCTGGCCATCCAATTAAATTACCTATTATTCCAGGTGGAGATGCAAGTGGTGAGGTAATTCAAACTGGGTCAAATGTTTCTTCTGAATGGCTTGGAAAACGGGTTCTTATAGACCCTAATATTGTTCTTGAAAGTGGAAGAATAGGAATTATGGGAGAAGATACTGACGGAGTTTTAAGAGAACAAATTGCTGTAGATGAATCAAGGTTATTAGAATTAGATGATAAAATTGATTTTAACTCTGCTGCCTGTTTACCTATAGCATATGGCGCTGCATGGAGAATGTTAATTACAAACGGTAATATTCAACCAGGAGAACAAGTTTTAATTTTAGGCGCTTCCGGGGGAGTTGGAAATGCATGTGTACAGATAGCACGTATGAAAGGATGCTTTGTCATAGCTGCTACAAGTTCAGATGAAAAAGGAGAAAAATTAAAAGAACTAGGTGCAGATATGATCATTAATTATAACGATGAGCCAGAATTCCACAGAACTGTAAGATCCTTAACAGGTGATGGTGTTGACGTGGCTGTAAATTATACAGGAGGAGATACCTGGGTCAGAACTTTAAAATGCATGAAGACCGGTGGGAGAATATTGACTTGTGGTGCAACTGCCGGATTTGACCCCAAGACAGATATACGATTTATTTGGAGAAAAGAAATAAAAATCCAAGGTTCAAACAGCTGGACTAAAGAAGATATACAATTATTACTAGATAACATACTTGAGGGAAAAATTGTTCCGGTTATACATAAAGTGATTCCATTTGAACAAATTAATACCGCTCATAGAATTATAGAAAACAGAGAAATGTTTGGTAAAGTAATAATTTCGTTTTAGGATTGATTTTGAATAAATTTGATAATTATTTGTCAGAAGTTTTTAAAGAAAATTTCACACTTATTAAATATTTTTCTAAATTTCATCTATGGGTTTTGAGAATATCTAAATATACCTTTCTTAATTCTTTGATTGGGATTCCAGTCTTAGTATTAATTACAACAGGAAGATCCTCAGGCAAAGAAAGATATGCACCACTTACTTATTTCCCCGATGAAGATAGTTTTATGATTGTAGCTTCAAATGGAGGAAATAAAACACCTCCTAATTGGTATCGAAATTTGATTAAACAAGATTCAGTCAAAGTTATAATTAATAACAAAAATTACAAATGTAAATATAATGTCCTTGAATCTGAAGAGAGGGAAATTGCCTGGATTAGCATAAATAAAATTTACTCTAAATATTCTGAATATGAAGAGATATCAGGCAGAATTATACCAGTTATAAAATTAACTCCGATTAATTGATATCAGAATACAATATTTCATGTAATTCCTTTTTATAATTCTGATATCCAAACGGAATTAACTGAGTGAAAAATGTGAATACTATTTTATTTATTTGGTCTATCCAAACTATTGTATTTGCCGCACCAGCCCAACTTAATACATTTTTTGGAGTTTTCTGGGGTACGATATTTGGGTTTTCTATTGTTGCAAACCCATAAGAAAATCCTGTTCCTGGTCCGGCAAATGTGAAATCATAAAAATTCAATTTATCAGTTAGATATTCCATTTCATGTTTCAATTGATTATTTTTCATTTTTGAAAGAGTATTGTCATTAATCAAAGATACTTTTGGATCTAATATGTAATTGCAAAACTTAATATAATCCTGAGGTGTAGAAATCATTCCTCCTCCACCTGATAAAAATTTATGTTCCCGTTTTATTTGATCAGTTTCATTTATGAGCTTAAATCCACTTGGAAGCGATAATTTGAACGTTGGAATTAAATTTTTTAAATTAACTGATGGAAAATAAGTATCATTCATTTCGAGAGGGATGAATAATTCTTTTTTACATATTTCATCTAAAGACTGTTTGCATATTAATTCTAGTAATACACCAAGTAGATCTGAAGACAAGCCATAATTCCATCTTGTTCCAGGCTGATATGCCAAAGGTAAAGATGTTAATTCATTGATAAAATCAGATGAAGTAAAAGAAGAGTTTCGGATCTTTTCTAAAATTTCTTTTTCTCTGTAGATATTGTCAACTTCAGTATTCCCTCTTAAAATAGCTTGATTAGATCTGTGAAATCCGTAAGTTAACCCTGAAGTATGTGTTAACAAATGCTCAAATGTAATGGGGGTATTGATATTAATTAATTCTTCATCTATTAGTACTTTTGTTTTTTTGAATTCAGGGATAAATGTACTTATAGGTTCTTTGACGTTGATATTGTTTTTTTCTAGAACGATTAAACTAACTAACGAAGTAATAGGCTTTGTTAAAGAGTGGATTCGATAAAGTTTATTATTTTTATATTTTTTATCCTGTGTATAAATTTTGTATCTGTAAATATCTTTGTTTTCTTTTGAAATATTGATTTCCCCAAACGGGATTTTGTTATTTTGTACAGATTCTTCTAACCAATTATTAAATTGGTTTGCTTTATTTTGATTTAGCATTTTATTGTTTTTTGGTTGATTGGGTTTTATTATTTGTTATAAAAAGTATCAAATATATTAATGCAAATATAAAGATAGCTATTGCTAAATAAGCTCTGATTGTAGTGTCGGTGATAATAAGTTGCCCAAAAAATATTATTAGTAAAAATATAGGCATTTGTAATTTGAATTTACCCCATAAAATCATACTTATTTGTAGGAAAGCGAAAGCAGCAGTTAATAAAAATTCAATTCCCTGGGCATTATTTAAAGGAAAGCTTATTAACGAAGATGTTGCAAAAGAAAAAATCACACCCATGCTTCCAATTAATAATGACATCTGATTTGCCTGGGAGGAAAGAATTACTGATATTGCTTCAAGAGATCTTCCTTTCATTGCAAATAAAGAAGCTATGATAATTTCTGGGCTTTCAGATGCTAAGGGCGCTAACCATTGAATTAAATAATATTCATCTATTCCTAGCCTTCCACCAATATGTATCAGAGATTCCACGAAGGGATGAGATACCATAAATATTGTGAAAGCTGAAAATATTATTAATGAAATATTTGTTGTTATTCTTGTTATTTTTGGTAAATTTGCAAGATACGCACTTATGCCTACAAATTCTGATTCTTCTGATTCTTGTTTCGATGTTATAAATAAGTAAATTAGATAAATGATTATTAAAATAAAAGAAATTAATATTGGCTGAAAATTAATAATTGAAGCAAAAATCATTGAAATTGCTCCCAATCCCAGCATAATTAATTCAAGTTTGTTATCAATTTTCATGTTGGATAAATGGTTGTTTTTCAACATATTTATTAACATAATAATTGGCCAGCCAAGACCTGCTAATAGTCTGTTTGCACCGGTAACATTTGCAGAGACATACCCAACCCTGTCTGTGAAAACAAAATTATTTAATTTGTATGATTGGCCTGCTGTATATGCCAATACAGTTTCGATTGCATATTCTGGCAGAACAGCTATTAATGCAATTATTGCGATAACAAAGGATCCTGAAATATCTTTTTCACTTGATTCTGCAGCCCACGAAATAATTAATGCAGCTGAAAAAATTGAGAATCCATATGCAATAGGTAAAAAGATGTCAGGTAATAGGCTATGTTGAGATTTTACTATAATTCCTGCAATGGCAATTATTATGTTGATTATAATAATGGATATCGGCTTATATTGTATTATTTTGTTATTAACCATTTTATTTTGCATTGTGATTTAATCTTACATTAACAATAATAAAAAAATCATGAAAAAAATATTAATTGTTGGATTAGATGGATTGCAGATGAATCAGATAAATGATTTGCAATCCCCAAATTTAAATAAATTTAAAAATAATGGCTTTAGTTTTGAAAATCATCATTCGACTTTTCCAACTGTAACGAGAAGTAATGCAGCTAGCATTGTTACTGGAGTTAACCCGGGGACACATGGTATAGCTGGGAATACCATGGTGTTTAGAGAATATGATTCGGAAATTATTCTTCCCGTTTTATATTCTGAGATGTTGGATTTATACAACCGTACAGGCGAAATATTATTAGTTCCTTCTTTGTCTGAGATTTTATCAGATAATGGATTAAGTTTTATGGTGTTAAATTCCGGAACAAGCGGGAATGCTATAATTCAAAATACTGAAATAATTAAGAACAAGCAAACCACATTTCACAGAGATATAAATTTAGATAAAAATGAATATCCAAATTTACCTGATAGTATCCATGAATGGCCTGAGCAAAGTATTCCTGATTATGATGCCACTAATCATATTATAAATATTTTAAATGATCTAGATGAAGGCAATTTATCTGATGTCAGTATTATATGGTTTGACGAACCAGATAAAAGCCAGCATAATTTTGGATTAAATGAAAAAGAAAGTAATAAAGCTTTAAAGCATGTAGATAATTTGTTTGGGAAAATTATTGACTTTGTGGATCAAAATTCATTAGATCCAACTATAATGCTGGTTTCAGATCATGGGTATTCTAGAATCAGTGATGTTATAGATATACAAAAAGAATTACATTCAGATTTTCCAGGTTATTTGTTTGCAGAAAATGGGGGTTCATTTTTAGTTTACACAAAGAGAGATCAAATATTTGATCCGGTTTTAATTAATGAAATAATTTCTAAACCATGGGCAGGCCCTATAATTGCAGGAAACAATAAAATTAGTTTCAATGGTATACATAATTATGATCTTTTTGCTAAACCTGGTAAAAGAAATCCAGATTTGTTTGTTTCTATGAATTGGGAGAAATTAGATAATTTAAAAAATATCAAAGGACAGGTGTATTCAACTAGTTTGAAAAAAGGTTTAGGTAATCATGGTTCAATTAGTCCTCAGGAAATACATAATTCACTTGTAATAGGTGGGAAACGAATTAAAGTTGATCAGGCAACCTATCTTCCTTCTAGTAACGTTGATATTTTGCCAACAGTATTAACTTTGTTGGGCATAGATATTCCTAAGCACTTGGAGGGCAGGGCATTGTATGAATGTTTAGAAAATAATTTAAATAACAATGAATTTGATAAATTAAATATCCCTTTGACTACACGCTTACACGATGGTGAATATATACAAAATATCCATTTATCAATATATCAGAATTGTAAATATTTAGATTTTGCGACTGTTGAAAAATAAGGTGCAATATAATACTAATTATAAAATTATCACTGGAGGAAAAATATGTCATTTGTAGAAACAGATATTCAGGACCAAGTTATGATTATTAAACTCAATCGACCTGAAAGATTGAATGCTCTTAGTAAAGTTATAAGAGAAGGTATGGCAGATGCATTTAATAAATTTAAAAATGATAAAGATTTAGAAGTGGCTATATTAACTGGAGAAGGAAGAGGGTTTTGCGCAGGGGAAGATATGAAAGAATCTCTTGAAGTTGGAAAATTGGCTTCGGCTCCCATGAAAGGAGATAATCTATACAATCCATTTATGAATGGTGACTTAGAAAAACCCGTTATTGGTGCAATTAATGGATATGCAATGGGTGGAGGATTTATGTTAGTTGAAAAAACTGATCTAAGAGTTGCTGTAAAAGAAGCGATTTTTGAAATGTCTGAAGCAAAAAGATGGTTACTTGGAGGATATAATCATGGGCATTACGCAAACTTACCACATCCCGTAGCTACTGAAATGGCATTAGGATTTAGATTTACAGCTGAAAGGTTATATCAGATGGGTTTCATTAACAGATTGGTAGAAAAAGAAGAATTAATGATCACTGCTTTAGAGATGGCTGAGCATTTACTTTCATTACCTCCTGCATCTAGGGTAAATACGATATATATGATGAGGGAAATGGCCCCTAAAATTTCGGGAAATTATCATGATTTGGCAGATGAATTACATGCTCATGGAGATCAGGAAGACAGAATGGAATCAAGGAGAGCATTTGCAGAAAAAAGAAAACCTGATTTCAAAGGATGGATTAATCCTGAAGATAGATATAATACTCCAAGATTAAAACAATGATTCTAAAAGAGGAGAGAATATGAATAATCAAGGATCTTTATCAGGAATTACAGTTGTTACATGCTCCACAGCACAAGCTGGAACAGTTCCTTATATGCTTATGGCTGACATGGGTGCAAATGTAATAAAAATAGAATTACCTAATAAAGGTGATGGTAATAGAAATTCAGGAGAACTTAAAAATGGAATAAGTTCATATTTTGAAACTAATAACAGAGGAGTTAAAAGCCTGACACTAAATTTAAAAAGTGACCAGGGAAAACAAATTTTGTATAAGCTTATTAAAAAAGCTGATGTGTTTGGCCAAAACTTTAGTCCGGGAGCAGCAGAAAGAAATGGATTTGGATATGAAGATTTAAAAAAAATTAATCCTTCAATTGTTTACGCTTCGGTATCAGCCTATGGGCCGGATGGTCCAAGTGCAAATTTACCTGGGACTGATGCTGTAGGGCAGGCGATAGGTGGAGTAACTGAAGCTTTTTCAGTACCCGGGCAACAAATGAGAACGGGTGTAGCTTCAGTAGCAGATGAATCTTGTGGAATCATAACATTAAGTGGAATATTGGCAGCTTTGATACATGCAAAAAATACAGGAGTAGGGCAAAAAATAGAAACTTCTTTAATCGGAAGTGCTTTTAGGTTAATGGGATGGACTATGACGACAGCTATGTGGAAAAACATTCCCCCTATAACTGGTGCAAGAATCAACGGAAATAGAGAGAAAGCAGGTATAGCTGCATGTTTTAATGATATAGATGGCAAGCCTTTGGCAATACAATTAGATTCAAAACAATGGAAACCTTGTATGGAAAAATTAGGGTTTATTGAAAATTTAACAAATAAAGGATTGGATGATTTGGGATTAGCTTTTGAATCTGACGAAAAGAAAAATGAAATATTAAATGAATTATCTGAAATGTTTGCTGGAAATAAAAGATCATTTTGGATTAAATCTATGAGAGATTCAAGATTGGTGGCGGCTCCTGTAAACAGTATGATTGAAGCTTCTAATGATCCTGATATTAAATCGAACAATTATGTGACTGAGATTTTCCACCCTGAATTAGGTGAAAAAATTAAAGTTCATGGAACTCCATGGAAATTTTCTGAAACACCTTCTAGTTTTGGATTGGCACCAAAACTTGGAGAGCATAATTATGAAATTCTTGCAGATATTGGCTTTGATAAAAAACAAATAGAAAAATTGATAAAAGATAAAATAATTTAAGTTATATAATTTAAATCTATAAAATCAAGAGATAAATAATGAATAATATAAAATATGGATTAAATTCTAATGTGTCTACATTAAGAACTGTTTTACTTAAGGATCCTGAAGCAGCTTTTAAATCTCAAAAAACAATTGACTTACAATGGGAAAATTTGAATTTCATTGAAAAACCTGATTTTAAAAAATCAATAATTCAATATGAAAAATTTGTTGATATATTAAATAATAATAATGTTGAGATTTTATATTTACCTGAAGATGAGAAAACATCTTTGGATTCTATTTACACCCATGACCCAATGTTTATGACACCAAATGGTGCAGTGATAGGAAATATGGGTAAAAAGCAACGAGAACCTGAAACATTAATGATGAAAAATTATTTAGATGAAATAGGTATTCCTATATTTGGTGAAATAGTTAATGAAGGAACCCTTGAAGGCGGAGATGTGATTTGGATTAACAATGAAACCGTAGCTGTTGGCTTAACTTACAGATCAAATAATGAAGGTATAAATCAACTAAGAGAAATTTTGTCTTTAATTTCAGTTAATCTTATTTGTGTAGATTTGCCTCATTGGAATGGGCCGGTAGATGTTTTGCATTTGATGTCTTTAATAAGCCCATTAAAAAAGGATTTGTTTTTGATTTATGAAAAGTTATTGCCGATTGGGTTTTTGAAATTATTAAATAACTTAGATATCAAAACGATATCTATTGCTGATGAAGATTATGATACCTTGGGTTGTAATGTTTTGACTTTATCAACAACCAAATGTTTGATCACAAATGGCAATGATAGAACTACTAAAATTATAGAAGATAATGGAATTGAAGTAATAGAATTTCAGGCAAGTGAAATATGCTATAAAGGATCAGGTGGCCCTACCTGTTTAACAAGACCTATATACAGAGATTAATTAACTTTTAGGATCTATAGGTGTTTTTATAGCATTAGTATTATTTTTTTCAAATGATTGACTGTATGAAAGTAAGTCGTATTCATTATTACATTCTGTAATAAGCTGTACGCCTATTGGTAATCCATCATCAGTAAATGAGGCTGGTAATGATACGCAAGGAGAAGAAGTCAATGTTATTGAATGTGTGTAATATAACCAGTTTATATAATCATCCATTTTAACTCCTTCCACTTCTTCCATATATCTGATTTCAACATCAAATGGGGGAACCATTACAGTTGGGCAAACTAGCAGATCGTATTTATTAAAAAATTCCGCAGTATTGTTAAAAAGTTTGGCTCTTAATAATTCTGCTTCAGCAACTTCTGCACCAGTCAATTTTAACCCTGTTTCTATATTCCATATAATTTCTGATTTAAGGTTTGCCCTGTGATTTTTTAATCTTTCAGCTTGTGCTGCAAATTTTAATGATCTTAAAACTCTAATTATATGATGGGCATCACTTAAATCAATACAGTCTTCTATTAACTCTGATCCCATTGATTCAAAAACTTTTAATGACTTTTCTAGGCTTGCTCTTACACGTGGGTCCAAAGGTTCTCCTCCCAAATCAAAAGAATATGCAACTTTTTTTGGTATTTTGGATTCTTTTACAGCATTTAAATAATCAGGAGTTTGTTTTTTACTGTAAGGATCAAATTCATAGTATCCGGTCATAGAATTTAACATAAGAGCTGTATCTTCAATATTTCTAGCCATTGGTCCAGAAACTGATATTGAATCAAAAGGAGAATTACTTGGCCCGGTAGGAACAGTACCGGGAGATGGCCTGAATCCAACAACTGAGCAAAAGCTACCAGGTATTCTTAAACTTCCACCGGTATCACTTCCTGAAGCCAGCCACACTTCTCCGCTGACCAAAGATGAAGCTGCTCCGCCAGAAGAACCTCCTACAGTTTTTTTAGTGTTCCATGGACTTAACGATGGGCCAAATACATCATTGAAAGTATTTGCCCCTGCTCCAAATTCAGGAGTATTAGATTTCCCTACAACAATTCCGCCATTTTTTTCTAATCTTTGTACTAAAATATCTGATTTTGTAGGAATATGATCTTTGAAAAGTGGTGATCCCCATGTAGTTCTTACACCCTCAACCTCAACTAGGTCTTTAATGGATAAAGGGATTCCTTGAAGATACGGTTTTTCAAATTCAGTCATAGATTCTATTTTTTTTGCATGTGTCATAGCTCTTTCTGGGCAAATTGTTGGCATTGCATTAATTATGGGATCAACTTCTTTAATTCTATCGAGGCTTATTTCTACTAATTCTGTTGGTTTTACTTCTTTATTGATTAGTTTATTTCTGATTTCTGTGGCAGAGTTTTTTATGAGTTCATGCATTTTTAATCCTTTATAAAATTCGATATTTTCAATTATGACATCATTTAGTTTCTTTTGCTATTAATCTAGTAATAGGAGTTAATGTGAGCAAAATTATTCCAGATATAAATATAAGTAAGGTAATACCAAATTGTTGAGAAATGTATCCCGATAAAATTCCTGTTAGCGATGAAATACCCCATGTAAAAGTTTGTATAGATATTACTTTACCTCTCATATTGTCTGGGACGGAAGTTTGAATCAGAGTAGTTATTGCTGATTCAGATGACGCTGCCAGGGAAAATAATACCGCAAATAAAATAAGCCCTACCAGATAATTTGGTGAAAATGCAAAAACAATTAAAGTTAATCCTCCGCCCGCTATACTAATAGTTAATAATTTATTTATATTAATGCTTTTTAAACTTGCTACGGTTAAACTTGCAACAGCCATCCCAAATCCTGCTGAAGATAAAAGAATTCCAAATCCGGTAGGCCCTGTATTGAAAATATCTTTAGCTATGACAGGAGAAAGTGTTTCTAATCCAAAAATTAAAATTGCAATAGCAAGCATTATAATAAAGAGATATTTTATGATATTTAAATTAAATATATATTTTATTGATTTAATTATTTGTAGTTCTTTTGAATGATCATATTTCTGCCCTTTATTTATGAGTGGTAACATTAATAAATTGTGAAGAATATATGCTCCAAATGAAAAATATAAAGTAAAAGATAAAGATACTTTATCTATTAAAACACCAGCCAGCGCTGGTGCAAATGTTCCTACAAGAGTCATAATTCCAAAATCTAAAGCAGTCGCTGGTAATAATAATTTACTGCCAGAAAGTTCTTTTACAAACCCTATTCTGCTTGGAACATATATAGCAGCTAAAATTCCATTCACGAACATTAGAATAATTAAGGTTAATTCATCAATTTTATTAATTTGAATAAGTATGGCAATTAAAAGGAATATTAAACTTTCCA
>CAYTCC010000027.1:0-14684 GCA_964436345.1 uncultured Dehalococcoidia bacterium
TTACCAAATAAATCTTTTGACTCAGGGCCATAAAGAAGTTTTGATATTTCAATCACACCATCCGATATTTTAAATATTATTTCAAATATGGCTTTATTCTCTGGAGAATTATCAGAGTTTTGAATTATATAATCATCTAAAGAAATCATAATTAATAGTTAAACTATTTAAATAAGTTTATAACAATCATAATCTTTATACACCTTAGAAATCAAAGCATTTTGATTTATAATATAAATAATGAAATTTAAACAAGGCAAAGAAAAAAACAGGCAAGTAAATCTAGATGTAGATTTAGATGAAAAAGATTTAGAACCTTATTATAAAATTGGTTATAAAAAACTTGTAAAAAAAATTACTATCCCTGGCTTTAGAAAAGGGAAAGCTCCTTATCATATTATAGAATCTCAATATGGTAAGGAAAGTATATTATCTGAAGCTATAGATAATATACTTTCTGACAAAACAAGCGAAGTAATTAAAGAATCAGAAATTGAATCATACATGCCTCCAAAAATAGAATTAAAAAACTTCAACCCTATAAAGTTTACTGTTATTTTGCCTTTACAACCTAAAATTAAATTAGGTGAAATAAATAAAATTAAACTAAAAAAAATAGAAAATCCAGATTTCGAAATATTAATAGATGAACAAATAAATAATTTACAAAAACAATTCACTAATTGGATTCCTAGCAGTGGAAAATCACAGTCCGGAGAATTGATTTCTATTAATATTAAAATAGAAATAGATGGAGAAAACGTACTTGATCAACAAAATACTGATATTATTCTGGAAGAACAAAACGATGAATTTGCGCCGGGATTAATTAAAAACCTTATAGGATTAAAAGAAGGAGATTCAAAAAATATCAATTTGAAAATCTCAAAAAGCCATCCATCACAAGAAATGGCTAACAAAAAAGCAAAATTTGACATAACAGTAAATTCAGTAAAAAAACCTGACTCACCTAAATTAGATGCCAATTTTGCAAAAATGGTTTCCAACAATGAAATTAAAACAATGAATACTTTAAGAAAAAAAATCAAAATAAGTGTTGAAGAAAATCATAAACAACAATCAGAATTTGAATACCAAAATAATGCAATTGCAGAATTAATTAAAATATCTGATATTGAGCTCCCGCCTATCATGATTGAAAGAGAAACTCAAAATGAAATAGAACAACTGGAAAATTTAGCAAAAAGATTCAAAATGTCTCTTGAAGATTATCTTACTCAAAATAACCAGAATCCTGATGAAACTAAAAAAAATATAGAAGTTGAAACATTGCAAAAATTAAATAGAACTTTCACTCTATTGGAAGTATGTAAACAAAATAATATTATACCTACAGAACAAGAATTATCTGAGGCTGAAAAAAATTTAAAAACTCAGGAATCAAATAATACAAATAGTCCCAAATTATCCAAAGAAGGAATTCAAATGGAAGCAGAGTACAGATTAAAACTAGAAAAAGCTTCAAAATATTTATATCAAGAGACCTTGAAAAACATTGTATAGCGATTAAATTTATAAGACAATTGTAAGTCCCTTTAAAAAATAAGGAGTTTAAAATGATTAATAATCCTAAAAATATAATACCTATGGTAATAGAAAGTGGTACCAGGGGAGAAAGAGCGTTTGACATATATTCTCTATTATTAAAAGAAAGAATTATATTCCTAGGAACTCCAATAAATGATCAGGTAGCAAACTTATTAGTGGCACAACTTCTTTACCTCGATAGAGAAGACCCTGAAAGAGATATAAGTATATATATTAATTCACCTGGCGGTGTAATAAGCTCTGGTTTAGCAATTTTAGACACTATGAACTTAATTAGACCAGATGTTTCAACAATATGTGTTGGTTTAGCTGCAAGTATGGCTACAGTACTTTTATGTGCAGGAACAAAAGGAAAAAGATATGCTTTGCCTAATTCTACTGTTCATATGCATCAACCAATAGGTGGAGCTCAAGGTCAAGCATCTGATGTGGAAATTGCAGCAAGAGAAATGCTTAGACTTCAAGACAAAGTAAGGCAAATGATTTCTGAATCAACAGGACAACCATATGAAAAAATAGCTAAAGATACAGACAGAGATTATTATTTAACAGCCGGACAAGCTAAAGACTATGGTCTTATTGATGAAGTGCTTGATAAACAATAAATTTAAATTAAATGAGAAAAAACATTGAATACTTCAAATAACAATACAAAATATTTATGCTCTTTTTGCAAAAAACCTCAAACTCAGGTAAATAGACTAATAGCAGGCCCTGATCGAGTATTTATTTGTGATAACTGTGTAAATTTATGTTCAGACATGTTATCCAATACAAATGTTAAAAATAAGGATCTAAAAAAATATTCAGATGAAAGTAAATCTTCAATATCATACCCAATATCAATAAAATCCGAATTAGACAAATCAATTATCGGTCAAGAAATAGCAAAAAAGATTCTTAGTGTATCTGTCTATAATCATTATAAAAGAATTAATACACATAATGCAGAGCAATCCGATGTAACAATTGAAAAATCTAACATAGCTTTAATTGGTCCAGCGGGATCTGGAAAAACATTATTAGCCCAATCTTTAGCTAAAATTTTAGATGTTCCATTTGCAATTGTAGACGCAACATCATTAACAGAAGCAGGATATGTAGGTGAAGACGTTGAAAATATATTACTTAGGCTAATACAAGCAGCAGATTTTGATATTAATAAAGCTGAAACGGGGATAATTTATATAGATGAAATTGATAAAATCACTCGTAAATCAGCCAACCCTTCTTTAACAAGAGATGTGTCTGGAGAAGGAGTTCAGCAAGCATTATTAAAAATAATAGAAGGGACCACATCTAATGTACCTCCGCAAGGCGGCAGAAAGCATCCTCATCAAGAATTTCTACAAATTAATACTCATAATATTTTATTTATTGTCGGGGGAGCTTTTGAAGGTATAAAAGATATCATTAACAATAGAGTGCAAAAGAATTTCCATTCTATTGGATTTCAATCAGACAAAAATAATCCGAGTAACCAAGAACTAGAACACTATGCTACTACGGAAGATTTATTAGAATTTGGATTTATTCCTGAATTTATTGGCAGATTACCTGTTATTGCTCATCTTCATGAATTAAACAAAAATCATTTGTATGACATATTAACAAAACCCGTCAATTCACTTATAAAACAATATAAAACTTTATTTTCGATAGATAACCTTAAATTAGAGTTTGATGACAATGCTCTTAAAAAAATTGCAAAATTAGCAATAGAAAGAGGAACTGGGGCAAGAGGATTAAAATCTATATTAGAAGAAACTTTAATTGATATCATGTATGAGTTGCCAGGTAAAAACACATTGTCAAAAATTCATGTAACTGAACAATCAATAGATAATAAAAATAAATTTATCATTTATGATAAAAATAATACCCAAATAAATTATGATGATTTATTATCGGAATCAGCTTAATAATAATTTTTCTATTTGTAAACTAAAATCCACTGATTTAAAATCTTTGTTAAATTTTTTATTAAATAACTGCTCTAAAACTTCCTTATTATTAATCAAATAATTTATAGCGAATACTAACAAATATTTTTCCCTTAACAATATTTGTTTTCTAATAAGAGTAAACAAATCTAAATCTTCATAAATAATATTTCTATAATTAGTTTCCGATTCTAAGTAAAATTGTTTCCATGCATTATTATATAAATTAGATTTTATTGGGAATTTACAATATCCCAATGATTCGCCTGAATCAAGATTTTTAGTAACGATATGTACATTTAATCCTGAATAATCTTGATCATTATCAATAAGTTGAACAATTACTTGTTCCCATGTACCTTTAGGACCATCAGGGAGAGCAGGATGTAAATTAATAAATTTAAACTTTGTACATAAGTCTTCACTCAAAATAAGCATATAACCTGCAAGTACAATTATATCCACTTTATACTCAGATATTAATTTAAGAACTTCTTTATCATATAATTCTCTACAATCAGAAAATTTTTTATATTTGTTCTTTTTTTGAAAATTTTTAGAAGATAATGTAATTAAATTTATATTATTTTGAATAACATAATTTATATATTCATCACTACCCTCTGCCTCACCAAATTCTCTATTACAAAACACAAATTCTAAGGATATATTTATTGATTTTTTAGTGATCTGATTTAATAAAAAATCAATAAAACCTAAAGAACCTTTACCATTTCCTGTAGAAAACCATCCAATTTTTAACATTAGCTTTTAATTCAAATTATGTATTTATCAACAAAAATATCATATATCCCCATATAATAAAACTTAATATACTTATAATTAAATTAATATTATTTCTGACATTAAAATACAACAACATTGATGAACTAAACACTCCACCTAATAATCCTCCCAAATGAGCCCAATTATCAACTCTAGGATAAGTTAGTCCATAAAACAAATTTATTACTAATAAAATAACAATTCCAATTAAATTGTTTTTAGCATAGATAGGATTAAATTTTCTTATATAAAAGTAATAAATCATTAATGATCCAAGTAACCCAAAAACTGCACCACTAGATCCTACAGATATAGCATTATTATTTAATGCAACACTAAATGCACTTCCTGTAATTCCTGAACAAAGATATAAAATTAAAAAATTTCTTTTCCCAAATAATTGTTCAATTAAATTTCCAAAAGCTAATAATGCTATTGAATTAAATATCAAATGCGAAATACCTGAATGAAGAAAAATAGAAAATAAGAGTCTCCATGTTTCTCCTTTTTTTACATAAGGAGCATAATTTGCACCCATTGTAATTAAAATATTTGATGATCCGTCAAATATTAATTCGGATATTATCCAAAAAAATATATTGATGAATAAAACAATTAAGTAAATGGACTGAGTAGGCTTTCGTAAGGAAAAATTAAATCTTTTCATAATTAGTAATAATTAACTGAGCTTGTTCTAAAGCTTTATTACACTGTTTAACTAATAGCTGCCCTTTTTCATAAAATTTAATTGTTTCTGATAAAGATAAATCTTGGTTTTCTAATTCATTAACTATTTTCTGTAATAATAATAAATTCTCTTCAAAATCTTCAAAATCTTTATTTACTTCACTGTTAATTTCAGACATTAGTTACTCCTTAATTTTATTTTCTACTTTTGAATTTAATATTCCATCAGATAATAAGATTTTTAATTTTTCACCCTTTTCTACCTGATTAACCGACTTAATTATTCTTTTCTTTTGGTTTTCAACAAGAGCATATCCTTTTTTTGACATCTCAGTAATATTAAAAATACTTATAGAATGCTTTAAATATTCTAATTTATTTATTTTTGTATTTACATAATCAGATAATTTGCCATTCAAATTAAATTCTAATTGATCAATATTTCTAATTAAAACTTCTATTTTTCTTGGATAAATATTCTGTAATTTTATTTTTACTTTCTCTATTTCAGGGAATTTAAATTCTAAATTGTATTTAAATGCTTTTTGCATATTTAAAGAAAAACTACTAATTTCATTTCTCAAATCATTAATATCCGGTGTTATGATTTGAGCTGCCCCAGTTGGAGTTAATCCTCTTGTATCAGCTACATAATCTGAAAGTGTATTATCATCTTCATGTCCTATCCCAGTAACTACTGGAATTTTAGATGAAAATATATATCTTACTATTTCTTCTGAATTAAAAGGCATAAGATCTTCCTCTGAGCCGCCACCTCGAGACAATAAAATAATATCACCTAATGATTCTTTATTTGCTATATCAATAGAATTACATACATCCTCTATACAATTTTCTCCTTGCATTAATGTAGGAATTAATATTAAATTTACCAAAGGATATCTCATTGTAATTACTTTTTTAATATCTTCCCAAGCAGAGGAATTTTCTGATGTAATTACACAAATAGTTTGTGGAAATAAAGGTATTTCCCGCTTCCTATGTGTATCAAATAATCCTTCTTGTTCTAATCTTTGGCGTAATCTTTCAATTTCTATTGAAATATCACCTAATCCATGTTTTTTAACAGATCTTACTTTTAACTGTAAATTACCTGCAGGTGAATATATTTCTATTTCACCATTAATTAAAATTTTATCCCCATCTAAAAAATCATCTGAGCCAATATGAGCAAATTTGAAAAAAACACACTTTATCAAACTATTTTCATCTTTTATAGAAAAATATTTATGCCCAGAATAAGCTGGTCCTTTATAATCAGTGACTTCCCCTTGTATCCATATATCTTTTAAATAAATATTTTGATCTATCAAATTATTAAGATTAGCTAATAAACTAGATACTTCAAATATATTTTTCATTTTCAAGCTCTTCCTATATATTCCGATGTTCGTGTATCTATTTTAATTAAATCATCATTATTAACAAATAGCGGAACATTAATAATAATCCCTGTTTGCAAAGTAGCTTTTTTTGTTGCTCCTTGAGTAGTATCTCCTTTAACAGCATTATCAGTTAAGATAACTTTCATATCAACAAAATTTGGTAATTCAATAGATATTGGATTATTTTCAAAATACAATAAATCAATTTGCAATTGATCCACCAAATAATTAATACGATCCCCTAATATTTCTTTACTTAAATTTATTTGTTCATAGTTACTATTATTCATAAATACAAAATTATCCTGATCTGAATAAAGATAAATTGCACTAACTCTTTGTATATTTGCAGCTTCTATTTTAATATCATAGCCAGAATATGATTTAACTAAAACTTTTTCTGTACGAATTTCTTTATATCTAAGTCTAATTACCGGAGCTCCTCTATCTTTTTTTGATCTTGAATATTCAAGTAAAATACAAGGTTTGCCATCTATATCTAAAGCCATACCTTTTTTTAATTCGTTATAAGCTAGTGACATAGTATTTCTCCTTTTAGTTTATAAAATAGCCAACAGCTATTTTATATCCGCTTGATCCAAATCCAACTACCATTTTTGAACAAACATCTGAGATAACAGAATGGTTCCTAAATTTTTCTCTTATAAAAATATTTGAAAGATGAACTTCTACTGCTGGAATAGAAATTGATGAAATAGCATCTCGTATAGAAATACTATAATGACTTAAAGCTCCAGGGTTAATAATTAATCCCTGATAAAGATCATTGCTTTTTTGAATCATATCAACAATTTCACCTTCATGATTAGATTGAAATGCTTCAATATTGATATGATGTTTTTTTGAATATAAATAAACATCATCCAAAATATCTTGTAAAGTTTCTTTACCATATATTTTGGGCTCTCTTTGCCCTAATAAATTTAAATTTGGGCCATTAATAATCAATAAATTCATTTTAAGCTAACCCTAGGATGAGAATTAAAATAAGATCTTTTCATATCATTATTTGCAACTTGGGTATAAATTTGAGTAGTAGATACTTTAGAATGCCCTAACAATGTTTGAACAGTTCTTAAATCTGCCCCATTAGATAGCATATGAGTTGCAAAAGTATGCCTTAATAAATGAGGGTGTAATGAAATTCCTATCCCTGATTTATAACCATATTTTTTTACTAAATTCTGGATTGATCTGACAGATAATCTAGTACCAAATCTATTTAAAAACAAAGCATTGTTTTGAGGATTTTTAAATTCTTTTGAACATAATTTAACATATTGATCTATCCAATTCCTTGTTGTATCACTCATAAACACTACTCTTGGTTTAGCACCTTTACCTAACAATTTTATTTTATTTTTATCAATAATATCATCAATATTTAATGATGATATCTCTGATACTCTCATCCCAGTGGTATATAATGTTTCAATTAAAGCTCGATCTCTAACGCCTGATATATTAGTAACGTCAATACTCGATAATAATCTTTGTGTTTGCTCTGCTGAAATTATAGATGGTAATTTTTTTTCCATTTTAGATTTAGAAATCATAGAAATTGTAATTTCATCAAAATCAGAATTTGAAAAAACATAATTAAAAAAACTTCTTAGTACACTTAATTTTCTGTTAATACTTGATCTTTCATAACTCTGTGTATTCAGATAATGTACATATTCTCTAATTAAAGATTTATCTATATTGTCCAATAAAATATTTTTATCTAAATTAATAAAATCTTTAAAATTATTTAAATCATTTTTATAATTACGTACTGTAAATTTTGATAAATTTCGATAATTTATCAAATAAGCAATAAAATCTTCAATTAATTGAAGCAAATCTTTAATAATTGTTTTTTTCATAATAATATTTACTGACTAGCTTTCAAAGATTCTGGCATTTTTTGAAAAGATTTACACATTTCGCATCTCAAACTGCTTCCTCTAATAAATAAAGTTTCAGCTTTACATTCATCATTTAAACATTTACCTTCAGCAGGTTTATATCTAGAATTAAATTTACAATTTGGATAATCAGCGCATCCGTAATATACACTTCCTTTTGCCCCTTGCAACTCTCTCATTGTTCCATTTTTGCACTCAGGACACAAATGATTTGTTTCAGTGATAATTGGTTTTGCAGTTTTACATTTCGGGAATGCAGAACATCCTAAAAATTTAGTTCCATTTTTTTTAGTACTTCTTATGATCATTGGACTTTCACATTCAGGACAATGTTCATCTGAATATTCTTCAATTTCATCTTTTGGAACCCTGTCTTGTTCAAGGGCATTTTTTATACTAAGTTCTAGTTTTGTATATAAATCATTTAATAACAATTGCCAATCCATGTCCCCAGTAGCAATTTTATCTAACTTTTCTTCCATTTCAGTTGTATAAACAGGGCTAACTTCAGTAGAAAAATTATTTTTTAAAAACTTCGATATTGCTCTACCTAATTTAGTTGGGTGTAATCTAGATTCTTTTTTCTCAAGGTACAACTTCAAATTTGTTTTTATTGTGTTTGCATATGTACTTGGCCTTCCTATTCCTTCTTGTTCCATTTTTCTAACCAGCATTGCTTCAGTATATCTAGAAGGAGGTTTTGTTTGATCATATTTTGAATCCACATTATCAAAAATAACTTTTCCTCCTATTTCAAAATCCATAGATCCTCCACTTTCATCTTCAGACTTTTCTCGATCATCTCCGTACAAAATTGAATATCCCTGAAATTTCACTTTCCAATTCTCTATTCGAAATAGAAGCTCTTCGTCTAAATAATTTTTTTCACATTTGACTATTACTCTATTAACATCATATTTAGCTTTTTCCATCTGAGATGAAACAAACCTTTTCCATATAATATCGTAAAGTTTTATCAAACTATCTTTTCTATCTAACTTAGATGAAATTAACTTTTTTAACTTTTGAGGTGACATTTCTACATCCGTTGGTCTAATACACTCATGAGCTTCTTGAGATCTATTTTTATTTTTGTAGTAATTAGGCTTTTCTGGTAAATATTCGTCACCATATTCATTTTTGATATAAGATCTAACACTATTCAAAGCTGTCCCAGATACACTAAAAGAATCTGTTCTCATATATGTAATCAGTCCTACAGATCCTAATCCATCTAATTCTATTCCTTCAAATAATTGTTGAGCATAACTCATAGTTACGTCAGGAGAAATACTCAATCTTTGACTAGCTTCTTGTTGTAATGAACTAGTAATAAATGGAGGCCTAGGAGATCTAACACTCTCTGATGTTTTTATATCGTCTACTACACCAGGGTTGCTATTTAGTATCTTAATTATTTCATCTGTCTTATTTTTGTCAAAAATTCTATATCTAGCAAGTTTGGTTGATTTAGGATCATTCAAAAATAATAATAAATTATTATTTTTATATTTTAAATTTGATGATATATTCCAAAAATCTTCAGGATTGAATTTTTCAATTTCTTCTTCTCTTTCTATTACAAATTGTAAAACAGGTGATTGCACTCTTCCGGCAGATGTTTTCCCTTTAACTTTTTTCCATAAAACCGGGCTTACCTGAAAGCCATAAATCCTGTCTAATAATCTTCTTGCTTGTTGAGAATCATACAAATTTGAATCTAATTTTCTCGGATTTGATATCGATTCAAAAACAGCTTTTTTCGTAAATTCATTAAAAACTATTCTATTTTGCTGATTTTCATCAAGCTCTAAAAATTCTGCAATATGCCAGCCTATTGCTTCACCTTCTCTGTCAGGGTCAGTTGCAATATATATTTCAGATGCGTTATCTTTTCCTAGCTTTAATTCTTTTTTTACTTTTTGTACAGCCTTGCTTGTTGAGAGTTCATATTTGGGTATGAATTCATATCTTGTAGTTGCATTACCTTCGATTTCTTTAATTTCTATGCCTAAATCTTCCTTGGACAAATCCCTGAAATGCCCAACAGTTGCAATAGAATTAAATTCTTTACCCAATAATTTGGCAATTGTTTTTGCTTTTGTTGGAGATTCAACTATTACTAATTTTTTTTTGTTTGTCAATTTTATTCCTATTTTATATTATTAATTCGGAGAGGATGGGATTCGAACCCATGGAACTGTTGCCAGTTCACGCGCTTTCCAAGCGCGCCTATTCGACCACTCTAGCACCTCTCCATCTATTTTATAATTTCATACGGAGAGGGTGGGATTCGAACCCACGATCTGAAAATTCAGATACCGGTTTTCGAGACCAGCTCCTTAAACCACTCGGACACCTCTCCAATACAAGTAGTTACTGATCAAATAATTATTCTAGCAAAAAATTATAAACGATTTAAAACAGTATATTCAAATCAATAGTCAAAAAAAAACTAGTTAAATACCATTTAATTATTATTTTCTGATTTTATAACATCTAAACGAAGTTCATCTAATTGTTCTTTAGATAATACACTTGGAGATTCAAATAAAGGATCAAAACCACTTTGAGTTTTCGGAAAAGCTATTACATCTCTTATATTTTCAGTACCAGCCAATAGCATTACAATTCTATCAATTCCCGGAGCAATACCACCATGTGGTGGTGCTCCATATTCAAAAGAGTTTAATAACTGTGCGAATTGCTCATTAGTTTGTTCCTTAGAATACCCTAATACAGAAAAAATTTGCTCTTGTAATTCTTTTTTATGAACTCTAATACTTCCACTTGCTAATTCATATCCATTTGCAACCATATCATAACAATAAGCTCTAATTTCTCCCGGATTATCTGCAACATTACTCAAATACTTCTCATGGGGCATTGTAAATGGATGATGTGAAGAATCCCATTTTTGAGAATCTTCATTCCATTCAAATAATGGGAAATCTGTAATAAAGCAAAACTTTAACTCATTTTGATCATATAATTGCAAATCACGTCCCAATTTAGATCTTAAATTTCCTAATATTTCCAGAGTATTTTTATCTCTGCCTGCAACCATTAAAATCATGTCACCAGCTTGAGCCCCAGAAGATTGAGCAAGTTTTTTTACAAAATTTTTATCCAAATATTTTTTTACTATACTTCTAAACTCAAAATCTGATTCCAAAACTATCCAAATTAATCCCACACTACCTAATTCTTTAGAATAATTGACAATATCATCTATTTGACGCCTGGAAAATTCACTTCCTTTAGGCACTACCAATCCTTTTACAACTTCTCCTCTGGACACAGTGTCAGCAAGAACTTTAAATTGATTTCCTTTACACAAATCTGAAAAATCATTTATCTTCATTTCGTATCTTATATCAGGTTTATCAGTTCCATAAAGGTTCATTGATTCATCATATGTAAGCCTGACAAAGGGAGAATTATATTTTTTATTTGATCCTACTTTTTCCAACAAGCCTGTCATCATATGTTCAGTTAAAGAAAGTACATCATCTTGATTAACAAAACTCATTTCAAGATCCAATTGTGTAAATTCAGGCTGTCTATCAGCTCTTGGATCTTCGTCTCTAAAACATTTTACTATCTGAAAATATTTATCTACCCCGGCAACCATTAGTAACTGCTTTAATTGTTGGGGTGATTGAGGTAAAGCATAAAATTGCCCAGGGTTATTTCTACTAGGAACAACAAAATCACGAGCACCTTCAGGTGTGCTTTTAATTAATATTGGTGTTTCAATTTCTAAAAATCCTCTGTCATCCAAATAATCTCTGATAAATTTAATTACGTTATGCCTTAAATTTAAAACATTATATTTTTGCGGCCTTCTTAAATCTAAATATCTATATTTAAGTCTCAAAAATTCTTCAGTTTCTTCTTTAAAATCAGAAATTTCAAAAGGAAGAGTTTTGGATACATTAATAACTTCGTAAGATTTAGCAATCAATTCAATCTTTCCAGTATTTAAATTTAAATTCTGAGTACCTTCAGGACGTAACTTTACTAATCCTTTTATTTTTATTATCCATTCAGATCTAAATTGGTTCCAATGAATTTCTGAAGGTTTTAAATTTTCAGGATCAAAAACTACTTGAATTAAGCCAGTTCTATCCCTTAAGTCAATAAATAACAATCCTCCGTGATCTCTTCTCTTATTTATCCAACCTGAAATAGTAATCTCTTTATTTACTAAATCCTCAGTAGGTTCACCACAATAATAATCTCTATACAATACTTACCTCAAATCAGGAAAATTATTTAAATCTCTATCATACAAAATTCTGCTAACTAATAAATTTATATTTATTAATGATTTCAAATCTATGTTATTAGTTAATACTCTTTTAAACAATAATAATATAAATACTAATTCGAGTGAAATGATAACGTAAACATTCTCTGCGATAAAAGGAATAAGAAAAATAAAAATTATAATTCCCAAAAATGTTGATAATGCATTATTTTTCCATAAGATATACTCAAAAAATTTAAGAATTGTAACTACAATCATTACTTCTTTCCATAATCCAAGTGCACAGATAATTCCTATTGAAATTAAAACTCCTCTACCACCCCGAAGTTTTTCAAATATACTAAACATATGAAAAAATACTATCAATATCAAACTGAAAGAATACATTAAATTATTTACATCTAAATAATTTAAAATAAATACAGCTATAAATCCTTTAATCCAAAAATCAAACAGTCCAACAATCAGTGCAGGTTTCAAACCATATAAATTATAAATATTAGATGCACCGGCATTCTTATAACCAATATTATAAATATTTTTCCTGTAATAATATGATGAAATAAAAGATGAAATATTAATATTGCTAAATAAAATTAAAATAAATAATATTTCAATACCCAAATCTATATTCTTAAATTAATTTGCAATTTCAATAGATCTAAGCTCTCTTATAACCATAACTTTAATTTGTCCTGGGTATGTAAGGTTTTTTTCTAATTCAGAAACTATTTCTCTAGATAAAGATTGAGCTTTTGAATCATCAACGCTTTCCGGGTTAACAAATACTCTCAACTCTCTACCTGCTTGAATAGCATAAGATTTTTCTACCCCATCATGATTATTTGCTATATTTTCAATTTCAGAAAGTCTTTTGACATAATTTTCTAAAGTATTATGCCTAGCTCCAGGTCTTGCTGCACTAATAGCATCAGCAGAAGAAACAATAAATCCTTCTACCGAAGAATGAGTATCATCATGATGCTCTGAAATCATATCGCAAATATCATTATCAATTCCATATTTTCTACATAGATCAGCTCCAACTTCTGCATGCGGTCCTTGAATTTTATGAGTTAAGGCTTTTCCAATATCATGTAAAAAACCTCCGGCTTTTGCTTTATATGGGTCAGCTCCTATCTCAGCAGCAATTAAAGATGCTAACCATCCTGTTTCAATAGAATGTTGCAAAACATTTTCACCATAACTATATCTATAGTTCAATTCTCCAATAGTTTTTATTATTTCATTAGGTAGCCCAGAAACTCCAACTTCTAAAGCTGCAGATTGTCCTAATTTTATGATATTTTCTTCTAACTCAGATTTACACCTGTCAACTATTTCTTCAATTTTTGAAGGTTGAACCCTGCCGTCTTTTATTAATTTTTCAATAGAAACTCGTGCCACTTCTCTTCTTATAGGATCAAAAGAAGATACAACAACCATACCAGGAGTATCATCTATCAAAACATCAACACCTGTAGCAGCTTCAATAGCTCTTATATTCCGCCCTTCTCTGCCTATTAACCTGCCCTTCATATCTTCATCAGGTAAAGAAACAGAACTGACACTTCTTTCTGAAACAACTTCTGAAGCTAATCTTTGTATTGAATCAGCTATAACTTTTCTAGCTATATCATTACTTTCAATTTTAATTTCATTTTCATAATTCAAGTAACGTTTTTGAATTTCTTCTTTACTCTGTATTTCAGCTTCTTCAATTAAAAGATTTTTTGCATCCTCTAGTGAAAGTTTTGTTATTTTTTCTAGTTCAATAACTTTTTGACTAGTAATATTATCTAAGCTTTGTTCTTTATTTTTTATTTTAGTTTCAAGATCAGAAATGTTTTTTTTCTGCACTTCAAGAGATTGTGTAATATTTTTAATCTGAATCTCTTTTTCATTAATTAATCTCTCAGACTTTTCAAGATCAAACTTTCTGTTGTTTAACTCCTTCTCTGATTTAGAAACAATATTTAAAGCTTTTTCTTTTGATTCAATAAGTAATTGCGTTTCTTTTTTTAACGCATTTTCAATTATTAAATTGGCTTCTATTCTTGATTCTTGAATTCTTTTATTATTTAAGTAA
>CAYTCC010000028.1:0-14534 GCA_964436345.1 uncultured Dehalococcoidia bacterium
GATCTATATAATTTATATCTTTAGATTGATTCATAATATAATTATTGATAAATACTGCTAACATAAGAAGTAATCCGGAAATACCAAAATCTTTTAATGATGCAAATAAGTATATGGGATATGTTTCTTTTATATTCAATTTATATTCTTTAATATTTTTTGTTGTAGATTTTATGTAAGTTAAATTTTTTATTTCTTTGTCAAAATAAATAAAAATTATAGGGAGGGTCAGTAATCCATATAATAAATATGATATTTGCCAGGAGTACGCACTAGAAATATTAATAAAAAACCAAGGAGCTAACGAAATCCCTATTGCTCCTCCAAGGCCATGATAACCAAAAGATTTACCAGGATTTGTTGTATATTTTGTTATAGCGCTTAATCCAACAGGATGGTAGATACCAGATCCGATAGCTAAAACGATTATCCCTATAGTGAATATATTTGTATTATTTGATAATGATAGTATTACACATCCTATTGTGGATAATGTCGCAAATAAAATGATCCAATAAGCAAAGTTGGATTTGTCACTTAATATTCCTGCAGAAACACCTGAAATCCCTCTCAATATACTAGATAAATTATAGATAAATCCCATAGTTAGAATACTAATATTTAGATTGTCTGATACAAAATACAAAGTTAACCCAAAAATAATATGAGCAGCGTCGCTCAATGCATGAGCATAAGATAAGTATAAGTTTAGCCTGAATTCTTTATTCATTTAAAATATTTTTTGTGAATGTTATCATCCTATGTTGACTAATGATATCTTTAATGAGAAACTATTTTACTGAAAAAAATACATTTTTTACAATTTATTATGTTAAATATAGCTTTACCTTCGAGTGGTCCATTATATCAATTAACTATTGATTTTTTAAATGATGCTGGAATTTTTATAAAGAGATCAAGCTCAAGAGCTTATACCGGTACCACTACTTTTGATGAAAATATAAAAATTATATTTCAAAGACAATCTGATATTTGTTCATCTTTAAATAATAAAGTAGCTGATTTAGGAATTATGGGCTTAGATAGATACATGGAAAATACAATCAACAACTTTGCTAAAATTGTTATTGAAAAAATGGGATATGGGAATTGCGATCTTGTGATTGCAATTCCACAATCTTGGGACAATATTAATAACATATCACAATTAAAAGAATTTTCTCATTCAACTAATATAAAAATTGCTACAAAATATCCTGTTCAAACAAATGATTTTTTTTCCACTAACGGTTTGGAAAATTATGAAATAATTTCTACCAATGGAGCGGTAGAAGTTGCTCCTCAAACAGGGCTTGCAGATATTATTGTAGATATTAGTTCGACAGGAACAACAATTAGAGAAAATGATCTTAAAATTTTAGATGATGGTTATTTATTATTTTCACAAGCTACAATGATATCTAATTCAGAATTATTATCTAAATCTGAAGATAAATTAAAATCTGCTAAAAGATTGTTATATTTTATTTTGGGTCATATGAATTCTAAACTTTACAATACTATTATATTTAATATTGAATCTGAAAATGAGAATCAATTATTTAAAATGTTAAATCAATATGGCAGTATTAGAGGAATTATTGGACCAACAATAGCCAAAGTCTATTCAAGCGATGAACGTAATTGGTTTTCTGTTACTATTGTCGTTTCAAATGAGAAACTCGGGGAAGCTATTGAAATACTGGACAATCTAAAGGCAGAAGGTATTACTATTGTCCAAAATAAATTAGTTTTTGATGGGACAGTTGATATAGAAAAATTACTTATAGGATAAATTGTGCCTAATCCATCAACTCATTTGTCATTGCTTTACGACCAATTTTCAAATTCTTCGCAAATTGATTCTAAGGGAAATTTTGGGTACGCTTTGTTAGGATCAGTTTCTCCGGACCTCAGAGTTATTATCAAATCTGATAGAGAAGATTATCATTATTTTGATTTAAATTTAGGTGTGAAAGGTGATGGGATGAGAGGATTTATAAAAAATACTATTGATTTTAATAGATTAATAAAAATAAATATAAATACAAATAATTTCATCAAAGGTTACTTTTCACATCTTATTGCTGATGAAAACTGGACTATAGATGTATTTAGAGAAATATTTATGAATAAAAATATATTCCCTGATTTTGATGAAGCTTTATTTTTAGACAGGGCATTACAAATATATCTTGATATACAAATAAATAACCATAATATTGATTTGTATAAATACCTAAATCAAGTTGATATTAACTTAATTTCTTTTCCTGAAAATATCAATAAAAAAATAATAAATGATTGGATTAAATTTTTATCTGATTTAAATTCTATGTATGAGTTAAATCCATGGGATCGTTTGAATTTTATGGCACAAAGATTATCAAAGGCACATAATTCAGATAAAATTATCAAATTATGTGATGATTTTATGGCTGATATTACTAATGGTCTAAATAACCTTTTAGATAGATTGCCGGAACTTACACTGGAAAATTATATTACTAATACTAAAAAAGATATAAATGTTATGTTTAAGGAATATCAATATGGTTAAAGTTGTAAAAGGTTTAAAGGAAGCAAAAAAGGCAATATCAGATATCAGATTTAAACAGAAAGAATTAATAAATGATAAGAGTTTTGCTAATAAGGTTAATAATATTTTGTCTGAAGTAGCACAGCATGGGGATAAAGCTTTAATAAAATATACAAAAGAGTATGATCATGTAGAATTGCAAAACATTTGTATTTCAGATGAATTGTTAAAAAAAAGTTGGGAAAATTTAGATCAATCATTAAAAAATTCTTTAACAGTATCAGCAAATAGAATAAAAAAATTTCATGAAATTTCAAAACCTAAAGATTGGTATGATCAAAAAAACAAATATGGAATAAAAAATATCCCGCTTGAGAAAGTTGGTATATATATACCAGGAGGGAATGCTCCTTTATTATCAACGGTATTAATGACAGTGATTCCGGCTAAAGTAGCAGGTGTATCTGAAATTTATATATGCACTCCACCAAGTTTTAATGGAAAACCTCATCCTTCTATATTGGCAGCGTGTTATCTGGCAAAAGTAGATAAGGTTTATAGTATAGGAGGAGCTCAGAGTATTGCATCATTAGCTTATGGTACAGATACAATACCTAAAGTAGATATGATTTGTGGCCCTGGAAATAGATGGGTTACAGAAGCTAAGAGACAGGTTTTTGGTACAGTTGGGATAGATGGATTGTATGGACCTACTGAAAGTTTTGTTATTGGTGACAATAGTTCTAAACCAGAATTTTGTGCAGTAGATTTTGTTTCTCAGGCTGAACATGACATCTCATCAGTTCCATTGTTTTGCACAGATTCAGAACAATTGATACAAAAAGTTCAGAATTTAATACCTAATTACTTGAACATAAAAAACAAATCAATAGCTGAAACGGTAATAAAAAATAATGGATTATTAATATTAATTGAGAATATAAATGATAGTGCTGAACTGGTTAATACTTTTGCCCCTGAACATGTCAGTATAATGACAAATAATAATGATGAACTTTTATCTCTGTTAAAAAATGTTGGAGTAATATTTTTAGGCCATTATTCACATCATGTACTTGGTGATTATATTGCAGGACCCAGCCATACTATGCCCACAGGTGGAACTGCTAAATTTAGTTCTGGAGTGGGTATAAATACATTCATGAAACACGTTCCTTATGTTAACATAGACAAGGAAGAGTCAATAGAATTGTCAAAATTAGCAAGTATAATAGGTAAGGCAGAATTTATGGATGGCCATTCAAATTCTGCCTTAGAAAGAATAAAAAAGCAGGCAGAATAGATGAATTTTAGTGATATAGAAAAATTAATGAACCCTGTTATTAAGGGATTCAAGATATATGATGCTATGCCATCTAATGAAACTTTAATAAAGAAGCATTCAATTAATTCGGAAAAAATTGTTAAATTAAACGGTAATGAAAATCCTTTTGGTCCTGTCCCTGAAGTTATAGATAACCTAATTAATATTCCAATAAATACATATCCTGACCCAGAATTAATTAGATCAAGAGAATCATTGTCTGAATATACTGGTTTAAGTATTGATAATATTGTTGTTAGTTCTGGTAGCGATGAATTAATAGATCTCTTTTTTAGAATTTTTGTAACACCCGGAGATGAAGTTTTAGACTTTACTCCTACTTTTGGTATGTATGCAGTTCGCGCAGGTTTAGCTGGAGCTAAAATTGTACCTGTACCCAGAAATATCGAATTTGAATTAGATTATAAAGCTATAAGCGAAAAAGTTTCTGATAAAACTAAAATAATCTTTCTGGCTTCACCAAATAATCCAACAGGTAATGAGAGTACTCTAGAAGATATAGAGTTTTTATTAAGCTTAAATAAAATATTAGTAGTAGATGAAGCGTATTTCGAATTTTCAAAATCAACTTATGCAGATTTAGTTGAAAAATATGATAATTTAGTTGTTATACGTTCAATGAGTAAATGGGCAGGGCTTGCTGGATTGAGAGTAGGATATGGTTTGATGTCAAAAGATTTAGCAAAATTAGTTATGGGAGTTAAAAATCCTTATAATGTTAGCACTGTGGCTGAAGAATCTTTAATTATTTCTCTTAAATATGTTGATAAATTAATGTATAAAGTAGATGCAATAATAAATGAAAGAGAAAAATTAATTAAATCTTTAGGTCAAATTACGTCAGTTAAAGTTTATCCTTCAAAGGCTAATTTTTTATTATGTAAATTAGATAATCATAATTTACAATGTGTTAATGATAGATTGCTTGGCGAAGGAGTATTTGTCAGATTGTTTGCAACTAAAGGTTTGGAAAAATGCTTTAGAGTTTCTATAGGATCTCCTGATGATAATCAATATTTTTATACAAAATTACAAAAAATTTTAAAAAGTGAATAATTTAAAAAATGATAAATAGAGAAATAAAAAACAAAAGAGATACTAAGGAAACAGTTATAGAAGTTTATTTGAATCTTGACGGGAAAGGGACTTCTGATATTAATACAGGAAATGAAATGTTTAATCATATGCTGGCACAATTATCAAAACATGGATTATTAGATATAAATATTAATGTAATTAAAGGGGACCATGATTTGGGTTGGCACCATATAGTTGAAGATACTGCAATTCTATTAGGTCAATCATTTTCAAAGTGTATAGGAGATGGTAAAAATATAACTCGCACCAGCCATTCTTACGTACCCCTTGATGAAACTTTGGTAAGAACAGTAATTGATTTTGGAGGCAGGGGTTATTTTAAATTAAGTGGATTTATAGGTGATTCTGATTTAGGAGAACTTAGTGGATCTTTAATTTCTCATTTCCTTGAAACGTTAAGCAGAGAATCAAAATGTAATATATTTGCTACTATATTAGAGGGTGTGAATAATCATCATATCTCAGAAGCATTATTTAAATCTTTAGGAATATCATTAAAAAAAGCGTTATGGATTGATCCTCGTAAAGATTCCATCCCCTCTACTAAAGGAACAATTAGTTAGTAGCTAATAATTCATTAGAATATGTAAATAAATTAGGTGTTCCGCCGCTATGAATGAAAACTACACTGCTATCTTTATCTATTTTGTTCGAATTTGCATATTCTATTAATCCAGACATTGCTTTCCCTGTATAGATTGGATCAAGAAAAATAGCTTCTTTTTCTGCTAAAAGTTTAATTGCATCAATACTTTTTTTGGTCTGAATTCCGTAACCTTGTCCATAAAAAGACAAATCCCAATTTAAATCTTTATAATCCAGGTAATCCAATTTTAATTTGTTATTAGATTTTTTATTTAAATAATTTAAAGCTTTATTAGTTATTTCTCTTATGTTCCTCATTCTTGGTTGTAATCTTGGTCCAATACCTGTTATTTTCCAATCTGAGAAGTTAAGAATCTTTTTTGCTAATGCTAACCCAAGATATGATGATCCAGAAGCTTGGAAGATATGAATTTTTTTCAACCCTAATTTTTGAAATTGGTTATTTAATTCCAAAGCTGTATTTAGGTAAGATATTACGGCAGCTATTTCGTTATATTCTTCGGCAACTGTAATATACGGTTTATAACCTTGTTTTTTTAGTTTTTTACCATAAATTATTGCTTCCTGGTGTAAGATTTGTTCATTTGTTGTATCTGAGTAAATAATTTTTATATTCATTAGATGGTTGAGTAAGTGATTTCCTTGCATCTCAGTTTTTAATTCTTTACTCATAAAATTCACAAGTTTTATATTATTTATATTAGCTGCAGCTGCCCATAATCTAGCATTATTTGAAACTCCCATATTAGCATTTACAATAATGTCAAAATTATTTTTTTTTATGTATCCGAATCTAAATTCTAAATGGCGTACTTTATTTCCCCCAAAAGCCAATCCAGTTAAATCTTCTCTTTTAATAAATAGCTCTTTGATATTTAAAGTTTTTGAAAGAGTAGGGCATTCGTGTAGAGGAGTAGGTAAATTGCCAAATTGGATCCTGTTAACTTTAGATATTTGCTTCTCTAATTCGTGGGCTAACATTAATTTATAAACTTTTAATTTTTATTGTGTATTCTTCTATCAAAGGATTAGCTAGAAATTGTTCACAAGCTTCATTTATTTTTGTTTCACATTCATTTTCGTTTTTTGCATTAACAGATAATTCTATGTATTTTCCAACTGATACATTTTCAACTAGATTATACCCAAGATTTTTTAAGCCATTTAATACTTGTGTACCTCGTGGATCATTTACAGCTTTTTTAGGAGTAATTTGAATTTTTACTGAGAATTTTTTCATAATTTAATCTAAATGACCTTTTTTAGCATAAAATGGAGATAAAGTTGGATTATTTAAAAACATATCAATAAATTTCCAAATCCTATCATTGTCAAATTCATCTAATCTGTCTATATAATTCCAAGCAGTCAGGGTAATTAAATTATCCATATCATTGTAAGGGGCAATTGTTACTTCCGACATATTTGAACCTACAAATGCATTTTTGATTTGTTCTACAACTTCTTGTGGGGCACCATTTTTATAATGAATCATTATTCCACCCCTGGCAAGATTGCTTAATGTACATTCGTCTGCGAACACATCATCATGATAACCCCATCTTACAGGGCAACCCCATTTTTCATCTAAAAAGGGGCCAGATGTAGCCGGGGTACTTGTGTATGGATCATGAGGAACATCAATGTTTGGCAAAACTCCCCACCCCATATTACTCACATATTCCCAATCTCCATCAGGAATATCATTGTTCCAAAATTGTAAAGGTAATCCTGGAAGCACTAATCCTAAAATAAATAAAAGACCTATTGCACCAATACTTGAAAAAGCTAAATATCTCCTCAATTTTTTTGTTTTTTGTTTTTTTTCTCGATTTACCCGCTTTTGGATATTCTTTTTATATTTTTTTGTATTTTTGTTCAAATTTAATTTCCATTAATTGGTTAATGTTTCTAAAGCTTCTTTGTATCTTATGTATGTTTTTTCAATTATTTCTTTAGGTAGGTTGGGTGATGGAGGTTCCTTGTCCCAGTCTGCTGTCTCTAGCCAATCTCTTACAATTTGTTTATCATAACTATCTTGTGATTTCCCAGGTGTATAATCATTAACATCCCAGAATCTGCTTGAGTCAGGAGTGAGTACTTCGTCAATCAATGTTATTTCATTATTTATAAAGCCAAATTCAAATTTAGTGTCAGCAATAATGATGTTTTTTGTAAGCGCATATTCACTGGCCGTATTGTATAAATTTAAAGAAATGTCTTTTAATTTTTCTGATAAATCAACACCGACCAAATCAGACATTTGTTCAAATGTAATGTTTTCATCATGCCCAACTTCTGCTTTTGTAGAGGGAGTAAATATAGGTTCATTTAGTTTCGAACTGTTAACTAATCCTGATGGAAGTTTTATTCCACAAACTGTTTGATTTGATTGGTATTCTTTCAAACCACTACCTGCAAGATATCCTCTAACAACGCACTCTATATCAATTCTGGTTGCTTTATTTGCTATTATCCCTCTAGATAATTCGTCTTCGGAAATTCCTTTTAAATCATTTGTTGTTGGGTTTCTATCAAAATGATTATTAACGACATCAGACAGTTTTGAAAACCAAAATTTAGACATTTCAGTTAAAATAATACCTTTACCAGGGATAGGATCATTTAATACTACATCAAATGATGAGATACGGTCAGTTGATATCATTAATAATTGGTTATTGTTTATTTCATATGTATCTCTGACTTTTCCTTTATGCCAAATATTGCCAAGATTAGTTTCAGTTATTGGATTTATTGTATTACTCAATTTTCATTCCTTTATTAATTTTGACTTTTTGAATTTATAGTCAATATTTTTTAAATAAAAATTTATATCGAAAACTTTTTGAATTTCTTTATCATTAAGTACTGATGTTACATCTTTATTTTTAGATATCAGTTCTTGTAATTCAATTCCTTCATTCCAAGCTTTGTTTGAGCTTTCCTGAACGATTCTATAAGCCTTTTCTCTTATCATTCCTCCAGATATAAGAGTAAGCATCAACCTCTGAGAGTAAATCACGCCTTTTGATAAGTTTATATTATCTATCATCTTATTTTTATTTATTATTAGACCTTCCATTATTTCAGTAAATTTGTGGAGCATATAATTTATTGTGAAACATGAATCAGGTAATATGATTCTTTCTGCAGATGAATGACTTATATCTCTTTCGCCCCATAGAGATATATTTTCTAAAGCTATGATACTATTTCCTCTAAGTACTCTTGATAATCCGCATATCCTTTCACTTACGTCGGGGTTTTTTTTGTGTGGCATAGAAGATGATCCTGTTTGCAATTCGCCAAATGGCTCCTGTAATTCACTAATTTCAGTTCTTTGCAAGGATCTTATTTCAGTTGCAAATTTTTCTAGAGACCCACCGCAGATAGCTAGTGTTGAAATGAAATCTGCATATCTATCTCTTTGAATAATCTGGTTCGACACAGGTGCAACTTTTATTTTGAGTTTATCACATGTAAGTTTTTCAACTTCTGGACTTACAGTGGCATTTGTTCCTACTGGTCCAGATATTTTGCCTACATTTATTTGTTCTATAGATTGCTTTAATCTTAATTCTGATCTGCTTATTTCTTCAGCCCATAATAAGAATTTCAAACCTAAAGTAATTGGTTCAGCGTGTATTCCGTGTGTTCTTCCCATCATTACAGTATTTTTATTTTCTAAAGCTAACTCACTTAATAAGTTTTTTAGTTTTGTGATTTGACTTAGTATTATTTTAGATGCTTGTAAGATTTGTAGTGTAGTTGCAGTATCCCAAATATCACTTGTTGTTAATCCGTAATGAATCCATCTGCTTTCTTCTCCCAGATTTTCAGTTATAGATTGAAGGAATGCTGTCATATCATGTTTTGTGTCAGCTAATATTTCATTTAATCGCTTATAATCATAAGTTGATTTTTCAATCAGTTTATAATCTTTATGTGGAATTATTCCAACTTCTGTTAATGCCCAACAAACAGCTAATTCAACCTTTAGCCAATTGTCATATTTGTTTGATTCTGACCAAACTTTTTCCATTTCAGGAAGTGTATATCTGGGTATCATTTTATTTTTGCTTTAATTTATTTTTGTATTTTGTAATGTTTTCATTAATTTTAGGGTCTGAAAGAGCTAATATAGATGCAGCGTAGATAGCTGAATTTCTTGCTCCCCAACTATCTAAAGCAACACAACCGACTGGTATTCCGGGTGGCATTTGAACTATAGACATCAAGGCATCTATTCCTTTTAATGAACTTGATCCGATTGGAACTCCTATTACAGGTAAATTAGTCATAGCAGCGACTACTCCAGGTAAAGCTGCTGCTCCTCCGGCCGCAGTTATAAATACTTTTATATTTTCTTTTGATGCTTTTGATACATAATCCCTGAGTTTATCAAGATCTCTATGAGCGGATATGACATTAAAATCGTAGGATATTTCTAATTCATCTAATATTTCTTTGGTTTTTTCCATAGTACTGGAATCTGATTTACTTCCGATAATTATTGATACTTTACTCATTTATTCTCCTTATAATTTGATGCTATATCTGTTCTCATAAATTTATTTTTATATTTTACAGTATTTGTTACCTTATATGCTATTTTTCTGGCTTCATTTATATTTTTGCCTATTCCCACAGCTGTTAATACTCTCCCACCAGATGTTACTAGTTGTTTATTTTCAATTTTTGTACCAGCATGATATATATACGAATTATCAATTTTATTAAAATTTTCGTTTATATTAATTTTTTTCCCTGTTTCATATTTCCCAGGGTATCCGTCTGAGACTAACACGACTCCAACTGCGTTAATTTTTTGTTTAGGTATTTTCATTGTAGATGTTGATTGTATACATGATTGTATTAATGTTAGTAGATCATACTCAAGCGTAGGCATAACAACTTGAGTTTCAGGATCTCCCAAACGACAATTGTACTCAATAACAAATATTCCTTTTGGTGTTTCAATAAGCCCGCAATATAAAACTCCTTTAAAAATATGTTGTTGTTCTTTAAGTCCTTTTAAAGTTGGGTTGATTATTTTTTTTACTATATATTCTTCATTAGATTTATTAAATTGTGGTGCGGGAGCAAAACTACCCATGCCCCCTGTGTTGGGGCCTTCATCGTTATCAAATGCTTTTTTATAATCACAGGCAGATAACATGTGGAGAATTTTATTACCATCAGTAAATACAAATACACTAAATTCTTTACCATCTAAAAATTCTTCAATTATTATTGTTTCACCTGACTGCCCAAATATTTTTTTGTTCATTATATTTTCAACAGCGATTTCAGCTTCATTAAAATTATTTACTATCAATACTCCTTTTCCTCCGGCAAGTCCATCTGCTTTTATTACAATTGGAAATTTTGAAGATTTTAAAAATTTAATTGCATTTTTTGAATCAGTGAAAACATTGAAATCAGCAGTAGGTATTTTATATTTTTTCATTATATTTTTTGCAAATGTTTTACTACTTTCTATTTTAGAAGCTTTTTTACTTGGCCCGAAAATATTTAAATTGTTTTTTTCAAACAAATCAACAATTCCCATACTCAAAGGGATTTCAGGTCCGACAACTGTCAGGTCTATATTTTTGTCTTTAGCAAAATCTAATAAAGATACTACATCATCAGATTGAATATTTATATTGGTGGCATACTTATTGGTGCCGCCATTTCCAGGAGCGATATATAATTCAGTAATAGAAGGGGAGTCAGATAATTTATTTATTATTGCGCTTTCTCTTCCACCTTCTCCAACTACAAGTATTTTCATAAGTTTATTATATATTCTAGAACACCCGCGGCAGGATTCGAACCTGCGGCCAATGGGTTAGAAACCCATTGCTCTGTCCCCTGAGCTACGCGGGCATAAAATAATTTATATTATATTCTCTTATTTTAGAGATTTAAATATTTGTTTATAATTTTATGCAGCTTTAATAGTATATTTTTATTTGTTTCCCAATCAAAACCATCTACTGATAGCTCAGATTTGAAATTTGCACCATCCACTGCGCCTAAATTTAATTGTTCTTGCATAATATCTGTTGCTTCTTTTGATGTTTCCAGTAAATTTTTATTTGCTAGTAAAGATAATGCTGCAACTAAACCCCATCCTCCCCAGTTGGAAACTGTTGTAATTATAAGATGTTTAGTTTTTGAAATAGTTGGTTCATCGATATATTTATCTGAACTTGATAAATGCTCATATAAATTTCCCATTCCTATTTCATTTCCTCCATCTCCTATACCTATAGTATTGTTATGCAAATCAAATAACACATCTATATAAGCATTGTAATTACTTATATCCTGTCTTGATATATTGAGATATCTATTATTTTCAGTAATCCCGCATCTTTCTATAGAGATTAAAGCTGAGGGTTTGTAATCTTTTATTATTGTTTTTGCAAATTCCACACTTTTCTCTTTGGTGGTATTAGGGAAAACAATAGTTTTTTGATCTTTGCCAATAAAATCTTTTGTATGACTTTCTATCAAGTATATAATTTCACCTCCAAGCTTTGTTATTGCGTTCCCAATGGAAAATGCACCTGGAGGACCATCAGTCTCTATAGTTTTTGGTATTATTTCAAAAAATCCTGTTGAAATAATGATTTTCCCTTTATTAATATTTTCTAGTATCATTTCTGCAGATTCTTTAATATAAAAATTGTTCATTATTCTAGAAAGTAATGAAAGCTCTCTATAATCATGCTCTAAAATGATATTCTGTATTTCAATAAATGCTTTGTTATCTATGTTTTTCATAATATCTCCATTTCACTAGTCTTAAGATCAGTAACGTACATATTACCAGGATGATGAGTAATCATATCAATATTTTTTTGTTGGGCTATTAACTGTGGTGTAATGCCACAACCCCAAAATACAGGTATTTCATCAGGTTTTAATTTAATTATGTCACCATAATCAGGTTTTTCAATGTCTTTTATACCAATAAGTTTGGGGTCTCCAATATGTATTGGTTTGCCATGAACTGAAGGTAATTTAGAAGAAATTGTAATTGCCTTAGTAATATAGTCTTTATGTACTGGCCACATTGAAACTACCATAGGGCCATCAAATATTCCAAAAGGTTTAGTAGGGATATTGGTAATAAATGTAGGGTCAATTTTATTTTCGTTTAAATGTTTTATAATAATACCTGCATCTTCAAAATGTTTCTGCATACTAAATAAGCATCCTATTAAGAATGTTACTTTAGATTTTGTCCAATAATTTTCGATGTTTTCAACAATTTTAGAATTTTTGTTTTGGAATATTAAATATTTACCCAAATCATACCTAATATCAGAATTAGAGGCCGATTTAATAGGAAAAGGGTTCCCAGGCTCTAAAACCTCTAAAATAGGGCAGGGTGAGGGATTTAGCATAGAATAGCTTAAAAAATCAAAAGCAACGTTTTTATCTAAAATTACTAAATTTGTTTGAATATACCCGTAAGCATAGGATGAAGTAGGTCCCAGTACTTTTAATTCTGATATACTTTTACGAATATTTTTCGGATTATCATATTTTAAATTTTCTTGCATAATAAATTATAGCATTCCAATACCTTTTTATAAAGGGACATTGAAATAATTTGAAATAATTTGAAACAAATCAAAAAGATTTAAATATAAATAAATAAAATTAAATAAGTTTAAAATAAGTATAAAAATATATTGACTCGTAGTGATCTAAGCACTAATATACTTGAACTATGTTAAAAAAGAGTAAAAAAATGCTACAAGTAGAGGGTAATATAGGAAAACCCTTAGAAGATGCGCTCCCAAGCCTAGTTACAGAGCTAGGATTGACTGGTGCGGCTAATAAATTAGGTCTAGGTAAGGCTACATTGAATTATTGGCTGTTAAAATTTGGTATAAGCGTAAGAAGAGTAGCATTAAAGCCTGGCGATAGCCTTGAAATTAGTACTAGATAACTAAAAATACAAATGGTCTGTTAAAATATTGATCTGCTGGCCGTTGATCTTCAAATGACAGGCCTTTTGTGTTTATCTTAGGTGTTTTTTCTCTTCAGTTCCCGTAATGCTTCTCTTTTTCTGTCCCTTTCGATGATTGTCTGTCTTTTATCGTATAAAGTCTTACCTTTTCCAATCCCAATTTCAATTTTTATCAAAGATTTTTTAATATAAACATTTATAGGTACTGCAGTATATCCTTTTGTATCTAATTGTTGCTTAATTTTGCTTATTTGGTATTTATGTAATAATAAATTTCTTGATCTGGTTGGATCAAAGTTAATACTATTTGGAAGGGGAGAGATATGAGCATTTAGTAGAAGTATAGTGTTATTTATTATTCTGACAAAACTATTATTTATATTTACCCTGTTAGCTTTAATGGATTTCACTTCACCACCTAGAAGTGAAACACCACATTCGTATTTGTTATCTATTGCAAAATTTCTGTATGCATTTCTATTTTTAGCGATAGATTTTGGCATTTTATTATTTATTCAATATATTATTATTTATATAGTCTATAGTAGCCTCAGTTTGTACACCAGAAGTATCTGAAGGATCAGATGATTTAATTTCAATATCTGGGACAACTCCTTTATTATCTATAAGATATTGGGCTATTCTAGAAATAAAAGGATATTCCATAATATGCTCTTGACAAAGTGAAGGTAAAACATTGTGTAAATGAGCAATTTCATTAAAATAGAGGACTGAGAAAAGGCTGGGGTCTTCTTTCTGTATAGACTTAGGTATTTGTTTCATTATAAGTCGAATTAGCCCCTCATCATTAAAAGCATTTCGTTTATAAATATAGTGCAAAAGACCAAGCACTTGTTCTTCTTTAGGCATATGATTGTATTGTATAGGCATTTTAAGCTGTAAAAAAAGTTTTTGAAAATTTGTTAACATATTACTTGTAGAATTGAATT
>CAYTCC010000029.1:0-14025 GCA_964436345.1 uncultured Dehalococcoidia bacterium
TTGGAGGATTATCATATAGCCCAATAACTGCATCAACCCATTCTGAGTCAATAGCTAGCACAGGTTTAATATATTCATTGTTTTCTGAATAAGCATAATAACTTTTTCCATCTTCTGTTTTATCGCCTATTTTATATAATAAGCCATCAATAAATTCAGTTCCTTTATCAGAAAAAGAATTGAATCTTAATTCAATCGCATTACTTGTTCTGTTTATTCCATATTCTATGTAATCTTCAGCTTCACTGGCATTTGATTTAACAACAGTGATACTGTTTGGCCCAGATAACAATTTTTTAGATTGAGCCCACAATTCTTCATTGAGTGAAATTTTCTCACCAACTTTTAAGAATGCAGCGTATCCTACGCCAGGTTCTTTATTAAGAGAATTAGTTGTTTTTTCATCATTGGAGTCAGTCAAATCCATAAAGTACCAATCTTGATTGTTTTTAGTTTCAAATTTTTTAGCTGGAGTACCTTGGGATTGAATATCTCCTTTATAAATAGCAAGTCCTACTATATTTTCTGGATGTCTTTTAATATACCATTTTGGAATTGGAGGGTCATCAATTAATCTTCCAAGTACATCATTCCATGATGAGGCAATGATGAATAATTCTTCAAAATCATTTATCTGGCAATAATAATGTTTGAAATCTGAAGTAGCATCTCCTAGCTTTAATGTTAGATGTCTTCCTCCTATTAAATCAAAATCAATTATTAATTCCGGGTCATCTAAACCATACTCTGCAGGGTTGTCAATTTTATCTGCAACTAGCAATCTTTGTGTTTGGGGGCCACTTAACAATAATGTTACTCCTCCCCATCTTGTGTAACTAGGAGGTATCCCTTTAGGATCTACAAATGACCATGTGGTATCTTCATTTTTATAAAATGATAATGATTTGTTGTTTTTTGTAAGGCCAATATAATTTATATCATCCATTGATACTTGGTAAAACCATGGAGGATTTATTTCAACATCTTCACTTGTATTGTTAGTATAGTAATATAAGAAAGCTCCTATACTAATCGCTATTATTGATAAAATAATTGTTATTTTAAAATTCACAGTTTATTCCTTAGTATTATGATAGGTTTATTTACCTTCTTCTCCACCATACAACCACACTTGTTGTAATCATTAAAATAAATGGCAATCCACTACTCCATTTTAAAAATTCTCTTTCTCTTCTGTTGACAACCAAAGATCTGAAAGGAACAACTTTTGGGCGTATTGATATAACTTCATAATCTTCGGCAAGCCATGCAAGTGAATTTAAAATTATGTCACTATTCTGATTACTGTAGAACCATTTATTAGTAACAAAATCAGAGTCTGCAAAGATCATGATTTTACTTAGATCAAAAACTGGAATATTTGAATTTACCGGACCTTGAGATTCTATGATAGTTATTAATGAGAAAGGGCCTCTTATATCAGTGTCATTATCAAATTTTGGTTCTTCAATATCGGATTCAAGCCAACTAATCCCTGTCGAAACTGCAATTTGAATATTTTTTACATGAGGAGGTCTATCAGCTGCGGATATTGTTTCTAAAATAGCACCTGATCCAGGAAAAAATACTGCGTTGATTTGGTCTGTAATAGATTGAATTCTTTTAGTTTCCGATTTATCATTTCCTGTGAATTCTAATAAACTTTGCTCAGGTACGAATTGGTTATTTGATTTTTGTATTAATGGTGTTAAAAAATTACTTCCTGCTAGCGAACTTAATGGGTCAGCTACAGGTTGCTGGGATACAATAATTCCCCAATTATTTATAAGATCATTCCATGAAATGTGTGGGTTTGGATCAAGTAATAGAGCAACCCTTCCACCTGTTGCTATATAGTTTACTAATATTTGTGAATGGTTTTTTGGTATTGCTGATGTTGGCCCAATAATTATTAGCGCAGCTGTGTCTTCAGGCATTTTTTCAATTTGATCAAAATTTATAGATTTTACAAGATAATTGTCTCTTTTTAATCCTTCAATTAAATAATCTATTCCAGGATCGCTAATTTCGTTTGTAGTTGTGTCTCTTGATAAACTTTTTTCTTTATGTCCTGTTGAATAATAAATAACTTTTTGTTTATCTCCCATAGATATTAGCATTGCAGTTATAAAATCCTGTTCACTGAAAGGATTAAATCCTTTTTCATAAACTGGTTGCAATTTTCCTGTAGATAAATCTTCAAATATAATTGCAGGATATTGCATAACTCCATATTTAATTGCAAGAGTTTTATTTAATTGTGGATCTGTAAATCTAAAACTAAATTTATTTGAATTTTTCCCAAATTCACTTAACAAATCTTCTGCATTAGTTTTTAGTTTTTCTTGTTCTGGATCATCAGGTACGAAAAATGCATTTGCTCTCACTGGAGTTTCAAGGTTTGATAGTATTTTTTCTGTTTGTTTAGATAATGAAAATACTCTAGTTGCTGTTGTGTCTAATCTATATGAATTAAGTATAAAAAAGGTATTTATTAATATTGCAATTGAAATAAAAGCTATCAACATTATTAGTGAATTAGTACCATATCTTCCTCTTCTTCCTTTGAAAATTAAAGCAGTAGATTTTGGTGATATTAATACCCCAAGTAGTGATAATGTAGCGCCAGTAATAATGACTGATAGACCAAAATCTTTTATTTCAACGATTAAAAAATAACTTATAGCACCAAATAATACAGATAAAGCTCCAGATATTAAGAGGAGAATACTCCAATAATTCAAGTTTGTAACTAATGGTTTTAAATCAGCACTGATGTTTTTTATATTATTAATATATTTATTCAATATTTATCTCCATCTACGCATTTCTAATATTAATACTGTAAAAAAGAGAAATATTGAAGCTGTTGAAAGATAATATACTATATTTCTAATATCAATAACTCCTTTTGTAAAATCTGCATAATGGTAGTTAAGTGCTAATTCATTAAACACAGTTGATGGGATCCCTTCTAACATTGCTCCTAGAGAATCTAGAAATGAAAGTAATAATAATATAACGATTCCAACTACTGCTGAAACGATTTGATTACTACTAAGTGAAGATGCAAATAATCCTACACCAAGAGTGGCAATTCCATAAAGAATTATTCCTAAATAAGCACTAAGTAAAGGCCCAAAATCTGGAGTGCTGTAAATAAATATTAATATAACGTAGAACAAAGTGCAAAGCAAAGTTGAAATGAGAATCACAGTCGAAGCTAGGTATTTGCCCATAACTATTTCCCAATCTTTAACTGGAGAGGTAAGAAGTAATTCTAAAGTACCTAATTTCTCTTCTTCAGAAAATAAACGCATTGTTATAAGCGGAGAAAATATGATAAATAACAAAGTTGTGGGTTCCAGATATCCTCTGACATTGGATTCTGTAATTGGATTAGATTCACCTGGTACTATACTCGTATTAAAAAATAACCATGTTAATCCTAAAAACATAGCACCAACTATATAAGCCATAGGGCTGGAAAAATAAGTTTTAATTTCTTTTGATGTTATTAATATTATATTTCTCAACTTGCTGCCTTTATTCGGATGTTGTGATTTGTAGGAAAATATCTTCTAATGACATTCCCATGGATTGTAATCGAATTAATCCCCAGTCATTGTTAATTATAATTTTTGAAATTTCTGATCTTATATCACTGTTAATTTCAGATTCAATGGAAAAAGTAGAAAATTCATTAGAAGATTTATTGATAGAAAATTGTACTGATTTTACACCATTAATCTTTTCTAATTCAGCGACTATAGCTTGAGGAGATCCAATAATATCGGCTTCAACTTTATTTTTCCCTGACATAAGTGAACTCAGATTTTCAATAGTATCAGAAGCTGCTATTTCACCTTCATGAATAATTAACACTCGTTCACAAATTGAACTAACTTCTGGGAGTATATGGCTGCTTAGTATAAGTGTGTGTTCACCAGACAAGTTTTTTATAAGTTGCCTTGTTTCAACTACTTGATTCGGGTCTATTCCAATAGTAGGTTCATCTAGAACTAATACTTCAGGTTCATGAATTATTGCTTGAGATATACCAACTCTTTGCCTAAATCCTTTGGAAAGTTTTGATATTAAACTATTTCTATAATCTTCCAGCTTACAAATTTCTATGACATTATCTATTTTAGATTTAATATTTTTCTTATTTAATCCCCTGAGCAATCCCATATATTCAATATAGGAATAAACTGTCATATCTGTATATAAAGGTACAGTTTCTGGTAAATAACCAATTCTTCTGCGGGCTTCTATAGATTGAGACACAATATCATTTCCACCAACAGAGAGTTCTCCGCTTGTAGGTGGCATAAATCCTGTTATCATTTTCATAGTTGTAGATTTCCCGGCACCGTTTGGACCTAAAAGTCCTACTATTTCACCTTTTTCAATCTTAAAAGATATATTTGTAACGGCGGGAAAATCACCGTAATATTTAGTTATATTTTTTAATTCAATCAAATAACGTACCTATAGTAATGGAATTAGTATTCACGAAATGAAATGATAGTATATTCTATACGTTGTAACTATCTATAACAATATTATTAACTATGTATATATTGTTATTTTTTTACATTAGAAAAATTATAAAGGAATATATGTCATTATTAAATATATTACATTATCCAAATCCACTTTTAAGAACAAAGTGTAATAAAGTTACTGAAATTACTAAAGATATTATTTTGTTAGCAGACAATATGTGTGAAACTTTAGCATTTCACAAAGGTTTAGGTTTAGCAGGCAATCAAGTTGGTCATTTGAAAAGAATAATTGTTATCAAATTACCTGAAGAAGAAGAATTTAGAGTTTTGATTAATCCAGAAATCATTGAATCTTTTGGAGAAAGAGAAGTGGAAGAAGGATGTTTAAGTGTGCCGGGTTATACTGGTGTTGTTAATAGATCTGTCTGGGTACGTGCTAAAGGATTAGATATGAAATGGAAGAAATGGAAAATAAAAACTGAAGGGTTATTGGCACAGGTATTAGAACATGAAATTGATCATTTAAATGGAATTATGTATTTTGATCATCTTGTTGCACACAACAAAGGTGATTGGCATGATGGTTTAGTAAAAATTCAAAATTCAAAACCTGAAAATGAATCTTTGATACATGATTAAATTATGCTAATTTAATTAATTATTTAAATATAAACAAAGCAATGTTTAATAATAAAATTGAAAAAAATATTATGGATTTACTCCAAATAATTTCATCTTCTAAATATAATACTTATTTGGTAGGTGGATGCCTTAGAGATCTTATTTTAGGTTACACTCCAAAAGATTTAGATATATTAGTAGAAGATGAAATTGATGCATTTTCAAAATTTTTATCTAAATCTTTGAATAGTAAGATTATAAAGTTTCAAAACCACGGTTTTGAAACTTTTAGAATTATAAATAGTAAAACAAAATTAAATATTGATATTACAAAATACTCTAAAGGCAATGATGGACTTATTAATGATCTTTCTATGAGGGATTTTACAATAAATTCTATGGCATTAAATTTAAATGATGAGAAATTTGATTTTGATAAAATCCTTGATCCATTTAATGGACTTCAAGATTTGAATAATAAAATTATCAGATATGTTTCTAAAGATTTAGTTTTAAATGATCCCCTTAGATTGTTAAGATCAGTTAGATTGGCATCTAAGCTTAATTTTAATATTGAAGAAGATACTAAAAAACATTTTATGATCAATAGTGAAAAAATCAATTTTGTTAGCTATGAGAGAATCAGGGATGAAATTATTGCTATATTTTCGTTAAATAATTCATCTAGATATCTTGTATTGATGGAAGAAATGAATCTTTTAAACCAAATATTTCCAGAGATTATATTATCTAAAGGAGTCATTCAAGAAGGATTGCATGATAAAGATGTATATATGCATTCTTTAGCCACTTTATTTTTTATTGAAAATATAGTTAATGAAAATTTATTTCCGGAGATAGACCTGACTAATGATATTTTTGCACATGAAAATACTATTATCCCTTATATTAAATTAGCTGCTTTTTTTCATGATATAGGGAAACCTAATACCAAAAGTTTTTCTCAATCTCGTATAAGATTTATTTCTCATGAAGATTATGGTTCGAAAATTTCTGAAAACATAACAACACGATTAAAATTTAGTTTAAAAGTTCAGAAATATATAGCTTGTTTAATTAAAAATCATTTAAGGTTAGGGCATTTAATTTCATTACCTGATTTACCTTCTGATAAAGCAATTAGAAAATTAACTAAAGATTGTGATGATGTTATAAATGAGTTAGTTTATTTGGATTTTGCAGATTATTTAGCTACTAGCGAAAATAATTTTAATAATTACCTCGATCATTATAATGATTTGAGGAAAATTTATTTTAGAATTATGAAATTAAGATCAGATAAAAACGAAAAATACGATAAGATCATCGATGGCAATGAAATCATGGAAATTTTTGGATTGAATGAAGGTCCAGAAGTTGGTAGGGTTTTAAATGCTATTCAAGATGATATTATCAATAATGGTATGATTAAAAAAAGCGATGCTATTAAATTAGCAAAACAGATATTAAATAATTAATTTACGGGAGCCGGATAAGTGAGAAGGTATTGGAAATCATCTTTAATTTCATTTATCATGATTTTAATCGCGGTTTTTGTAGTTCTTAATCAAAAATTTAGTATAGGTAGTAATGAAATAGGCTCTGATGCTGTTTTAGGATTGAAATTAGGATTAGATTTACAAGGTGGTAGCCATCTTGTTTTTCAGTCTGATTTAACGAATGAGAGTGGGGAGTCAATCCCTCCTACTAAAACACAAATGGATGCATTGATTAAGACTATAGAGAGGAGAGTAAATTCATCAGGTCTTGGAGAACCAATAATACAATTACTTGGAGATGATCGCCTTTTAAATCAATTACCATCTATTACTTATCCAGAAAGATCTAAGAATTTGATTGGAGAAACAGCTAGATTAGAATTTAAACATCGTTATACTGATGCAAGTGATCCTGTAGATAAAACAATAAATGAGGGTGTTCTAAGCTCATATATAGGATTATATCCAACATCAACTTCCGAAATTGAATCTAAGAATAATTCACAAGATAATTCTTCAGACAAAAATGATAATGAGCCTGATCCTGTTGCTCCTCCGTTAGGTGTTTTTGTAAAATTTTCTGAAAATTCTTATGAGATTTTCAAACAACTACATCAACAAATAGTACAAAGTTTAGAATCTCCTGGATATGATCGTTTGCAGGTAGAGGTTTCTGGGAATGATGATACTAGAAGATTTGAATTACTAGGTACATTTATTACCGAAACTGCAGAAGAAAGCGAATTTGTATTTATGATCCCATCAAATTACTATAAATCAGTTGAAGAAGCTCAAATTGCCTTGGGTAATGTTCCGAATTTCGAACTTTTAAGTATTTTAGTTGGTCAAAGAGATGAAGTTATTGGATTGACAGGAGAAGATCTTGAACGTGCATATCCTGGACAACATCAACAAACAAATAAACCGATAATCAATGTTGAATTTAATGAAGATGGAACCAGGAAATTTGCAGAATTGACAACTGATATAGCAGGCACTAATGATAGAATTGCTATTTTTTTAGATCAAGATGAATTGATTAGCCCTGTTGTAAATCAACCTATTTTAGGGGGTGCAGCATTTATTGATGGGCCTACTTTTACAATTGATAGAGTGAATGATTTGTCTTTGATGCTTGAATCAGGAAGATTACCTGTTCCAATAAAATTATTACAAGAAAGAGATGTTGATGCAGTATTGGGAGCAGATAGTTTATCTAAAAGTTATTATGCCGCAGGAGTTGGATTACTTTTGGTTGTAGTGTTTATGATTCTTTATTATAGAATCCCAGGTATATTTGCATCTATGGCATTATTCTTTTATTGTTTGTTAGTTATATCAGTATTTAAATTATTATCTGTAACATTAACATTAAGTGGAATAGCAGCTGCAATATTATCTATAGGTATGGCTGTTGATGCTAATATTCTTATTTTTGAAAGATTGAAAGAAGAATTAAGACTTGGAAGAACTTTACCAATGGCCGTAAATTTGGGATTCTCTAGAGCATGGCCTGCTATCAGGGATAGTAATGTGTCAACTCTTATTACCTGTTTAATATTATTTTGGTTTGCTGATCAATTAGGGGCTACAATTGTGAAAGGATTTGCAGTAACTTTGTCCATTGGAGTTATTGTAAGTATGATTTCGGCATTATTGATAACCCAAACAATACTTAAAGTGGCATCGCATTCTATCTTATCTAAATTATTATACTTATATGTGCCATCAGGTCGTAGAGATATTATATAAAGGAAAAAATATATGAATCTTTCAAAATATAGATTGTCTTTTTTTAGTGTATCTAGCCTTATAATAATTATAGGTTTTATTTTTATTATTTTAGGTGGACTTAATCCAGGAATAGATTTTACTGGAGGAGCCACTTTAACGTTAAAGGCGCCTAATGTTGATTCTTCGTATGAAATCAGGAATTCATTGGCTAATACTCAATATAATAATTCTATAATACAAAATTTTGGTGATAATACATTTTTTATTAGAACTGTCATGATTAATGATGATCAAAAAAAGAATATTTTACAGAATATAGATACTATAACCCCTGATAAAGATGTAGAAGTGTTAGCTTTTGATTTGATATCACCTCTTATAGCTAATGAAACTGTTGTGAATGCTATTTGGGCAGTTTTTGCAGCTACCATAGGTATATTTATTTATATATGGTGGGCATTTAGAAATGTACCAAATCCTGTCAGATATAGTGTCGCTGCAATTATTGCATTATTACATGACACTTTGATTGTTGTTGGAATTTTTGCTTTACTAGGATTTTTCTTAGATTATGAGATAAATACAATGTTTATTATTGCGTTTTTAACTGTCTTAGGATACAGCGTGAATGATTCAATCGTTGTATTAGATAGATTGAGAAGTAATATTATTGATTTTGGTGGGATGAAGTTGAGCCAGATGGTTGATTTAAGTATTTCTCAAACATTTGGAAGATCATTAAATACAAGTATTACCTTGTTAGTTACTTTATTGGCAATGTATCTTTTTGGTGGAGATACATTAAAACCATTTATTTTAGTATTAATTGTTGGATTGATTGCTGGGACTTATAGTTCCATTGCGATTGCCACACAAATCTTAGTTATGTGGGATGAAAGAAATTAATTTTATCTAATTATTCTGTATTAATATTTAATTCGGCGATAATATTAGATAGATCTTTGATATTATTATTTTCAATTAAAGATAGTAAATTGTAAATATAAGCAGAATTATCAAATGATCCTGAGTGAAGGTTTTGTGATTTATATGTACATGCTATTTCACGCATTTCAGCTATCCATCTTCCTGATTTGGACGGAAGTCTAGGGATTTGATTCTTCATTTTAGTTATGGAGTCTTTTTGACTATAATTCAATTCTTCAATTAATTCATCATATATGTTTAATTTTTTTGAAAGAAGTAACAATGATACCCATAAAGCATTGGTACCTTTTGTGAGGGATGCGTAGCACATTTTAATACTTGATGCTGCTTCTAGTTCATTTCCCAAGTTTATTATTTGAAATGCCTTAGATTCTAAGAATTCAATCTCTTTTGCATATTTTCCTGAAATATATAAATTTGGTTTATATGTATTTTTTGGTGCAGTGCCAATTATTGATCCATCAATATATTTACTGTTTTTAACTGCAGTTTCAATAAATGATTTTTCAATGCATAAAGTAGTATCTGGTGAAATTGCATTGCATTCTACATATGTAATAGGTTTTGAATTTAATTGTGATAATTTGCTTAATTTATTTGCTACTTCTATTGAAGCACTAGGGGGAATAATAGATAGAATGATATCGCTTTTTTTTATGAGATCAGTTTGAGTTACGCTTACGATATTACTGGACTTTACATTTTGTATGGTTTTTATACTTCGTCCATCAAGATTTGTCAGGACTTCAATTCCAGATCTTAATAAAGCTGTCCCAACTGAAAGGCCCATATCGCCCATACCGATTAATCCGATTGTATTAATCCGAATCAACCTTGCCTGACTTTCATCCGGGGATTTTTTTTGTTTATAATATACAAACGTCCTTTACGTCTTACAACTCTATTATTTCTGTCTCTTCCTTTTGCAGATTTTAAGGAATTGAATATTTTCAATTTTCACATCCATTAATTTATATCGAAAAGATATTATAAATATAAAGTTACAATTAATCTATGTGTTTAGTATTAATCTAATACTATTATTTTTTACATAAATCAGTATTAAATAAATATTCTTTATTAGATTGATAAAAATAGTAATCTATACTGTCAGAATCTTTAAGTGATTTTTGTCCGCTGATGTTTATTGCAAGATTTTTCATATTATGTATAAGAATAGGTTGTGTCATTTCATTGGAGCTATTAAGTAATCTTGAAGCTATCGGTCCAAGATTATGGTTTCTTCTTCCTCCATATTTGTCCATTGCAATATATAATTTTCTAGCAACAGAGTCTTTTGAGTCATTCTCGTCAACTATTAATATTTCACTTTCCCATTGATGCGTAGGTGTTGTAGTTGTAAATTCACTGTTTTTATATTTTTTTGCAACAAAGTCAGTAAAGTTTGTTAATGCTTGAATATATTCAAGCATTGCTACATTTAGATCAGGATCATTTGTTTTGTATGTATTTTTATATTCGAATTCAAGGTGTATTAAATCATTCTCAATTGTTTCTTCTAAAAATGTACCTGCCCATTGGGCAATACAAGATTTAATTTTTAAACCTTCATCACTTTCAGGCATATTTTGCTTACTAATTTCAAATATTCTTATTGGTGCCCATATTTTTGATGTATTATGTGACATTGTTAAATCAAATTTAATTAGCTCAGGTGCTGCTTTAGGATTTTTTTCAAATTGAGGGTATATATAGCCATTGCAACTAAGTATTATTAGTGAAATAGGCAGAATAGATAGCAGAAATATTTTTTTATTCATGATTATTAAGTATAAATTTATTATTTATAGGTAGTTTTATTAAATATTGAATGGATATAATTTGATTTGACTACAGCCAACAATATAATATTAACATTAACATTTGCTTTAATTATATAAAATTATATTACAGTTCATATACGTATACCTTGATCAAATTAATTGGCAATTTAATTTTAAATAATATAGACCTTGTAAACAATTTAAATTATTGATACTAATTGTCTTTAATATTGGTGATATAACTTAACTTAAAACTTTCTTAATATTATTAAGTTAATATTTCAACTATTTTATAAAATTTACGTAAATTAAATTAATTTGAACAATAATAAAAATAATATTAAAATTATTAATCCTAAATCAAGATACTTTCCAAATTTTAAAGAAATTTTAGAATATAAAGATTTATTATATTTTTTAATACTGAAAGATATAAAAGCAAGGTATGCTCAATCTGTTATTGGTATTGGGTGGGCGATTATACAACCTTTGTTTTTTATGCTTGTATTTACTGTAATTTTTGGTAAATTGGCTAAAATTGATTCTGAAGGTGTGCCTTATCAAATCTTTAGTTTTACAGCCTTAGTTCCATGGACATTTTTTTCTAATGCTATGGCTGATTCGTCGAATAGTTTGTCAGCTAATTTATCACTTATAACAAATATTTATATACCAAGAATATTGATACCTCTTTCAGTGACTATAGGAAAATTCATTGATTTTATTATTTCTTTTTTTATTTTAATAATTCTTCTTATATTTTATGATTATCTGCCAGACGAGAAAGTTTTATTGATATTTATGTATGTTTTTTTGATGTTTATCTCAGCTTTTGCTTTTGGATTGCTTCTTGGAACAATGGCAATACAATATCGAGATATTAAATATGCCCTTCCTTTTGGTATACAATTATTTATGTATGCGAGCCCTGTTGCATATAGTACGAATATGCTTCCTCAGAAATATCATATTATTTATTCTTTGAATCCTATGGTTACTGTGATAGAAGGTTTTAGAAATATTTTTTTGAATACCGGGAATATTAATCTTGAGATGATTGTTGTTAGTTTTTTAACCAGCTTTTTATTATTGATAATAGGAATAGTATATTTTTCTAAAACAGAAAGAATTTTTGCTGATGTGGTATGAATAATTATTTAATTAAAACAGATGGGATTTCTAAAAGATATCCAATTAAAAAACAACATGATCGCCCAGATACTTTGGTTGGTATGTTATTAGATCTTTTATATAAACCTGTACGGAATTTGAAAGAATTGCAAAGATTGTCTTCGGCACAAGATAGTAGCGTAGAATTAGATAATTATATTTGGGCTTTAAACGATATTAATTTAGAAATTAATCATAATGAAAAAGTAGGAATTATAGGAAAAAATGGATCAGGGAAAAGTACTTTATTAAAAATATTATCTCGTATTACAAAACCAACGAAAGGCAATGCAATAATCAAAGGACGAGTGGCTAGTTTAATAGAAGTAGGCACTGGTTTTCATAATGAATTATCTGGGAGGGATAATATTTATTTAAACGGCTCAATTTTAGGAATGACAAAATCTGAAATTGATGAAAAATATGATGAAATTGTTACATTTTCTGGAGTATCTAAATTTATCGATACTCCAATAAAAAGATATTCAAGCGGTATGCGAGTAAGATTGGCTTTTTCAGTGGCTGCTCATTTAGAACCTGAAATTTTAATTGTTGATGAAGTTTTAGCAGTGGGTGATGCGAATTTTCAAAAAAAATGTTTGGGAAAAATGGATGATGTAGCTAAAAGTGGAAGGACTGTATTATTTGTTAGTCATAATTTAGAGTCTGTGATTTCCTTATGTAACAGGGTAATTTGGATAGATGATGGAATTATTAGAGGAGACGGTAACCCAACAAAAATAGTAAATAAATATCTTGAAACTATAAATCAAATTAGCCAATCCCAAATAGATTTAACAAAAGTTGATAGGACAGGTGATTTAGCTCTTAATTTTACTCAATTAGAGATGATAAATGTTCAAAATGTCCAAACCTCTTCGTTTAATGTTGGGGAAGATATATCTTTGAAATTTAGATATTTTGTAAATGATGCAAGTATATTAAAATCAAATGTTCAAATTCGAATTGCTATTCATAATAACAATCAGGTCGAAGTTTTAAATTTAAATAATGAAGTTGCAGGTTATACTTTTCAATTAGATAGCTCTGAAGGACAAATTATTTGTAAAATACCTCGAATTCCATTGGGTGAAGGGACTTATTCAATTAATTTACAGGCAATAGTAAACACAGGAGTTGCAGATTGGATTAATGATGCAGGCACATTTGAAATTTTGCCGGGAGATTATTATAAAACAGGCATTATTGAACCTAATAAAGCAAATTTTTATTGTGATTCTGAATGGGAAAATTAAATATGTAAATTTGTAAATTTTGATTGTAAATTTTGATTTGTAATTTTAATTTTAAGCATATTGTAAATTACTCTGTAAATATTGTTCGATGGTGTTAATCTATCTAAAAATTTGATGTTATCTATTTCGAAGTGGTTACTATTGTTATTGATCGTGTTGCTACATAAAAGAACTTTATTTATATTGAGCTCTTTTAAAATTTTAATAGTATCAAAATTTATGTCTTGATATGTTCCAAAAGGTAGAGCAAATACATCAGTCATTTGAATATTTAAACTTGCTAAATAATTTTTGTTATTTAATATCTCTTTTTTTTGTTCATCATAAGTCAAAGATGACATAACATAATGATTTGTTGTGTGATTTCCATATTTTATAAATTTACTTCTTATTAATTTATTGGGATCTGTCACTAGATTGAGATCAACTTTTTCATCTAAGTGATGAATTTTAAAAAATATATCTAAAAATTTATCTAAAAGAAAAGAATTAAAATTAATAT
>CAYTCC010000030.1:0-13934 GCA_964436345.1 uncultured Dehalococcoidia bacterium
TTATAAAATTAAATTATGAACTATAAAAACATCAAAACATCAATAAATAACCAACTATTGGAAATTTATATAAATCGTCCAGACAAAATGAATGCAATAAATCCTGAAACTAGCATGGAACTTAAAAATATTTTTGAACAATTTAAATCAAATAACAAATTAAAAGTTGCAATTTTATCTGGGTCAGGAGAAAAAGCTTTCTCCGCTGGAAATGATTTGAAACATATCAGATCAGATTCTGATCCAAAAGTACCATTTGGAGGAATTACTTCGGACTACATATGTTACAAACCTATAATTGCAGCAATAAATGGATTTGCTTTGGGGGGAGGTTTGGAAATTGCACTTTCATGCGATATATTAATTGCTTCAGACAAATCGACTTTTGGATTTCCTGAACCAAAGGTCGGATTATTTGCAGGAGCAGGAGGGGCAGCCAAACTTGCAAAACTTATTCCACAAAAACTTGCATTAAGTCTTTTGTTAACCGGGAAATTAATAAATAGCACAGAAGCTAAAAGTATTGGTTTAATTAGTGAAATATTGCCCGGCAAAAATATTCTGCATAGAGCAAGAGAAATTGCTAATGAAATTCTAAAATGCTCACCTCTTGCTATTTCGGCAACAAAACAAATCATTTACAATGAATATTCTACCGAATACAATCCTGATGATATTGAGAAAAAATACTCAGAAGTTATCAAACTCAGAGATAGTAACCACTTTAATATTGGCAAAACAGCATTTGCTAACAAAGAAGACCCTGTCTGGGATTAATTCATAATTCAATTAAAAATTTAAGTCATGAAAGAAATTAATATAATTCCAAAAAAGTATTCTATTGAAATAAAACCCGATAATAGTAATCATAATTTCGATGGTTTGATATATATAAATTTTGATACCAAAAATGAATTAAATGAACTAATTCTTGATAGTGTGAAACTTAAAATTATAAAATGTGAGTTGATCACAGAAAATAATGAATTAAATTTATCAGATTTTCATACTACCGATTCAAATCTGATAATAAATCACAAAATGTCAAATAATACTTCAGGAACTTTAAAAATTCATTACACAGGAAAAATATCCAACGATTTAAAAGGTTTATATTTAAGTTCATATAATTCAAATAATAAAAAAGAAATTTTATTAAGTACACAATTTGAACCTACAGATGCCAGGAAAGTAATTCCATGCGTTGATCACCCAAATTACAAAGCAATTTTTTCATTGAAATTAATTATCCCAACTGAATTAAATGCAATATCCAATATGCCAGTAATAAATGAGAAAACCATTTCTAAATCTTTAAAGGAAATTGAATTTTCAGAATCTCCAATTATGTCTACTTACCTATTATTCTTTGCTATCGGAAAAATATCTTCAAAAGAAATAAAAACTAAACAAGGGGTATTGATAAGAGTATGGGCAACAGATAACAAAGAAATATTTAGTGATTTTGCTCTTGAAACATCTGTTAAATTACTAAATTATTTCGAATCATATTTCGGAGTAAAATACCCATTGCCAAAATTAGATCATATAGCAATACCTGATTTTGCTGCAGGTGCTATGGAAAATTGGGGTTGTATTAGTTACAGAGAAAATGCCTTGTTAGTAGACCCAGGCAACAGTTCATTGCAAACGAAACAACTAGTAGCAGCAATAATCGCTCATGAAATGGCTCATATGTGGTTTGGGGATCTTGTAACTATGAGTTGGTGGAATGATTTATGGTTAAATGAAAGTTTTGCTTCATGGATGGGAGATAAAGCTATAAGTAATATTTATCCCGAGTGGGATGTTTGGACAAAATTTATTCTTGATGACACAAATCGTGCATTTGAATTAGATGCATTAGATAATAGTCACCCAATTGAACAAGCTGTAGATAATCCAGATGAAATTGGGCAACTGTTTGATGCAATAAGTTACAGTAAAGGAGCATCTCTTATTAGAATGCTAGAAAATTATCTAGGTGAATCAACTTTCCAAAAAGGAATACAAATATACATAAAAACACATGCCTATAAAAATACAACCACTGATGACCTATGGAATGCTCTTAGTATAAATTCAGATACAAATGTTAAAAATTTAATGGATAACTGGACAAAGAAGACTGGATTTCCGTTAATAGAATTAAATAAGAATGACAACAATGAATATGAGTTAAATCAATCTAAGTTTTCATTTAATGAGAATGTTGAAAATCAATCTGATTGGATAATTCCAATAAAATATTATTCTAAAACTAATAACGAGAAAATTGAAAATTCAAAATTGATTTCAAATAAATCTAACAAAATAAATGCAATCAGCAAAAAGTGTACAGATATAACCATTTTTAATGAAAATTCTGCAGGTTTTTACAAAATAATATATCCTATAAATTTACTAAAAAACCTCATAAGTAAAATAAAAGCAAATATAAATACAATCCCCAGTGAAGAACGACTAGGATTGCTATCCGATGCTTATATACTGCTTAAAGCTAATAAAATATCTCCAAAATATTATCTGAATTTACTCACAGCATTTGTGACCGAAAACAATCCATATATATGGAAATATTTATGTAGCAGTATAAGATCAATTGATTTAAAGCTTCATGAAACTATTATTTATAAAAATTATTTTTCATATATATCTAGATTTTTAAATAATATTTACTTAGAACGTTTGGGGACTAATTCAGAAATAAGTTGGAGTTTTGAGAATACATCTTCAGAAACAGAACAATTAATGAAAGCAACATTATTAGAAAATTTAAGCTATTACCAAAATAAAGACATAATAAAAAAAGCAAAAACTATATTTGATAATTATCATTCTGGAAATAAAGAAAAAATCCATCCAAATCTTAAAAAACCTCTTTTCTTAGCTATTGCTTATGAAGGGCAAAGTTCAAATTTTGATAAAATATGGAAATTATACCTTGAATCAGATTCCCAAGAAGAAAAATCACTTTATTTAGGAAGTTTAACTCAATTTAATAATACAGATAAAATTTCCTTTTTACTCAGTCAAGTTTTAACAAATAATATCAGAAAACATGATATTGCTTCAGTTATGCTTGGAATTGCTAATAATAAAATAGGGCACGAATTATCATGGAATTTTTTGAAAGAAAATTGGAATAAAATTATAGAACTTTGTGGTGACGGATTTCAGGTGAATTACGTAGTAACACTTCCATCAAGATTTCAAACGAATAATTCATACCAAGAAGTAAGCAATTTTTATAAAGAAAATTCATTACCAGCAGCTTCTATGTCTATTCAACAAACATTAGAAAGAATAGAAAACAATATATCATGGATAAATACTAATATAGAAAATTTTAAAAAATCTTTATAATTTTCAAGCTAATATAGTATAATTATCATCTATACTCAAAAAAATATAAAGGCTAACAAAATGGTTTTTATTAGTAGAATAAAAAATAAAAATAATTTAAGAATTATATTCATATCTCTTCTTTCTTTAATGATAGTAGCTTGTAGCCCTTCTTTAGCTAATGAAAGTTATGGACAAAAAGGAGCTACCGGAAAAGTAGACTTACTCAATCCCGGAGACACATTATCATCAAAAGGGTATGGAGAAACAGATACAAGAGGAGTTCAAGTGAAAAAATCACAATCATATGACGCACCCCCACCAATGTTTATAGACACAGATAAAGAATTTTATTATGCAAAAATCGAGTTAGAAAAAGGTGGAACTATACTTTTAGAATTATATAGCAACAAAGTACCTAAAACAGTTAATAATTTTGTTTTCCTTGCGAATAATGGATTTTATGATGGAGTAACATTTCATAGAGTAATACCAGATTTTATGGCACAAACAGGTGATCCAACAGGTACCGGAACAGGTGGCCCTGGTTATCAGTTTGACAACGAATTCCATCCTGATTTAAGTCATAATGTAAAAGGAATTGTATCTATGGCTAATGCAGGAATACAGAATGGTAAAGGAACTAATGGAAGTCAATTTTTCATTACTTATGTGCCAACTGAATTTTTAGACGGATTCAATCCTGATGGAACTGAAAAAGATTGTAAATTTGACTCTTGTCATTCTGTTTTTGGAAAAGTAATTGATGGTTTAGATACTCTTGATAACATCTCTCTAAGAGATCCTGGTTCAGCGACCCAACCTGGAGATGTAATTAAAACTATTACCGTGCAAAAACACAATACTCCTTAATTACAGTTTGTTATCACTATAAAGTAATAAGTTACCTGAAATACCTAACCATGCTTTGTTAAATATTTCTTTTTCTTTAATCAATGGTTGGTTATTAATTCTTAGTGATTTCCCTGTATAGTTATGAATAATCATATAATCTTGCATATACTCAAAAAGTAATCCGTTAAATAAATCATTATCAAATTCTTCACCTTTAATTTTGTTTCTATTCAATATTTTATTTTGAAGAGATCGTGATATTGAATTCATATCAATAACCAGATTATTTTTATCATCATATATATAGCCTCTTATGCTTACTCTACGGGAATAATTTATCATTAGTATTATTCCAATTATTAATATTAATATAATTATAACTGCTGCTATAGAAGATAAAATTATTACAAAATTAGACTGTTCATCAATTTTATCTTGAATTGCATCTGCAGGTTTTTTTGGGTCTTCTTTTATAATAATTTTTTCTATAATTGGTTCTGGAATCGTGGTAATCACCATAGAATTTGCATATATCACATATTTTTTATTTTTGTACATGGAATCTAATCTGAAACTGATATTAGCTTTTCCATATTTTGTAGTACTTAGATTTGCTTCAAATTTACTAGCTCTTCCATCTTGTATGGGATCAACAGGATTTATTTTTATATCAAAATCCAAAGCATCAGCACTTACAGCCCATTTTATATCATCTGAATTAACAAAATATTTTTCATCTCCCAAATATGATTCAATTATTGCAATGGATGTATTTTCATTTAAATTAATATTATCAAGGGTTACTGGATCAGAAATAATATAAGGAAACAATTCAAAATTTATTTTTGTTAAATCAGAAATACTTGTACCATAATTTGGCCAAGAATATTTAATCTCCACATTATATTCTCCTGGTTCATTAACATCAGGAATAATCATAGAATAATAACCATCTTCAGCATAAGCATCACCATTTATACCGTTATCATTCATTTCATAACTTATTTTATTATCAAATATCAATTCAACATATGCATCCTTAGAGATCAAAATATCTGACCCTTTACCTTTAATCATATTAGTTACAAGTTGAACTGAATTTTTAGTTGGAAAAGGACCTTTATCAATTAATTGAATATTATAATCTATTTTATTTCTGTGCGAAATTGATAACAATCCGGAATAGTAGTCTGAAATTTTAAACAACCATTTCCCTGGAGTTGGGTCTGTAAATTTCCATATTGAAACAAAAGGTGTTTCTAACAAATCTGTTGGGCCATAATTTCCAGCTGTTCTGTTTACTCCACCAGGTGTAATTATTGCAACATTACCTTCAGTTTTAGTTCTGAACATAACTATCTCTAATTCACTAGTTCCTGGTGAAACAAAAATTTCTTGTTGGAAAATACTATTTTTTTCAACTATACCTTTAAAATCATTACTTAAAATTCGCTCTGCATGCTGTTTAATTGTATTTTCTGTAATAAGTTCAATAGTATCCGGAGTAACCATTGGATAAATACCTCCAGTTGTCCACTGAGCCCAAGTTTTATATTTATCTATTAATGATCTATCAGTATCATATTTATAAATAAAATTTAAAATCCATTTTTTAGAAGCTATAGTTTCAAGTAATGTTTCAATTATTTTTGATTCTTCAGAAGAGATTTCCAAATTGTCATGAACTATAAAATTAATTACAGAACCTTCTGCTGCATTTGTTAAAGTTAATTCATTTACTATTTCAGTAATTACCCCAAGAACAGTAACAGAATCCATATTTTCATCATTTTTCATCCATTGAAGTAAATTTTCAATTTGTGCATCAGAATCTACAGCATTAGAATCAAAAATTAAAGATTTATGAGGTGAATTTAATGAGAAAAACTTATATTGAGATTCTTCACGTAATTCTTTTAATGTTCCGATTAATGAATAAATAAAATCAGAATAATATTGATTCTCAGAATTAGGATCAACAACAAATATAACCTCTTTATTAGATGAATCTGCATGAGTACTTAAAATATTAATTCCAAAACTTGAAAAAGTTATTATTATTATTAATGTAATAGATATATATTTTTGTAGAATTTTCACATTATTTAATAGAATTTTAAATTATAGTTTATTACACTATTTAATGTAGGTAAGTTAGTCAACGACCCTCAAAGTCACTTTTTAATTATTTTTTAAATAATATGAAAATTAATTTATTCAAAATATTACTTTGTTTTTGTTTGATTTCATGTACTGTTGTTACAAATACAAATGAAAGATATACAGGATATATCACAGAATTAAATTACAATAATAAAACACTTATTATGAAAGTAGAAAATAAATTGATTAATTTTGAACTTGCCAATTATAAATTAGACATTATTACTCTAAATCACTTAAAACAACATATGTTATCAGGAGAGCCATTGTCTATTGAATCTGAAAAAATAAACGGCAAATATAATATTACTAAAATATCAGACATAGATGGAACAATACATGGAGAGCCAATAGAATAATTATTTTTTGCTTTTTGCCTCGAATGATAATTTCACAAATGCCACAATAATAAATAATACTACTAATAACATTACCAAATATCCATGTTTAAAAACGGTGATGGCAGGATTATCCACACTTACAAAAAACTCAAAATTTTCAGATATATTGTTATCATCAATATAAATTTCAATCATCCAGTCACCTGGCTCTTTAAATGTATGCGTTGCCTTATACAAAGATTCAGTTTCAGGTAATTTCAAAGCAAAAAATTTATATCTTTTATTTTTATCAGGAGTATTGAAAAATATTTCAACATTACCTTTAAATTTGATTTCAAGATTTTCTGTATAATCTATTTTTATATCGATAAACTGCTCACCTAATTTAATGGGAAACGAATCAAAATCGACTTTAACAATATAATTTTCACCATTTAATAAAATTGTATTTTCATTCTTAGAATCAGCAAGTAATTCATTAGAATTAAAGGTTAAAAAGAATATAAATATAAATACTAAAAAGGTTTTATTATTCATTTGTTAATCTAACAATATAATTTTCAATTTCTTCATAAGAAACATAACCTTGAAATTTTCGAAATAAATAATTATTTTTATCTATTAAGAAAGTATATGGTTCTGACTTGATATTCCATTCATTTAACACAGGAGAAATTTTTGCATTCTTTAAATTCCCTTTTATAAGATGCGGATTTTCATAAACTTCAACATGGATAAATGTAATTTTATCATGATACTTCGATTTTAATTTCTTCAAGACATCAAGCTGAGGGAAACAAGTAGCTGTTTTACAAAAATTAGGTGAAAGAAAAAAAACTATTATTAACTTATCATGATTTAAAGCTTCTGATAATTTAAACTCATAAAAATCATAATCAGGCTCAGGATCACTAGTTATTTCACTAATATCTTGTGCCTGGGTAAGAATTTTGTTATCTAAAGTAGGTATAAGTTCTCCTAATAATGGTGTTAATTCATTGTCACTAACATTTATTTCTTTTCTGTATATAAAATCTGTATCAGTTAAATCCTTAATGCTTATTGAATAATCACCTTCATTATCAAACGTAGTGTTTACAATATAAAATCCTCCGTTTTTATTAGGCCAATTATAAAAAACAGGGTCAAGAGCTCGTGATTTACTAGTTTTTATATTTTCAACTGATACCTGTAGGGGTTTTTCTGATTCAGAGCCTTCATTATTAATAATACTAAAAACTATTCTATTAAAGCCAAGAGAATATTCATTAGTTGGCATAACAACATTAGAGTTAATTGATTCAGCAGAATTTGCTTTCAAATGTGAACAACCAATAAATAAAAGCAGGCAAATAAAATTTATAATTAAAATATTTTTTATACTATGCATAACCAATAATAATCTAAGATTTAATTCGCTTAGAAGCAGGGGGTAAGATCAGTAATAATAAACAACCACAAAATGCAATAACAGTTAATCCCCATAAAGCAATAGTATAGGAACCATAAGAATCAAAAATCCATCCTGCAAGTATAGGGCCTGAAGTTGTACCTACGTTCATTACCATCCCAGATAAACCAAATAACGTGGCAAAGGCTGATCTATCAAAATAATCTCCTCTTATAGCTGTCATTAATGGCGTTCTGCCACCATAACCAATTCCCCAAAATATTGCAAAGACAATCAAAGAAGACCAAGAGTCAGATAATGCTAAAAAGATTAAAGAAATTACCTGAAAAAGCAAAAATATTAACAAAACAAATTTCTTACCATATTTGTCTCCTGTATAGCCAGCTATATACTGACTGAATATAGCAACTGTAGAAAATATAGAAACAATATAACCAGATTGTATTGTGGTAAACCCAAGATCAGTTATATAAGCAGGTAAATGTACTGTTAAAGTTACAATAGATGTTGTAGAGCACATATGAGTAAAAGCTATTATCCAAAAAGGTCTTCTTTTTAACTGGTATTTGATTTCTGGATTTAAATTAAATTTAAACCCAAATCTTTTCTTTTGTTTTTTTTCTTCTGAATCTTTAGATACATTTGCCATTTTTCTGTCTCTTACTATCAAATAAGAAAGTGGTGAAAACATCAAAGTTGTAACAGCAATAACTAAAGCAGTATTTTTTATACCATATGTTAATAAAGAATAAGCTAAAAATGGAGCAACCCATCCAGCAATATGTGTTCCGGTTATTGAAAAAGCCATTGCAAATGTTTTTTTCTTTTCAAACCATAAATTCATAAGCGTCATAGTGGGAAGCCATCCAGCTAAAGCTGAACCAAAACTTATAAAAAAGTATCCTATATATAACTGATATAAATGTTCAGTATATGCAATGAAAAGAAATCCAACAAAAGTTACAACATTGCCAATTACCATAATTCTTCTCACACCAAATCTGTCCAACAGATAACCTTCAATTGGACCGAGTAATGCTGATTCAGCTCTGGCAAATGAACTAGCTCCAGAAATAACCGCTCTACCCCATCCTTTTTGTCGCTCGAAAGCTTTAAGGAAAAAACCAGTTCCCTGAAAATTAGAAACTGTCATTAATCCAATAACCAAATTACCAAACAATGCAAGAATCCAACCATAATACATTGGAGAACTTTCTTTGCTTTGGTCGTAATATATTTTAAAACTCATAAATACAACAAACTCACTTAATTATCGATCATACCTTTTTTAGGAAGAGAAAAACATAATACTGCCCCTATTAAAGCCATAATCCCTAAAATAAAAAAAGCTATTGAATAATCTCCTTTTGTATCAAAAAGATAGCCTGTTAAAACAGGGCTTGATACTGTTCCTATATTAATAACCAATCCAGACAATCCAAAGAGAGTAGCAAAAACTGTTCTATCAAAATAATCCCCTCTTATAGATGTAAACAAAGGGTTCCTGCCTCCGAAAGCAATACCGTAAAATATTGAAAAGACAATTATCCCCACAATATTTCTAACAAATGAAAGGATAAACAAGCCAATACTTTGAATGATTATAAAAGCAGTTAAAACATATTTTTTAACTAATCTGTCTCCCAAATATCCACCAATAATTTGGGAAAACAAAGCTACAGTTGAATAAATCATGACTACATATCCTGCTTGTACTGTTGAATATCCTATATCCGTGATATGTGCAGGTAAATGTACTCCAAGAGTTACTACCGATGCAGTAGATGACATGTGAGCTAGTGAAATCATCCAAAAAGGTTTATGAGTTAAACCATATTTGATTTTGGGACTTATATTGATTCTTAAAGAAAATCCTTTTCTTTCTGATTTATCATTATTTATTGTTGTACTTGTAGTCTTAACTGTTTTATCTCTTACAATCAAATATGACAAAGGAGAAAAACATAAAAATATTAATGAAATTACAAAAGTTGTCTGCCTTATACCATAATTTTGAATTGAAAATGCTAAAAGAGCTGCAGCCCATCCAGCAATATGAACTCCATTCATTGACATTGCCATAGCAAAAGTTTTTTTCTTATCAAACCAGGTATTCATTAACGTGATAATTGGTAGCCATCCAGCAATTGCCGTGCCAAAACTCATAAAAAAATAAGAAACATAAAGCGATAATAATGTTGTAGTTGATGATAAGAGATAAAAACCAAAAGCACTGACAACAAATCCAACTGTCATTACTTTTCTCGCTCCAAATTTATCAAGTATATAACCTTCAATAGGTCCAAACAAAGCTGTCTCAGCCCTGGCAAATGCACTGGCTCCAGATATTAAAGTTCTGCTCCAATTATATTTAGATTCAAAAGCTTTGAGAAAAAAACCAGTACCATGCATACCAGTAAGACTAGAGAGTCCAATAATGAAATTGCCGTATAATGCAATTATCCAACCATAGTAAGCTATTGAACTTTCTTCTGATGATTTATACTTAAATTTCATTATTTTTTTATTTTGTCATGAAATATAAATTTGTTTGTTTAAATTGCAAAAAATCTATTAAACCCAATCCCCATATTTCAACTTGCCCACAACCACGCTGTAAAGGGGCATTTGAAATAGTGTACACAAATATAAATACCGAATCACCACAGGAAATACTGATTCCATTGTTAAATATTTCAAATTTAACTAATCTAGGGCAAGGAAATACTCCTGTTATACGATTAAATACTCTTTCAAATGATTTAGGAATAAAAAACATATATGCAAAACTTGAATATATGAATCCCACCGGGTCTTTCAAAGATCGAGGTTCAGCTATGATGATTTCTGCACTTAATGAATTTGGAATAAATGAAATTGTTGAAGATTCATCTGGAAATGCAGGTGCTTCGATATCAGCTTACAGTGCTTATTTAAAAATGAAATCCCATATATTTGTTCCTGAAGATGCACCGAAAAATAAAGTATCTCAAATCCAGCTATATGGAAGTATTGTCCATAAAATCCCAGGATCAAGGGATAATTCCGCTATAGCAGCCATAAAATATAGTAAAGAAAATTCTATTCCTTATTCTTCGCATAACCTTAGCCCTTATTTTATTGAGGGTACTAAATTTTTTGGACATGAGGTTATAAATCATTTCAATGATAAACAACCTGATCATATATTATTTCCTGTAGGTAACGGATCACTCTTAATAGGCTCTTATAAAGCTTATGAAGAAAGAAAGAAAATCAATCCGGATATAAAAATCCCAAAACATCACGCAATTCAAACAGAATCTATACCTCCTATTATTGAAATTATCTCAAATAATAACTGGGCTCCTAAACAGGCAAAACAAACACTTGCAAATGGGATAGCCATATTAAATCCTCCAAGAAAATATCAGTCTGCAGATGTAATAAAAAAGACCAATGGTCAGGGAATTAAAGTAAGTGATCAAAGCATATTAGACTGGCAGAAAGAACTTGCAAAAAAAGATGGTATTTTTGCAGAAATAACATCTGCTGCAATTTTTTCAGGCCTTGAAAAATTAATTAAACAAGAAAGCATTCTACCTGGTGATGATGTTTTATTACCTATTACAGGTTTTGGACTTAAAGATCCTCCGAGAGATTTATTTAATTAATTCTATGGTTTTCTTAAAGCCTTCAATAGAACCTTCAATACTGGGCCAATCCACACAAAATGAAATTCTGAAATAACCCTTTTTCCCAAACCCAGACCCCGGAACAACAAGAACTTTATTTTCTTTTAGTAAATTTGTAAATTTCACATCATCCTCAATAGGGCTTTTCGGAAACAGATAAAATGCTCCTTGTGGTTTTTCAAACTCATAACCAAGTTTTTCAAGTTCATCACACAAATAATTCCTTCTTATCAAATATTCTTCAACATCAACTGAGCTAAATAAAATATTAGAAACAGCTCTTTGCATAAATGCCGGGGCATTTACAAAACCTAATATTCTATTAGCAAAAACTATTCCATCCATTAATAAATTCTGATTATTAATTTTCGGGCTTAAAGCAACATATCCTATCCTTTCACCTGGTATGGCAAGATCTTTTGAAAAAGAGCTTGCTACTATAGTATTTCTATAATAATCCAAAATGTTAGGACAATCTAAACCATCAAAAACAATCCTTCTATATGGCTCATCACTTATGACAAATATTTCTCGGTTAAATTTTTTTTCATAATTATTTAAAATTTCAGACATTTTTATAAGAAATTTTTCGCTATAAATAACACCTGAAGGATTATTTGGAGAATTAATTATTACAGCTTTTGTTTTATTATTAATTTTTTTATTAAACGAATCTAAGTCCGGAATGAATTTATCATCAGAATCTACAATTTGAGAAATACCTGCATGATTATCTGTGTAAAAAAAATATTCAGGAAAAAAAGGTGTAAACATTATAACTTCATCCTCAGGATCCAAAATTGCTTTTAAAATAACATTCAGGGCGCCTCCTGCTCCTCCGGTCATCAAAACATTAGATAGTTCAAAATGATGATTTGTAGTTTTTGTTAAAAAATCAGCAACTTTTGATCTTGTCTGATCAAGTCCGGCATTTGGCATATATCTATGTGCAGATTTATCAGGATTATCAATAAGTTTTCTTAATTCATCGTATAATTCATCTGGTGGAGAAAAGATTGGATTTCCCAAGGATAGGTCATAAACATTTTCTGCCCCATACTTCTTTTTTAATTCTATTCCATCCTCAAACATTCTTCTTATCCAAGATCCCTGTTCAAGGAAATTTTTCATTTTATTTGATATAGTCATTAAATCATTACCTTTGATGAATATTAATTATTATACCAATAGAGATAATAAATTCATTGATTAAACTATGAATCAGTTGATATAAATCAATAATTTTATTACAATTTTTTCTCAGGGCCCGTAGCTCAGTGGTAGAGCGGTCGGCTCATAACCGATTGGTCGTAGGTTCGATCCCTGCCGGGCCCATGAATTATATATACCATAAAGATTAAATTTGGTAGAATAATGCAACCGCCGAGGTAGCTCAGTGGTAGAGCACAGCACTGAAAATGCTGGTGTCGGCAGTTCGATCCTGCCCCTCGGCACAAAATTATAATGCGGAAGTGGCTCAGTGGTAGAGCATCTCCTTGCCAAGGAGAAGGTCGCGAGTTCGAATCTCGTCTTCCGCTCCACACCATAAGCGGCAAACCCGTTATGATAGGGGCGATATAGCGTTCATCAGTTTAGATGGTGCTGCCAGTAACTGGAACACCAACTTTGGAATGGAAACCAATCCAGCTTCTAACGATGATCAGACCGACCAATATGAAGCCTTCTTCCAGGTGGCGAGTCAGTTGGATCGTTCTTGGGTCAAGGGAGTTCTATTTGTGATATGGTTTCCCTTCGATTCCACCAATCCCACGGGTCCTTACGCTGATTACAGTTATGAGATCGGCCCCCAAGGCAGGACTTTTCGTGGCAAACCAGCAGAACAACTCATCATCGATAAGTTTGGGGGTCGGTAGGCAAAACACAATCGAAGAGAAGTACTAGTTTTTACCGTTCAATCCATGAAATCGGGGTGTGGCTCAAAGAGAGAAAAGACTTAGCGGAGGCCAAAGCTAAGAGTGCGTCAGCCTTGACCAAGAATGGACAACAGTTGGTGATGTCACTGGGATTTGAAGTGTCACATCTGACAGGTTATAATGGGGTGAGGGTTCCCTAGAACTAGGAGCCCGGTGGAGGATTAGGCGCTTATGTTCCGAAAGGCTTTCTTAATCACGATATGCTTGGTGG
>CAYTCC010000031.1:0-13586 GCA_964436345.1 uncultured Dehalococcoidia bacterium
AAGAGATTTGTTCGGGCAAGCTAAAGTAAATGCTCCATGTATTATATTTATAGACGAAATTGATGCTGTAGGAAGACACAGAGGTTCAGGTTTAGGAGGCGGGCATGATGAGAGAGAACAAACCTTAAATCAAATTTTGGTAGAAATGGATGGATTTGAATCAAAGGGATTCAACATAATAATTATTGCTGCTACAAATCGTCCAGATATTTTGGATCCAGCTCTGTTAAGACCAGGCCGTTTTGACAGAAGAGTAGTTTTAGATGTGCCGGATATGAAAAGTAGAACAGAAATATTAAAAGTTCATTCTAAAGGGAAACCTTTAGCTGATGGAGTAGATTTATCTAAGCTTTCTGAACAAACCCCAGGCTTTAGTGGGGCAGATTTGGCTAATTTAATGAATGAATCTGCTATATTAGCTGCCAGGAGAGAAAAAACTAAAATAGAACATGACGACTTTGCTGAATCTATTGATAGAGTTATTGCCGGCCCAGCAAAGAAGAATAGAGTATTAAGTGATAAAACTATAAAAGTAACAGCTTGTCATGAAGCTGGGCATGCTTTGTGTGGACATTTAATACCAGAAGCTGATGCTCCGGTTAAAATTTCTATAATTTCTAGAGGACATATGGGTGGATATACTAGATTTTTACCTGTTGATGAAACTGCATTACAGACAAAAACTCAACTTGAGGCAAGAATAGTAGTTGCTCTAGGAGGAAGAGCAGCAGAAGAAGTTGTATTAGGTGAGATTACAACAGGTGCAAGTAATGATATGGAACAGGCAACTCATATTGCACGTACTATGATAATGAAATATGGAATGAGTGATTCATTGGGACCAAGAACATTAGGAAAGAGAGAAGAAACTGTATTTTTAGGTAGAGAAGTTTCAGAACAAAAAGATTATAGTGAAAAATTAGCAGGATTGATTGATGAAGAAGTAAGAGAAGTTATATTTAACGCTTATGAAAAGTCAAAAAATTTGATAAAAAATAATGTTAAAACTCTTAATAATGTTGTTGATTATTTGATTGTTAACGAAACAATTGAGGGTGAAAAATTAGAGAATTTATTATCAACAACATAATTTATTGATAAATTTTTAGATATATGAAAGCAAGAAATGATTTATGGGTATGGATTGATTTAGAAATGACAGGTTTAGATTTATCTAAATGTGTCATTGTAGAAATTGCTACAGTTATTACAGACAAATCATTGGATATTATTGCAGAAGGCCCGGATATTGTAATTAAGCGATCAAAAGCAGATATGTTGAAAATAGAAGAATGGCCAAAAAAAATGCATGAAAAATCCGGATTGTTAAATTCAATCGAAACTTCAGATATAAAATTAAAAGAAGCTGAGGAAATCACTTTAGATTTTATTTCAAAATATGTTGAAAAAAATTCATCACCCCTATGTGGTAATACTATTTATCAAGATAGAATGTTTTTAAAAAAAGAAATGCCTAAATTGGAAGAATATTTGCATTATAGAAATCTAGACGTGAGTACATTAAAAGAATTATATAAATCATGGAAAGGGGATACTAAAAATTTACCTGTTAAAAAATCTAAACATAGAGCAATGACCGATATTCTTGAAAGTATAGATGAAATGAAGTGGTATAAAGAAAACTTTTTAAGTTTTTAGTTTATAGATAGGTATAGGTTTCATTTTATGTATATTTGGACTTCTTATAGAAATATATTTTTCGAGTAATTGTTTTTTATCTGAATCTAAGCTCATTTCGTCTTTTTGTTCTGCAATCATCATGGCATGCTCTAATTTTTTATAATCAAGTCCTTTAAGTTGATCTTCATCAGTTCTGCCATCATCCCACAATCCATCTGTTGGATGAGCGTTAATTATTTTTTTATTTATTTTTAATTTTTTAGCCATACTCCATACTTGAGTTTTTAAACAATCTCCAATTGGAGAAATATCTACTCCTCCATCTCCGTATTTTGTATAAAAACCTACACCAAAATCTTCGACTTTATTGCCAGTCCCGACTACAAGCCCATTAGTACTTCCTGCAATTTGATATAAAGTTATCATCCTCAATCTAGATCTTGTATTAGCAAGTGAATGTAAATTGTCGTATTTGTACTTAGTAAAAATATTTTGAATATTGTTGAAAGTATCTGTTAAATCAATAATTTGATGATTTACATTATTAAATTTTTTTTCTAACCATTTGCCATGCTGTAAACTAAGATCATGTTGTTCTGTGATTTGTTTGATTGGCATAGATACAACAATTGTATTTATATTTGTTTTAGCGCACAAAGTTGATACAACTGATGAATCTACTCCTCCTGAAATACCTATAACCAAAGTTGAGAATTTATGTGTTGTAGCATAATCTTCAATCCAATTTATAATATTGGGAATTAAGTCTTTAATCAAATTACTCATAACTTTATTGTAAATAATTCAATTCTGTTTAGTGCTTCAGAAATATTTTGCTTTGAATTTGCAAATGATAATCTAATATACCCTTTCCCTTCTTTTCCAAAAGATTCTCCTGCTACAGTAGCTACCCCATTTTCATTTAATAATCTGTCAGCAAATTCTTTACTACTTATTCCGGTTTTGGTTATATTTGGAAAAACATAGAATGCCCCAGAAGGTGTAGGGCAGGCTATGTTCTGAATTGCATTTAATCCTTTAACGATTAAATCTCTTCTAGATTTGAATTCTTCTACCATTAATTTAACACTTTCCTGAGAACCTTTGAGAGCTTCTATTGCTGCTATTTGTGTAAAGCTAGCTGTGCACGAATTACTGTTGGAAACAAGTTTGGTTATCGGATCAACTAAACTTTTAGGAAATATACCATAACCTATTCTCCATCCTGTCATAGAATAAGATTTTGAAAAACCATCCAAGATAATTATCTTTTCTTTTAATTTTGTATAATTTGAAATACTTTCATGTGTTCCTTCATATAAAAATTGAGAATATATTTCATCTGCAAGAATTGTTATATTTTTATCTTCTAATAATTCTGATATTTTTTGCATAGATTCTCTATTTATAGCGCTGCCACATGGATTGTTTGGGGAATTAATAATAATTAATTTAGTTTTATCTGTGATTAATTTTTCTAATTTATTTATATCAAAATTATAATCTAATTTTTCTTCTAACTTGAGAGGTACTGGTACCCCACCAACAAAATTTATCATTGATTCATAGATAGGAAATCCCGGATTTGGATACAAAACTTCATCCCCTGGATTGATAAGAGCTAAAATTGTATAAAACATTATTGGTTTTCCACCAGAAGTTACAATTACTTGATCAGTGTCAAAATCGTGTTTTCGTATATTTTTTGAGTATTTTTTTATTTCTGCTTTTAATTCTTCGTATCCAGCCGAAGGATTATAATGAGTATATCCATTATCTAATGCTGATTTACCTGCATCTATGATATTTTCCGGGGTATCAAAATCAGGTTCTCCGATTTGTAAGTGAATTATATCTTTTCCTTGTGCTTCTAATTTTTTTGCCTTAGCTAAAACTTCAAATGCTGTTTCTGTACCTAATTTTGACATTCGGTTTGCTAGTTCAATCATATGATTCTCCATAATCATTTATAAATAAATTATAGCATTTTCAGATGATACAATATAATTGGAGGATAAATATGGAATTATTTTTAGCTACACCGAGAGGATTTTGTGCAGGTGTTGTTAGGGCGATTGAAATTGTTGAAAGAGCTTTGGATTTATATGGCACTCCTATATATGTGAAACATGAAATAGTACACAATAAATACGTTGTAAATGATTTGACGAAAAAAGGAGCTATTACTCTTAAGGATATTAATGAAGCTCCAGTTGGTGGAACAGTTATTTTTTCTGCACATGGTTCCCCTCCAAAAGATTATGAAATTGCCAAATTAAAAAAACTTAAAATTATAGATGCCACGTGTCCCTTGGTAACTAAAGTTCATAATGAAGCAAAAAAATATAATGATAAGAAAATAATTCTTATTGGACATAAAGGACATCAAGAAGTTATTGGCACTACAGGGCAGGCAGATATGTATGTTTATGATGACAGAGAGGATAATATTTTACCTCAGTATGATTCAGACGAGGAATTAGTTGTTTTGTCTCAAACAACTTTATCGGTTGAAGATACTAATAAAGTAGCTAATCATATTAAAAACCAATACGGAAATGCAATTATCAGAAATGATATATGTTATGCAGTTTCTAATAGGCAAAATGCTGTTAAAGAGCTTGCTGAATTGGTTGATTTGATTATTGTTATAGGTTCTATAAATAGTTCTAATTGTGTCAGATTAAAAGAAGTTGCTGAATCATATGGTATTAAAGCTTTGCTTGCGAATTCTTCTGATGAAATTGAAGAAGACAATTTTTACGGATTATCAAATATAGGCATAACTTCAGGAGCTTCAACTCCAGAAATATTAGTAGATAATTTTATAAATTTTTTAAAACCATCTAAGATTAATATTATTGGAACTGACGAAAGAGATATTAATTTTACTTTACCTTTGGAGTTGCGGTAATGGAAATTAATATATTGAGTTTATCTGATGGTGCGAAAACTGCAAAAGGAATTACAGTCATAATAGATGTATACAGAGCTTTTACTACACAATCTTTTGCTTTTGAAAATGGAGTTAAAGATATATTAAATGTTTCAGATATTGAACAGGCTTTGAATATGAAAGAAAACGGTTTCGGTGATTATTGTATGGGAGAAATTGGAGGGATAAGGCCTGACAATTTTGATTTTGGTAATTCACCTTATGATTTGAAAGGACAAAATATCAAAGATAAAACAATAATTCATTGTACTATGAATGGTACTACCGGTGCTAAACTGGCATCTAATGCAGATTTAATTCTTGGCGGAGCATTGATTAATGCTAAAGCTACTGTGAATTTTATAAAATTGCAAAAACCTAAAATTGTAAGCTTAGTAGCTATGGGTGCAAGAAGTGCTTACGGCGAGAAACGAACTGAGGAAGATGAATTATGTGCTATTTACATGAAAAGTTTGCTCGAAGAAATACCTATTCAATCACAAGAAATAGTAAATGTAATAGATTCTTGTAAAGAATCTAAGAAATTTGGTGATCCTCTTCAATTACAGTATCCAGCTTTTGACAAAATACAAGCTTTAAGAATTAATGAGTTTGACCATGCAATATTATTAGAAAGATCTGAAGATTATTTAGTTTCAAAAATCAAATAATTTAATTTAGAATATGTTTTTTTAGATTTGGGATTATACTTTTTATTAATTTAGATTTGGAATCCGAATAAATTTTAATTATATTCTTATTGTAAATAAATTTTTCAAAAGATTTGAAATGATTATCAAATGAAATTTCTTTAGATAATAAAATTTTAAGAATGAGTTTGTTTGTTAAAGAAAAATGTAATAATTGTGATAATTTTTGATCACTAAAATTAAATAATATTTCCCTCATTTTATTACCGCGTTTTATTTCGCTATCAATTTTATTTTTCCATTTAATTTCGTATTCAGACAAAGTATCTTCGTTGAATGAATTTTCAGATAGTGCTTTGCATATAATTTCTGCTGCTATTTTGCCAGACAACTGAGAATAATATATCCCTCCGCCAGTTACTGGTTTGACTAATCCCGCGGCATCTCCTATTACTAATGTTCTTTCTGAGTATGTCTTTTCTATTGGTTTGATTGGTATTCCCCATGTTTTAATCTCTTTGGTATCTGATTTATTAATATGGTATTGATCTAAAAGATTTTTCATAAAAGATTTTGTTATTTCTTTACTTTTACCTTTAGTTAAAACACCTATTAATAATTTGTTTTGATTTATAGGAACTGCCCATCCAAATCCTTGTGGTCCATATTTTGAACCTAAAAAAACTTTTGTGTTTTTAATATTTAGATGATTTTCAATAATAATTTGGGAACCATTGAGAATGTGTTTTTTGTCTAGTGGGTTTAAATTAACATCAGTTAACAATTTATTTTCCAGTCCGGATGCAATAACAATAGTTTTAGAAGTTACATTATAAATTTTGTTAAGTGATTTATAGGATAATTGTACTTTATTATTATTTATACTTATTGATTGTACCCTTGCTTTTTTATATATTTTGACTCCGTTATTCTTAGCTAAATTTGTAAGTCTTTTTATGTATTTCACTCTGTCAATTATCATTGCTTTTGAATCTGTTGATTGGAGAGAATAATGATTATTGTCAGGGGAGTATATGTCAGCTGAATTTGCTTCATGATATATTAAGTCTTTATCTAAACCGAATTCGTCAACACAATTTTTCCCTATTATTCCTGTACATAACTTATCACCCAAATTTTCTCTGTAATCTATAATTAATATATTTTTTTGGGTTTTAGATAATTCGTATGCGGCTCTTGCCCCAGCTGGTCCGGCACCTATAATAATGCATTGAAAATCTATTTTATTCATTATTTATATTTTACTTACTTGGAAAATAAATTATCAATATTGAAACCAAAAAATAGTTGTTAAATACATTTTGATTTCTTTATCAATTCAAATATGATTAATTTTGTTAATTTTTATTAGGAATATTTATGAAATCTATTATGAGTTCTGCCATGTTTGCATCATTAAAATATCAAGATTTTAGAATGACATGGATATCTAATATGTTATCAGGTTGCAGCTATTGGACTTTCTCAGTGGGCTTGTCATGGTTGATTTTAAAAGAAACTGGTAATTCAACTAATGTCGGGTTAGTTATTTTTGCTAGTATGCTTCCATTTTTATTGGTTTCTCCTTTCGCAGGATATATTTCAGATAAATATGACAGAAAAACATTAGCATTTCTAATGTATATATTTAATTCATTCTTTTGTCTTGTTTTATTTATTTCTTCTATGTTAAATTTTTATCCTTTATTGTTCGTTATTTCAATAGCTTTTATATTAGGAATATTTAGAACAATTCAAGAACCGACTGTTTCATCTTTAATTCCAAACCAGGTTCCCAAAGAAAATTTATTAAATGCTATAACACTGAATGCAGCAACAAGGCACGGGAGTAGATTTTTTGGTTTATTAATAGGGACTCCTTTTATTGGTCTTAATATTTTGGACGGTGGTCAATTTTTATTATTATTTAGCTTTTTGTTTCAATTAGTTAGTACATATTTTATCTTTAGAATTAAAACAAAATCTGTAGGTGAATCATCGTCTGACGAAGATATTTTCAGTAGTATATATAAGGGTATAAAATATATTTATACTAACAGTTTGGTATTTTTAATAATTTTGACAGTGGCTTTTCATTGTGCATTTGTTATGTCCTATGAATCTATTATGCCTATTTTTGCTAATCAGGGATTAAATGATAGTACTGGGGCATTCTTGGGATATTTAATAATGATGTTCGGCGCAGGCTCAGTTGTTGGGAATTTAATGTTATCTAGTGCTAGTAATAATAGTATTAAGTCAAAATATTTTGTTATTTCAGCTATAGGAAGTGGGATTTTCCCTTTGATGCTAGGTTATGTTGGATCTTTACATGGAGATTTAGTTTTTAGTATTAGCTTATTTATAATATTTCTAATAGGTGGGTGCCAATCTTCATTTATGTCACTTACAACGACAATGATCCAAAAAGTTGTTCCAGATGGGATTCGCGGAAGAATAATGAGCTTATATTTATTACATGCAGGCGGAATTATGGCTTTTGGAAATTTGATACTAGGAAATATGGCAGATATTGTAGATTATACTTGGTTGTTTAGATTAACCGGAGTTGCCTTTTTAGCATATATTTTATTTATTTTATCTACTCAACGAAGATTTAAAGCTGATATCATATCAATAATATAATTTGTTAAATTATAATGAGTGATCAAAAATCAACAGTAGTTATCCCTTGCGCTGGTAAAGGTACGAGATTATATCCTTTGACTAAAAATATAAGTAAATCTTTAGTCAAAATTGGTAATTATAAAATGATAGATTATGCTATATCGGAATGTATTTTGGGAAATATTGATAGAATAGTTTTCATAATTTCTCCTGAAGATGAGCAATTAAAAGATCATATTAGCTGTATTAATAATAATAAAAAATTGCCTGGTCTTAAAAAAAATGAATATGTAGATATAGATATTAAAATTGTTGAACAAAAAAAATCTTTAGGTTTAGGCAATGCTATTTATTTAGCTAAAGATCATATATTGGATGATTCTTTTGGAATTATATTACCAGATGATTTAATTTTGGATAGGAATTCGTCAATAAAGAAAATGAAATCGATTTATTTAAAATATAAAATAAACATTTTATTTGGAAAGTATGTTTCTCAAGATTTGGTTCAAAGTTTTGGTATTATTGAAACAGGCTTAAAATACGAAAATTTATATCTGACTGTAAATAAATTGTTAGAAAAGCCCAACCCCGAGGATACAAATTCAAATCTTTCAATATTAGGTAGATATTATTTAAATATTAAAATATTCGATTATTTACATAATTTAGAGCCTGGACATGGGGGTGAAATTCAATTAACTGATGCATTATCAAAAATGTTATCTGATGATAGATTTATTGTTACTGAATCTGAAAGTAATCATTTTGATGTTGGAAACCTCAACGGTTTAGAACTTGCTGAAATTTATTTAAATAATCATCCACTTTGATAAAAAATTAATCTTTATTGTTTTTATTGATAGATTCTTCTAATAATTCTGCTATATCTTTGACACTTTTATTTTCATCTGGAGATTTACTTGATAATCCCTCCTCAAACATTTGTAAGCAAAACGGGCATGCTACAGCTAAAATATCAGCTTTAGTATCAAGAAAATCATCTGTCCTCATATGACTGACTCTTTTATTGTTACTTTCTTCTATCCACATATGTCCACCGCCTGCACCGCAGCAAAGAGCTTTGTCTTTATTCCTGCACATTTCCATTCTTTGTAGCCCTGGAATTGAGTCTACTATATTTCTGGGTTCATCATAGATATTGTTATGTCTACCAAGATAGCAGGGATCATGATATGCAGTTGATTTTTCATTATCTAATATAGGTATGATTGATTTTTCCTTAATTAAATTTTGGAGTATTTCAGTGTAACTTAAAACTTCTGCTTTAAAACCTAATGCTGGATATTCATTTTTGATTGTATTTAGGCAATGAGGGCAATGAGTAATTATTTTTTTTACATCGTATTTGATAAAGTTTTGAATGTTTTGATTTGCAAGTATTTGGAAAAGATATTCATTTCCTATCCTTTTTGCCGGGTCTCCTGTACATGTTTCTTCTTCGCTTAAAATTGCATAATTTAACTTAGCATAATTTAAAACGTTTACTATTGATTTGGTTACCATTTGATTTCTTTCAACTAGAGCTCCTGTACAGCCAACCCATAACAAATATTCAGCACCAGGATTTTCAGATAAGCTTTTTACATTTAAATTTGTGTGCCAATCAGATCTAGTGTATGTTGTACCTCTCCAAGGGTGTCCTCTTTGTTCTAAACTTACTAAAGTTGATTCAGCAGTTTCAGGCATTTTAGATTTTTCCATTACCATATGCCTTCTCATTTCTATAATTGGACTAATATGTTCTATTCCAACAGGGCATTCATTAACGCAAGCTCCACAAGTTAAGCAATCCCAAATTTCAGTTTCTGTAACATTGTTATTAATTATTCCATCATTGAAATTTGCAGAAGTAGAAATTGAAGTATTTGTGGCATTATCCATTAAATTATTTATTAAAAACATAGGGGACAATTGTTTTCCTGTAAGATTAGTAGGGCATACTTCAGAACATCTACCACATACTGCACATGCAAAAAAATCTATAATTTGTTTTGGCTTGAAAGCGTTTATATTATTTGCGCCAAAAGTATCCATAGTTTCTAAATTTTCGGGAGTATCAATTACTCCGGTCTTATTTAAACTGGCAAAGAAAAATGCTAAAGGGCTTGCTAGCAAGTGCATATGTTTTGATATTGGTATATATATTGCAAAAGACAAAATTGTCAGTAAATGAGCCCACCAAAAGATATCATGTAGAGTAATACTTAATGATTGACTAAGGTTTAAATATTTAAGCTGATTACTTAAAGAATTTGAAATAATATAAAAATCATTAGAATTAGTTATGGAATGGTTAAATGTTTCTGATAACAAATGAGTTAACATCAATAATGCAATTAGGAGTATTATGATTATTGATTCTGGTTTTCTTGTCAAACTATAGCTTAATCTCTTAGGAGATATTATCCACCTTCTATATAACGCTGCAGATAATGAAATCAAGACTAAAACTGTTAGGATTTCCAGGTAATTTAAATACAAAAGCTTGCCAACTTTAGTCAGTAATATTGATGAAAATTGATTGTTTATAGAGTCTGCAAATATGAATAATGTATATGAAAAACTAAATGATAAAAACGATATGAAAATTATCACATGCCCAATCCCTGATATATCTTGTTTTAAGTCAAATCTTTTTAAAACCTTTTTTTGAGCAAGTCCGTTTGTTAATACATTTTTTATTCTTTGTTTTAAATTATAAAATTCTAAATTGTATATAGAATTTTTTATATGAATTAACAGTTTTTTGTAGAATAAAAAAAAAGAAATTGATAATGTTATTGAAGTTAAACCATAAACACCAATCCATGTTTGGAAAAGACCAAAAAATGATTCAGGAACAGTCAATTAATTCTCTTTTTGGGAATAACATTTAATGTCAATAAAAACATGAAATGTTGTGTTGCATTTATCATTATCACAAGATAACATACTATATCTTTTAAATTATAGTTATATAACATATAAAATGGCAGAAAATCAATTTGAAGCTAGGAGAGCTATATTAATAGGTGATGTTGGCGATATAAGACATCAGAGAAATGCTGCAGTATTAAGAAATAATTCGTTAAATCCGATTGTTACAATGGAGTTTTATGCTACTGAAGATGGAATTATATGCGGCCTGACTGAAATTTTATCTTTATTAGAAAAAGTATTACCTGACACAGGTTGTGAAGTATGGGCATTGGAAGAAGGTGAAGAAATACTTAAACAAGAGGTAGGATTAAGAATTACAGGACCATATGGAGGGTTTGGATTATATGAACCTTCTATTAATGGGATTTTATCCTCATGTTCTGGTTGGGCAACCGCAGCAAAAAATTGTTCGCAAAATTCAGGCGAAATCCCTGTTTTATCAAGAGCATCTAAATTTGTACACCCAAATATTTCAGAATTATTAGATTATTCTTCAATAATAGGTGGATGTGATCATTGCAGCACTAGTTTAGGTGCAAGAATGAGTAATGGTACTACCTTTGATACAATGTCAGAATCATTGTCTATGCTTTTTGGAGACACTTTATTGGCAGCCAAAGCTTACGATTCTACTTTACAAGCTGATATACAAAGGATATTTTCCGTTGGTGTTTTAGAAACAGCTAGTAATGAATCATTAACAATAGCTGGAAATTTAAAAGAAAAAACCAGAGGAGTAGAATTAATTATAGATAATTATAATTCAATAGCTGATTTTAGTATTATTAATGAATTAAGAGTTAGATTGGATAATGCAGGTTTCAAATTTGTTGAAATATATATTTCGGGAGATTCTATAAACCCAGATTCTATAACTGTTCTTAAAGACAATAATTTCCCAATTCAGGGTATTATTGTTGAGAAATATATCGGATTAGCTCAATCATTACCATTCAGATCAGAAATTAAACAGATTGAAGGTAAACAGGTTGCACGAAATGGGCAAATCCCTGGTATGATTGATAATTCTAAATTAAATAAATTAATTTAATTTGCTGCTTCTTTCAGAAAATGTAAAAGATGCAATATTATATTCTTTAATAAATTTTACTTTGTTCGGAAGATTGTAATATTTAGTCCCTTGTAAAGAAATTAATTCTGCGATTTTAAATATATGTTTTACTGTGATTTGTTTCTTTGGAATACTTGTATGATTCAGAATATTTTTTATTAGTTCTGTTTTTAATTTTGTAGGTAATTTTTTAAATGTATCAATGTTTTTAATTGTAAATATTTGCTCATTATTTAATTTCTTAAAACTTATTAATTCTGTATACCATTTGTCTACTAACAGTTCATAACTTTCGTTTGTATCTTTGGCTAAAGAACCTAAATCTACTATAGATTGCACCACTTTTGGATTTATTTCTTTTAATAATGGAAAAATTGTTTTTCTAATTTTATTTCTTGTATATTTTAAATCATTATTGCTTTTATCATTCATAGGTATTAACCCGTTTTCTTTACAAATTTCTTCAGTGATTTTTCTTTCTATATCTAATAATGGACGTATTATAAAATAATTATTATTATTAATAATTTTTGTTGTTGCTTTTTTTATACCTTCCAATCCTTTTAACCCAGTTCCGCGAATTATATTGAATAAAATAGTTTCAGCTTTATCTGTAGCTGTATGTCCCAAAAATATATTTTTGGTATTAAATTTATTTGCTTCATCTGCTAATTTGTTAAATCTAAGAATTCTGGCAGTATTTTCTACAGAGCCGTTATGATTGCTTTCAAATTCATCTCTGGTAATTTCAGTAGAATTATATTTTAATTTATATTTTTTTGCTAAATTTGCAACGTATGTTTTATCATCATTTATCATTTCAGAATCTCTTAGATTATGATTTACATATACTAACTTAATGTTAATATTTATTTTTGTTGAATATAAAGATAATAATATCGCTAATGCAGTTGAATCAGCTCCTCCAGAACATCCAATAATAATATTTGAATCTTGATGAATGTTTCCAGAAATAAATGGGATAATCGATTTAAAAGTGCTGTTAGTAGTGTTCATTATAGAAATGACAATTAGGTATTAGTTTCTTTAATAGATGATGTAGATGAAGAATGTTTTTTTGTTACTTTTACTATTTCTAATTTTAATCCTTTCATTTCTTTGACTTCAAATATTAAGTTTAAATATTCGAAATGATCTCCTAGTTTAGGCATTTTACCAAGTTTTTGTAATATAAATCCAGCTACTGTTTCGTAATCCCCGTCAGGGATATTAATATCTATATCTTCAAATTCCTCATTCAAATCCTGAATACTCATCCCGCCATCAATATTGAAAGTATTGGTGTCTATTTCTATTAATTCTTCTTCTGGCTTAGTTCCTTCTTCTCCAAAATCTCCAACAACTTCTTCAAGTAATTTTTTTAATGTCATTACTCCTGATAAGCCCCCATATTCGTCGATAATGATTGCAATTTTATCTCCTGAAAGTCTCATTTCATTAAATATTTCGAAATTTCTTTTGGTTTCAGGAACAAAATATGGATGTCGAATTAGATCTTTTATTTTTGTTTCATCATCTATTTTTTTCTTAGAAATTTCCATTAGGACATCTTTTGTAGAAATAATACCAATAATGTTATCTTCCGAACCTTCATATACTGGGAATCTGGAATGACTGTGCTCTGTATAAATATCTTTAAAATTCCTTATATTTGAATCGCTTGAGCAGCTATATTTGCGAGTCACCCAATTTTTAA
>CAYTCC010000032.1:0-13256 GCA_964436345.1 uncultured Dehalococcoidia bacterium
ATTACAGATTTTATTATCAATAAAGTAAGTAAATTAATTACTATTGAGTAAATTGGATTATTGGATAAAATATTAAGTTATTTTGATTATTTTATAGTGTACTTCACCTGCTGGGGCCGATACTATAACCGGCTCGTTTTCACCTTTCCCTATAATGGCTTTTCCTAATGGTGACTCAAGAGATATCTTAGATAAATTAACATCTGCTTCAGGTGAAGCTACTAGATTAATTTTAGTTCTTTTATTTTCTTTTTCAAGAGTTACTTTAGAGCCTATTTGCGCAATTTTATTCTTTTTAGTACTTTTTTTTGCATTAATTATGACTGACTGTCTCAATGTTTCTTCTATAGTTTTAATTTGAGATTCAATTAGTCCTTGTTTTTCTCTTGCGGCTTCTAACGGTGCATTTTCTCTAAAATCTTTATCTGCAGCAGCTTTATTAATATCCACTACGACATCTTCTCTTTCTTTATATTTTACCGTTAATTCTTTTTCTAATGAATTATGATATTCTTGAGAAATTTCAACAATATCACCTTCATGAATTTTTGACTTTAGAGATACAGATCCACTTCTTCGACCTTTTTTATTTCTTATATGGTTTCCAAGATTTGCCTCAGTAAATCCTTCATTGTGTATATAGTTCAAATAATCTCTAGCAACGGATAATTTTTTTGAAGCATTTTGATTTGAATGTTTTAGATTAGTTATTTGTACGTATTGTTCAATAAAAAAAGGTTCAATGATATTAAGGTTGATATTTTCCAGATTGTCGTTTTTATCATATGATTTATTTTCTAGACTTTCAGTTAGCCATTGAATGAAAGAAGAAAGATCATTTTTTATAGTTTCTTTTCTGGATTTTCTCATCCTGTTAGTATATAAATTTACTGATTTAATCAGCGTATTTACTGGTTTAATATCGTTACTCATTTATTTCTCCTATAAGTTTTTTTAACTCATTTCGCCTAAGTTTTGGCCTTTTTCAATATTAATTGTTAAAGGAACATTTAATTTTACTACATTGGGCATGATTTTACTAAGTATATTTGTAAGATATTTTGAATTATTTTTATCACATTCAAAAATTAATTCATCATGTATTTGTAAAAGCATTTTCCCTTTTATTTTTTTGTAATCTTTCGAATTGTTTAGGTTTATCATTGCAATTTTAATTATTTCAGCTGCAGTTCCTTGAATAGGCATATTTACTGCCATACGTTCACCATGGGCCCTTATTCGAGCATTATTTGATTTGATTTCGTCAATATATCTTTTTCTTCCAAATAAAGTCTCAACGTATCCTTTATTGTGGATTTCTTCTTTGGTATTTTCTATATAATCTTTAATTTTTCCAAATCTTTTAAAATATAACTCTATGAATTCTTTCCCTTTATTAACTGATAGATTTGTTTGCTTTGAAATACCGTAAGGGCTTAGACCATACAATACCCCGAAATTTAAGATTTTAGCTATTCTTCGCATTTCATCATTTACATTGGTTAAATCACATTCATACATAGTTGCAGCTGTAAAATTATGTATGTCTTCTCCTTTCAGAAAGGCATTTTTGAGATTTGGATCTTCAGAAAAATGAGCTAATACCCTTAATTCTATTTGTGAATAATCAGCGGATACAAATTCATTGTTTTCTTTCTGTACCGCAAATGATGATCTCACTAGTTTTCCGTAATTGGTTCTTTTTGGAATGTTTTGAAGATTTGGCTCGCTGCTTGATAATCTTCCTGTTGCTGTTCCTGCTTGATTAAATTTTGTATGAACCCTATTTGTTTTTGAATTTAACAATTTTGGCAATGTCATTACATAAGTGGATAATAGTTTTGAAATTTCTCTATATTCCTGAATATAATTTAAAAATTGTATTTTTGTATTGTCTTCAAAACTGAGATTGAATGATTCAGATTCTTTGAATTTGTATGTTAATCCATTTATTAATTCCGTTATTGATTCTGATCCGGTAGAGTAACCTGATTTGGTTTTTTTTATGTTTTCTGTAGATAAATTTAATTTTTCAAATAAAATTTTACTTAACTGTTGTGGTGAATTTAAATTGATTTCTTCTTGAATTAAAGTTTTTGCATTACTTTCAATCGTACTAATTTTATTTGCAAAATCATTTTGCAGTACATTTAATAGATTTAAATTAATTGGCATTCCCTCACTTTGCATTTGTATTAAAATTGGTATTAGCTTTATTTCAAGTTCATCAAACAATTTGTCTAAATTATTATTTGATAATTCGTTTTCAAATTTTTGTTTTAACTTGTATGTGAAGTATGCATCGTTAATGGCATATTTAGCTATTTCATTAATTGGTTTGTTTCCAATGCTTATTTGAGATTTTCCTTTTCCAATAATATTTGTGATTGGTTCTAAATCTATATTAAATAAATTTGTTACTAATTCTTTTAATCCTATATTTCTATATCCTAAAAGATTGGCAGCTATTAATGTGTCAAAATTAAAATTTTTAATGTTTATTTTTATGTTAAGATTTTTGTATGCATTATTGAGCACCGATAAATCAAAGTTGATATTATGAGCTATTTTTAAGATTTCACTTGATTCTAGTATGGGTTTTAATAATTCTAAAGATTCTTTTAACGGGAGATTGTTATCTTCGACATGGTTTAATGGAAGATAAAAACCGTTTGAATCCCCGTATGAAAAAGATATTCCAACTAATTCATTGTTCATTACGTCCAGACTTGATGTTTCAGTATCTAATGCAAATTCTTTTTTTTGTATTAGAATTTTAATTAAATTATTTAATTTTGAAATTGAATCTATAACTTCTAATTTAATATTATGCGGAGTCTTCTCATACTCATTTGTAATTTTACTCTCATTGTTTTTGTTATCATTATTTGGATCAGATAAACCGGGAATATTTATTTTTCCTAGTCTTTGTATTAAGGAATTGAAATCTAATTCCTTTAAAAATGAAATTAAATTTTCATTGTCTATATTTAGTATTTCAATATCATTTAAATCAAGTTCAACAGGAGCTTTTAAATGAATTTCAATTAATTGTTTAGCTTTGAGAGAATTACTAAAATGTTCGAGTAAATTGTTTTTTAATTTTCCTTGTTTTATTAAATCGAGATTTTGCGAGAGTGAATCCAAGGTCTTGAATTCATTTAATAATTTTATAGCAGTTTTTTTTCCAACTCCTGGTATACCTGGGATATTGTCTGAAGTATCACCCGTAAGTGATTTGAAATCAACTATTTGGTTTGGATTCAAACCTTCATAAACTTCTTTTATTAAATGTTTATTGTATTTTATAATTTCGCCAGTTCTTGAGGTAGTTATTATGTGGATATTGTCATCAATTAATTGATGTAAATCTGAGTCACCAGAGTAAATCAATATTTTTGTTTTTGCATCACCTAATTTTTTACTAATTGTACCTAGCACATCATCTGCTTCGTAATTATCTACGATGATGCTTTTTATATTAGTCAAAGGCAATTTTGATGTAATTATTTCTAATTGTTTTTTTAATTCTTCAGGAGTTTCAGATCTGTTAGCTTTGTATTCAGTATATAATTCATTTCTGAAGGTGGGTCCTTTTGGGTCAAAAACAAAAGCTAAGTGTGTAGGATTTAAAGTGTTTATTAATCTAAATGTAGTGTTGAAAAAACCATATATTGCTCGAACTTCAATCCCATTTTTATTTATCATAGGATTGGGGATTCCAAACCACGATCTAAACATTAAATAATGTCCATCAATTAATAAAACGATCTTGTTATTGTTATTAATTTTCATAATAAATAAATAATGGTTAAAAATATATTGTAAGGATATTAAACTAAATATACTATTAAGATATTCAATAAATTTCCAGGGTGAATTATGACTTATATAATTAGTAAAGGTTGCGTTGACTTAAAGGACGGATCATGCGTAGATGTTTGTCCGGTTGATTGTATATATACAACTGACAATGATGACCAATTTTATATTAATCCAGAAGAATGCATTGATTGCGCTGCTTGTGAACCGGTTTGCCCGGTAGAAGCGATATATGCCGAAGAAGATGTCCCTAAAGATGAAGAAGAATATATTGATAAAAATTACAAATATTTTAATTTAGAAAGATAGGAATAAATAAATGAAATTTGTTGATAAATTTGGTATTAAAGATAGTATTAAAACATCATCTGGAGATTATTATTATTGTAGTCTTGAAAAATTAGCTGAATCGAACCCTGATATAAGAATAGATACAATGCCAAATGCAGTAAGAATCATGGTTGAAAATGTAATTCGTAATACTAGTTTAGATATTAATGAAGATTTTGATATTAATAAATTGAAATTATGGAATGATTTTGATAATTCAGAAGAAGTACCCTATTTCCCATCCAGAGTTCTTTTACAAGATTTCACTGGAGTTCCTACAATAGTTGATTTGGCTAGTATGAGAGATGCTATGTTAGCAAACAATGGAGATCCATCGAAGGTTAATCCAATGGTTCCAGTTGATTTAGTTATTGATCATAGTGTTCAGGTTGATTATTTTGGAACAAAAAATGCTTTTATGAACAATGTGAATAAAGAGTACGAAAGAAACACAGAAAGATATTCTTTATTAAAATGGGCTCAGAATTCTTTTGATAATATGAAAGTTGTACCTCCTGGTGCTGGCATTGTGCATCAAGTCAATTTAGAATTTTTGTCACCGGTAATTTCAGTTAGAGAATATGATAATATTTCCTTGGCCATCCCAGATACATTAATAGGAACAGATTCTCACACTCCTATGGTTAGTGGTTTGGGAGTTTTAGCTTGGGGTGTAGGAGGTATAGAAGCAGAATCTGTGATGGTAGGGCAACCAGTATATATGAAAATACCGTCGGTAGTTGGTGTTAACTTAGTAGGTAAATTATCGGCAACTGCAACAGCTACTGATCTTGTGTTATCTATAACTCAAAAATTAAGAAGTTATGGAGTGGTAGGTAAAATGGTCGAATTTTATGGTGAAAGTTTAAATTTATTATCTTTACCAGACAGAGCTACAATTTCAAATATGGCACCTGAATATGGTGCAACTGCGTCATTATTTCCTGTGGATTCTAAAACATTAGATTATTTAGAATTAACTGGAAGGACTGATGATCAACTTAATTTGATAGAACAGTATTCAAAATCTCAAGGTTTATTTGGTTCTAGTCATAATATCAGAGAATATAACAGTACAATTACAATTAACTTAGATGAAATAGAACCAAGTATGGCAGGTCCTAAAAGACCTCAGGATAAAGTAAAATTATCTGAAGTAAAATCTAACTTTAATACATTTTTGGCTGATACTGGCCAATCGATTATAAATTCTAATGAGCTTGATCATGGATCTGTAGTAATAGCTGCAATTACTAGCTGCACTAATACTTCTAATCCTGATGTGATGATTGGTGCCGGTATATTAGCTCGAAATGCTGTAAATAAAGGTTTGAATTCAAGATCATGGGTTAAAACTAGTTTGGCACCAGGTTCACAAGTTGTTGATGATTATTTACTCAAAGCTGATTTGATTGACCCATTAGAAAAATTGGGTTTTCATATCGTTGGCCATGGATGCACTACTTGTATAGGGAACAGCGGTCCATTACCTGAAAATGTTTCTAATAAAATCGATGAAGAGAATTTAGTCACTTGCGCAGTGCTTAGTGGAAATAGAAATTTTGAGGCAAGAGTTCATCAACAAGTTAAAGCTAATTACCTTGCATCTCCTATATTAGTTGTTGCCTATGCTATAGCCGGTACATTAAATATTAATTTTGATACTGATCCGATTGGAATTGGGCATAATGGAGAAAAAGTATTTTTGGAAGACATATGGCCAAATAAAGATGAAATTCATTCTATAGTTAATTATTCTCTTAATCCTTCAATGTTTAAAAATAGATATGATAAAGTTTTTGAAGGAGATGATAATTGGAAAAATCTCAGTATTCCAGATGGTAATATTTACAAATGGGATAAATCTTCCACCTATATCCAGCCTTTGTCAATTTTTAATGATTTCAAAAAAGAATTGCCTCAAATGCCAGAAATTCAAAATGCAAGAATTTTGGCTGTTTTAGGAGATAGTATTACAACAGACCATATATCTCCTGCCGGAAATATAAGCAAAGATTCTCCTGCATCTGAATTTTTAGAAATGAATGATATTTCACCTATAGACTTTAATACATACGGATCAAGAAGAGGAAATGAAAATATTTTAGTACGAGGTACTTTTGCAAATGTTAGGCTTAGAAATTTATTAACTTCTGAAACAGAGGGCGGTTATACTATTTATTTCCCTACTAAAGAGATTATGAGTATTTATGATGCTTCGCAGGAATACAAAAAAGACAATACTCCTTTAGTACTTATTGCCGGAGATGAATATGGAAGCGGTAGTTCAAGAGATTGGGCAGCAAAAGGGCCTTACTTATTAGGAGTAAGATTAGTAATTGCTAAAAGTTTTGAGAGAATTCACCGATCTAATTTGATTGGAATGGGGATATTGCCTGTTGAATTTGTTAATGGAGAAGATTTTAATTTGTTAAAAATGAATGGAGATGAAATCTTATCTATTGAAAATATTGAAGATGTAAAAACTCCTTCATGTCTATTTAATATGACTATCAAAAATCCTGACACTGGTGATATAAAAACTACAAGTTTAAAATCAAGAATTGATACTAATGCTGAAGTGAATTATTATGTTAATGGAGGATTATTACAATTTGTCCTCAGAAAACTATTAAATGATTAATTTTTTATGATTTACTGATTATTTCTTTTTTGATTTTTTGTAATTTGTAAGACAAATAGGAATTATTAGCTTTAATTAAATAAGTATCAAAGCCTCCTACTTTATCTATATCTCTTATTGCACTAGTGGCTGCAGTTATACTAATTTTCTTGTTTAGTTTTGAACTCCAAAAAGAAACCTTTTGTAAATTTGGATTGAACTTACGTTTGTTTCTATTTTTTGCATGACTTACGTTGTTTCCAGATTGTGGAATTTTTCCTGTTAATTCACACTTTGCCATAAATACCTTTAAGTTATGTAATAAATATTAATTATAAATATATGTTATATTACTTATAATGTTACTAAAATAGAAGAATTATTCTATCACTGTATAGTAATTTTGTCATTTATATTCAAATAAATAAATGAATAATATAAAAACAATAAACGGAACAGATTTTGCTAAAATTTTGTTCCTTGCCAAAGATTTAATTTTTAATACTAAAGATCAAATTAACCAGTTAAATGTTTTCCCTGTACCTGACGGGGATACTGGGACTAATATGTATTTGACCTTGGAATCTGCATTGAAAAACCTCAATACGATTAAAGAACAAAATATTAATATTGTAAGCAAAAAAATTGCCAAAAATGCTGTTTTAGGAGGAAGAGGAAATAGTGGCGTGATTTTAGCGCAAATATTATATGGTTTATCTAAAGGTTTTGACAAACTTAATAAATGTGATGTTAAAGAATTTGGTAATTCATTAGTGGACGCTGTAGATGCGAGTTACGAATCAGTGAGTAATCCTGTTGAAGGAACTATGCTAACTATTATTAAATCCTTTTCAGATTCATGGAATAATGTCAGAGATAATAATGATACTTTTAATGATGTTTTACCTTTGGTTTGTGAACATGCGAATAAAGTTTTAAAAGATACTCCCAATATGTTAGAAGTGCTTAAACAAGCAAATGTGGTAGATGCAGGTGGCCAGGGATTACTAATTATTTTCGAAGCAATGAAAAGTTACATGTCAGGTGATAAACCAGATATCGATCAAATAATGAATAAACCTGGGCAATCTACTACAGGAATGAATATCAAAGATTTTGTCCAAGAGCATGCTGAAGATGAATGGGGTTATTGCGTGCAACTAGTTATAAATGATGCAAATGCTTCACATGAAGAAATAGAAATTGCTGTTAATAAAAATGGAGGCTCTACAGTAATAACAGGAATAGAGGAATACGTTAAAATTCATACTCATTCCGAGGACCCAGGCAAAATTTTGTCTTCGTGTATACAGTATGGAGAATTAATGGAAATTAATATTGAAAATATGGATAAGCAATTTGAAGAATTTGTTAATGATTCTGAAATTGAATTAGAAGTTCAATTAAATGAAAATCAAAAATGTTCTATTATTGCTATTTCTAATGGTAACGGATTCAATAATTTATTTGTTAATTTAGGAGTAGATAAAATTGTAAAATGTGAAAAAACATTAAATCCGAGCGTGTCAGAAATTTTAGAGGCTATTGATCTTTGTAAAACTAATGATGTAATTATTTTACCAAATGATAAGAATGCAATTATGGCTTCTGATTTGGCAGCTCAAGAATCGGTGAAAAAAGTGTCAATTATTAATACAAAATCTATACCTGAAGGCCTAGCATCTATGATGTCTTATAACAATGAATTAGATATAAATACTAATATTTCAAATTTAGAGAATAACACAACTGATATGAATTTTGGATCAATTAGTTTAGCATCCCGAACTGGAGTTATGGACAATATTAAATATAAAGAAGGTGAATACATAGTTGTAATCAAAGATAAAATATTATTTGCAGAAACTACACTAATTGAATCTGTTTCAAAAACAATATCATATATGTCTCCAGATCAAGATAGTCTTATCACTTTATATTGGGGTGAGCATAGTAAGGAAAAAATAAATAAAATAGAAAGTCAATTAATTGGGCAATTTAATTCTATTGATATGGAATTTCAATATGGAGGACAATCTAATATTGAAGCTTGGGTAGCAATTGAATAACAAAATAAATTTATGAATTCCTATCAAAACAATCATGATAAAAGTCTAATATTAGAAAATATACAAATATTCGAAAGAATTCTCAAACTGGAAATTTCGAATAATTACAGTAATACTTCTGTTTCCGGGGGTGGCTTGGATGAATATATAGAAAAAAATATTGTTTATTTGATTCCAATTTTACGAAACATAGAAGACAAATATGGTAAAAAGCCATTATATTCTAGTGCAGATAATAAATTGAGAAAATTATTTTGTGATAGATTTATTAAAGAGATAGACAATTTAAAAAAAAATAATTCTTTTTCATCTAAGAAGACAAATAATACACTATCTGTCAGCAAAAATATTAATACTAAGAAAACATTGTCATTAAAATCTGATATAAAATCATTGGGAAGAGTTTCTAAAAAGATAATATCTATGTTTGAGAAGCTAGGGATAAAAACTTTAGAAGATTTAATAAATTATTTTCCTAAAAGACATAGAGATTTCAATGATGTTAAAAAAGTACAGGATTTAATACCTGGTGAAGTACAGACAGTTGTTTTAAAAGTTTGGGAAGCTAAAACTGCAAGATATAGAAATGGTGTGAATGCAACTATTGGTATCTTGGGAGATGATACGGGTAATGTAAAAGTTCAATGGTTTGGAAGAAGTTGGTTAGTTAATCAATTAAAACCAGGGGTCCAAGTTATCATCAGTGGCAAAGTTAATGTTTTCCGAGGTACACTTTTATTTTCAAGTAATTTTGAATATGAAATAATTGGAAATAATAAATTTAATGATCAATCTGATCTAACTCACGTGGGGAGATTTGTTCCTGTTTATCCTTTGTCAGGACAAATACATCAAAGAAGTATAAGAACCTTAGTAAGAAAAGCTGTAAATTTGATGGCTGATAGTATCGGAGATTATTTACCTGACGAAATTGTAAATAAAGCAAATTTAATCGAATTAAAAAATGCTGTAAAACAATATCATTATCCTGAAACTTTAGAAGATTATAACAACGCTAGAAAGCGAATTGTATTTGATGAATTTTTTATGCATCAGTGTGCGTGGTTATTAAAAAGAAAAGAGTATAATGAAATAAAAAAAGCATATAAAATTCGAGTTTCTTGGAATTTTATTGATAGTTTTTTTCAATCACTTTCATTTACTCCTACAAAATCACAATTAGGTGTAATAAGAGAAATTGCAAAAGATTTGAATCACAACGTTCCAATGGCAAGACTTTTACAAGGTGAAGTGGGTAGTGGCAAGACTTTAGTAGCTGTAGTTTCTGCACTTGCTGTAATTAATGCAAATTACAAATCGGCTATTATGGCACCAACTGAAATTTTAGCTGAACAGCATTATATAAGTACATTAGAAATGTTTGATAGTGTTATAAAAATATCCCCTTTTCACTCTAAATTGAAAATAAAACGATTATCTAAAGAAATTTCTATAGGATTATTTTTAGGAAGTATGCCTGAGAAGATTAAACAAGATATGCGGGAGTCAATTAAAAACGGAGTTTATGATTTTTTGATAGGGACTCATACTTTAATACAAGATAATATTAGAATCCCTAATTTGGGACTGAGCATCATTGATGAACAACACAGGTTTGGAGTACTGCAAAGAGCAGCTATTAAAAGTAGTGAAAAATATTATCCACATAGTTTGACTATGTCGGCAACTCCTATACCTAGAACTTTGGCATTAACAGCTTATGGTGATTTAGATTTATCTGAAATAAATGAAATGCCTTTTGGTGAGAGGAATGTTAAAACTAAATTAATATCACCAGACAAAATTAAAGCAGCATATAATCATTTAAAGAATGAAATAGAGAAAGGAAGGCAAGTAATTGTTATTTGTCCTTTGATTGAAGAATCTGAAAAATTGAACTCCTCTTCTGCAGAAGAGGAGTATGCTAATTTAAAAAATATTATTTTCCCAGATTATAATATTGGCTTATTACATGGAAGGTTAAATTTAGATTTAAAAGAAGATGTAATGAAAAAATTTAGAAATGGGGATATAGATTTATTGGTGAGTACAACAGTTATAGAGGTTGGAGTGGATGTTCCGAATGCTAGCGTAATGATGATACAAAGTGCAGATAGATTTGGATTATCACAATTACATCAATTGCGTGGCAGAGTAGGTAGAGGAAAATACGAAGGTTATTGTATTTTAGTTTCTGGTAATGAAAATGAAGATACAATAGAAAGATTGAAAATATTTGAAAGAATGTCTAGTGGTTTTGAATTAGCTAATGAAGATCTGAAAATCAGAGGAGAAGGAGATATAACCCATACAAGACAAAGTGGAATACCTTTATTTAAGGTTGCTGATTTGATTCAAGATAAAGAAACACAGGAATTATCAAGGAAAATGGCAGAATATTATGTAGTTAATAATTTTGATGAATTTACTAAAAATAATTTATTGTTTAAAAAAGTTAAAATTATTAAAGAGCAAATGGAAGGAAAGCTTAATTAGTTAAATCGATACAAGTGTTTATTTATCCTACTTCTGTAATGTAAAATATATATTGATTTTATATTAAGGAATAATTTTACTTATGGATGATTATAAGAAAAATGAAGCAAAAGAATGGGCAAGATCTTTTTTAGTAGGCCAATGGTCGACTTTAGTAACTCCTTTTGATGAAAGTGGATCAATAGACGAAAGAGGTCTACGTAATAATATTGAATATATTAAAAGTTTAGGAACTAATGGGGCTGGTTGTTCATGGGGTATGGGTGAGTTTTGGAGTTTGTCTATAAATGAAAGAAAAAATTTAATGTCAATTGTTAAAGATCAAGCCAAAGATTGGCCTGTTGCAGCCCATATAAGTCATACATCATTAAATGATATTTTCGAGTTAATGGATCATGCCAAAGAATTGAATTATGAATTGTTAATTATAGGAGCTCCTTACTTTGCTACTCGTAAACCAGGTCAAGTTATAGAATTTGTTAAATATATTTCACAACATACTGAGCTTGCAATTATGTATTATAATTCTCCTCAATTTGGAACAGTGTTAAATGCTAATGATTTAAATAGCATTGTAGACATAGAAAATGTAGTGGGAGTTAAAGAAGCTAGTTTTAATAAAGAAATTTCTATTTCATCACATTTAAAATTAGGTACTAAAGCAATTATTAGTACTCCTGATGAATGGATTTTTTGGGAAGGGGATGTTCATGGTTTTCAGCAACAAGTAATGTTTGCTAATACTTCTGACTGGAGATTTGATACTCCGGATAATAATAGTTATGTAAAATTTATAGATAAAGCAACAAAAGGAATTATTGATAATAATCTTTACGAAAATGAAATAAGGAAAATTAAAAATATATCAGATAGTTGGTGGGGCAAGACAGTTACAGATGCTGGTGGTGTATTACCAGTTGCATTGTGTAAGTATTGGGGAGAATTAGTAGGAATGAGTAGTGGAGGACCTAGATTACCAGTTATAGATTTGTCTGATGATAATAAAAAAGAATTAAAGGCTGAATTAATTGATTTGGGTAAATTGAATATTTCACTAGAAGTTAATTAAATTTAAATAGAGGTTTGAAATGTTATTATTGGTTAGTGTTCAAAATGTGAATGAGGCAAAGCAGGCTATTAAAGGTGGGGCAGATATAGTTGATGTAAAAAATCTTCAAGAAGCTCTAGTTGGATCTGCACATCCGAATATATTTAAAGAAGTTAAAAAAATTGCTCCTGATCCTATACATTCAAGTTTAACTTTAGGTGTCGTTCCTGATCAAATAGGAACTGTGGCTATGGCTGTTCATGCAGCAGGCCTTTTAAAAGCAACATCTGTTAAAGTTGGGTTTATGAACACAGAATATAGTCTTGCATTAGAAACTTTATTAGCATGCAGAGAAGCTTTAGCAGGATCTAATACAATGTTAATAGGTTCTTTATTTGCAGACAATTTAATTTATGAGGGGGGGTTGGATCCTTCATTAATGGTTGATTTGTCTGTAGAAGGTAAATGCGATGGATTTTTGATTGATACCCTTGTAAAAGATGGAAGAAATCTTTTTGATTTTATTCCTGAATCAGAATTAAAAGATATGGTTATGTCTGCTAAATCTAGAGGATTGAGTACTGCTTTGTCTGGGCATTTGAAATTAAGTGATTTAGATGAATTATCAAGAATTAATCCAGATATCGTTGGTGTTCGAGGGGCAGTGTGCTCCAAAGGAGACAGAGATGAAGGTGTATATTGGGAAGCTGTGAATCATTTTAAATCTGAACTCGACAGGAAAAAATCAGAGGGATTGGCATTCCCTGGAAATATTTCGGTAGATAAAGTGCTAAATCAAACAACCGAAAATATTAAAGGAGAAGTTATTATTGATGACGGTGCAAAAAAAGCACTTACTAATGGGAAA
>CAYTCC010000033.1:0-380 GCA_964436345.1 uncultured Dehalococcoidia bacterium
TGTTCCATTGATTATTAATCCGTCTTTTAATGCTATAGTTTGATTCATATTATTTACAGTAAAACAAAAATTATTAATAATTACTTAATAATTACATATTAACATTAAACAATTATTTAATTTAATACGGAAAACAATTATGAAAATAAAAGATTCTAAATTTTATCTTTTAGGTGGGATATTTACCATTTTAATCTTAATTGCCGCTATAGTACCCTCTCTAATAATTTCAAATAATGCTAATGCAAGCAATAAAGAAATAATAAGTAATCATAGAATGGATAAATCACCTTCAATGGGTAAAAAAGATCTTATGATGAAAAAAAATCATAGAATGGATAAATCACCTTCAATGGGTAAAAAAGATCTTATGATGAAAA
>CAYTCC010000033.1:480-12963 GCA_964436345.1 uncultured Dehalococcoidia bacterium
AAAATCATAGAATATTTAAAGATCCAGTAATGGGTAAAAAAGATCTTATGATGGGGAAAAAATCATACAATGGTATAGGTGCAAAAATAAAATTAAATTCAGATAACGAAACCATGATTAGTTTTATATATAAAAACGGACCTGCTCACAACTCCGGGATAAGACCTGGGGATATAATAGTTGAAATTAACGGAGCATCACTAAAAGGTAAAACTCTTTCTGAAATTACTAATATAATCAAAAATGATAATTCAAACGAAATTGATTTATTAATACAACACACTCTTTCAGAAACTCCAATTTCCCTGAAAATCACTAAAGCACTAATCAACTTAAAATAAAAATGTATTTTTATCTTAAAAAATCGAATCTATTGATTTTAAATGCCTTTATAAAATAGTTGATTCGATTTATAATTTCTTTTTAACGGCACAAAAAATAATAAATATATAATAACGAGCCCCTGTAGCTCAGAGGATAGAGCGTCGGTTTCCTAAACCGTGTGCCTGGGTTCGAGTCCCAGCAGGGGCGTTTAAAAAAAATGAATAATTTAAATACAGGAATATTACTATTTGCGATATTAAGCTTAATATTTAGTATATTTAGCTTATATAGCGTTAATAATAATAAACAAAAAATAGAATTAATTAATTCAAACTCTAATCAACTAGAAAACAATCCTCTTTCAGAATCCTTAGGTTTAACAAGCCCAAGTTTAAATAAATCAGCTATTAAAAGTTTAACTGAAGTAAGTGATAAAAGATCTGAGTTAATAAGCTGCTTATGGTATGAGAATATGATGCTTAACTTAAATGTCCCTGAAAATGCTAATGTCGAATATTATTCTGGTGTATATAACAATCTACTAGAATCACTTACAGAATCAGACAATAAAGACAATGTTATTATGGAACTTGATAATTATTGCAATGAAAATAGAGCTTTAATGTTTTTCTTGCTATTAGATAGAATGAAGATAATTTTAGAAGAATCTGGTAAAGAATAACTATGCTTGAACAAATTAAAGAAATGAAATATAAAAAGCAATATATCTATATTGCTTTAGGGATAGCAATGCTAGCAATATTATATATTTTGATTTCTGTATACATTACGAGTCTTGCATATAAGACTATAATTAATCTTCCTGAAATTTCTCCAAAAGATTACGGATTACAATATGAAGAAGTAGAATTTCAATCTACAGATAATAGTGGGTTAACACTTAGAGGATGGTGGATTCCTAATGACTCAAAAAACACAATAATTTACTTGCATGGCATAGATAGCAATAGAGCAGGTCATACATCAGAACAAACTGTGCCACCAGGGCTAGAAGTATTAAAAAATATGCATTCAATGGGTTATTCAATATTTACTTTTGATCTAAGAGGTCATGGTTTATCCGAAGCAGCTAAAGTTGGCCTCGGACTAAAAGAGATTGCAGACATTAAAGGTGCAATAAATTATTTAGAAACATCAAAAAATGTTGAAAAAGTAGCATTATATGGAATAAGTTATGGGGCTGTGCTCGCAATTCTTGCAGGAAATGTAGATGAAAATGTTAAAGGAATATTCATCGATAGCCCATACAATATGATTACAGATTTAATTACAGGTGAAATTCCAAGAAGAACTCCTATCCCAGGATTTGTTGCCGGATTATTATCTCAAGGAATTGTTTGGAGTTCAATTTGGCTTGAGGGAATAAATCTTGATGAAATCAGACCATACGAAACAATTGAAAATCTGAAATACCCTGTTTTAATGGTGCATTGTGTAGATGATAAAAGAATACCCATTTACCACTCAGATCAAATTAATGAAAATGCGCCTCTTGATACCTTATATCACAAATTTGAAAATTGTGGTGGGCATGGAAAAGCTTATGAATCGAATAAAACCTATTATCTGGGCTTTGCAAAAACATATTTTAATCGTATATTCCAATAATGAATAAAAATATATATGTTCAAAAAGATGTTCCCTGCAAAATGCGAGACGGAACAATCTTATATTCAGATATATATACCAAAGACAACCATTCTCAAAACCCTGTTTTAATTTGTAGAACCCCTTATGATAAAACAAGATCAACTTATACTCAGGATGCTAAAATCTTAACCTCAAAAGAATATACCGTCATTGTTCAAGACGTGAGAGGCAGATTTAAATCAGAAGGTGAATTTATATGGATGTGGGAAAACAAATATTTAACAGGTGATGCTGAAGATGCTTACGATACAATAGAATGGGCTTCAAAGTTAAATTTATGTAATGGGACTGTTGGAACCTGGGGGCATTCAAATCCATCATGGCATACCTGGATGATGTTATTATCAGAGCATCCTAATTTAAAATCTGCTTTATCAAGTGGAATGGCAGCAAAAACTTTAGATTTAACGAGAGGAATATTTGAAACAGGCAGGAGACTTGAATGGACATATCAGCTAGCTTCTCCTGTAAGAAAAAAATTAGATGATAAAAGCGGTCCTTACGAACAATTAGAATCTATAAAGCAATGGAATCGGGTAGAAAGAGGGAAATATATATGGTGGACTCCATTATCAACATTGCCAAAAGAGCCATTTTCAACCCTTTATGATCCTTTAGTAAAATTAATGAAAAATTCACATGTTGAAATGCAAGATTTTTCAGATGTATATCCAAAAGTAAAAGTTCCAATAATGCATATAACGGGTTGGTGGGATAGATTGATAGGTACTGTAGATACATTCATAGGTTTAGATAAACAAGAAAATCAGATCAAAAATTACCATAAATTAATTATAGGTCCATGGGGTCATGACAATGGAAATTTGAAAGGCAATATTGGTCCTGTCAATTACGGCGAAGAAGCAGATGAATCTTATTCGGATTTAATAATAAAATGGTACGATCATCAGTTTAAAGGCAAGGAATTAATCTTTCCTGAAAATAAAAGAGTTAAATTATTTATTTTAGGAAATAACAAATGGGAATATTATTCTGAATGGCCTCCTAAAAATTCAGAAAATGAAATATATTACCTGCATTCTAACGGAGATGCTAATGTTAAAAATTCAAATGGTATTTTAAATAACAAATTACCAAACCAAGAACCTCCAGATATATATAAATATGATCCAAGAGATCCTGTTATGAGTCTTATGTTACAAAACTCACAAACAATACCCATGGATCAACGTCCAAATCATAATAGGGATGACATACTTTTATATGAAACTGAAAAATTCACATCAGTAACTAAATTCATTGGTAATCCTATTGTTAAACTTTGGGCTTCATCTGATGCAAAAGATACAGATTGGGTAGTAAAGCTCGCAATAGTTTATAAAGATGATATGCCAGTAAATTTATGTTACGAAATCCTAAGAGCAAAATACAGAAATAGTTATGAAAATTATGATTTAATCCCTAATACAAACCCCATAGAATATACAATTAAGTTGCGGCCTTTGGGCATAAATGTACTAGAAGGCCAAAAATTAAGACTATATATCGCTAGTTCAGATTTTCCAAATCATGACAGAAACCATAATACAGGAAAGGATTTCTGGGATGATTGCGAGTTTAAAATAGCTACACAAAAAATATACCATGATGCAAATTACCCTTCGAGATTAATTCTCCCAAAAATAAAGGATTAAATAATATGAACAAAAAATCTCAAGCATATATACATTCGATAAATCTGAAACAAAAAGAAATGATTGATATTTCAAAAGATTTTTTCAATAAAATGAAAACAAGAAGAACAATCAGAGACTTTTCATCAAAAGAAATTCCTGTAAAAGTATTAGAAAATGCAATTAAAGCAGCTGGCAGAGCCCCTAGTGGGGCGAATCAGCAACCTTGGCATTTTGTCATAGTCAGTAATAAAAAAATCAAAAAATCCATTAGAGATGCCGCTGAAAAAGAAGAACAAGCATTTTATACAAAAAGAGCTCCAAAAGAATGGCTAAATGCCCTAAAGCATATAGGCACAGATGCTAACAAACCACATCTTGAAAAGGCTCCTTATTTAATTATTATATTTGCTGAAAGATATTCCGTAAATAAAAAATCTGAAAAAATAAAAAACTATTATGTTTCCGAATCAGTTGGTATTGCAACAGGATTCTTAATCACAGCTTTACATTTAGCAGGACTAGTAACTTTAACTCACACACCTAGTCCAATGAAATTTTTAAACAAAATTTTAAATCGACCTTCTAATGAATCGGCTTACCTCATTATTGCAGTTGGTTATCCTGAAGGTGACGCTACTGTCCCTGTAATAAGCAAAAAAAAGATAAATGAATTTCTGACAAAATTCACATGAATAAAATATAATGATCATTCAATTTATATAATAGGTAAAATATGCTATTCCCCGGTTTTGGAACTTTAATCAATGCGGCAGTAATGATAATGACAGGATCATTAGGTGTATTTCTAGGTACAAAAATCCCTGAGAGAATAAGAGAAATAAGCCTGATAGGATTAGGTCTTATAACAATTATGGTTGGAGTAGAAGCATTTTTAGAAACATCTCATGCAGTAATCCCTCTAATTTCAATTTTACTTGGTGGCGTAACAGGCTCATTAATTCAAATAGAATATAAATTGGAGCAAATAGGCGAATGGTTAAAGAAAAAAACTTATTCAAAAAATGATGGCATAAATCCCAAAAGAAAAACTTTTGTTGAAGGTTTTGTGGTATCAAGCCTCATAGCCTGTGTCGGACCACTAGCAATTTTAGCTCCATTAAATGAAGTGATTTCAAAAGATCTTGGTTTGATTTTTGTTAAAACCGGATTAGACGGAATAATGGTTTTTGTATACTCTGGCACTATGGGAATAGGTGTGTTATTTAGTTCTATATCTGTATTATTAGTTCAGGGATTTTTTACTTTTCTTTCTCTTATAATAGGAAATACATTTTTAAATGAAGAAATGATCAAAGAGTTAACTTCGACAGGAGGTTTAATGATCTTATCTATTGCATTCAGATTACTCAATATAAAGAAAATACCTTCTGCTGACCTCATCCCAGGCTTAATATTTGCACCACTGGTAGTATTTACAATATCCTATTTTTAAGTATTATTAAGCAAATTTCTCATTACAACAGCTGGACTCATAGGCAATATATTCATTCTTATACCTGATGCATCATATAATGCGTTGGCTATTGCCGCTGGGGGAGGAACTATATTTGCTTCACCAACACCTCTAACTCCGTATGGATGACCAGGATTAGCAACTTCAACAATAACAGTATCTATCATTGGCAGATCCAAGCTAGTAGGCATTCTATAATCCAGAAAAGTAGAATTTTTTAAATCTCCATCCTTATCATAGAAGTATTCTTCATTTATTGCCCATCCTATACCCTGTACGCTACCTCCTTGCATTTGGCCCTCCACATAACTTGGATGAATTGCTTTACCTGCATCCTGAAAAGCTGTAAATCTCACGATATCAATTTTTCCAGTTTCATCATCTAATTTAATATCAACTATATTTCCTGCAAATGATCCTCCCACTCCGGTAGGTGAAATATTTCCTTTTCCTGTAATAGGGCCACCTGTATCAATTAACATCGATGCCAATTCTTTAAAACTAAGTTTTAATTCTGAATCAGAATTTGATATAAAAATCCCGTTTTTTAATTCAATATCTTTTTCCTCTATACCCCATATTTTTGCCGCTCTAGCTATCATTTGTTGTTTTACATCCCTGGCAGCTTCAATAGCAGCCCAACCTGTAGCAAATGTTGTCCTACTACCTCCAGTACCGCCTGAATAGCCTAAATTATCTGTATGAGTTACACTCGGGTAAACATCTTTATAATCTATACTTAAAACTTCAGCAGCCTGCATAGCTATAGAAGCTCTAGAACCTCCAATATCAGGAGAACCTTCAACTAAATTTATTGTTCCATCTTGATTAACTCCTATAGAACAATTAGAGGGGCCACCACCATTAAACCAGAAACCAATTGCAATTCCTCTCCCAATATTTTCTCCTTCTATAGGGGAATTCCAATGTGGATGACTTTTCATGGCTTCCAATAATGCTGTACATCCAATTTTTGGGAATTTTGGTCCATCTGCTCGCCTAGTACCTTCTGTTGAAGCATTCATAAGTCTAATATCAATCGGATCTAGTGATAATTTTTTAGCTATCTCGTCAACTATGGTTTCAGTTGCAAGTGTAGAATTAGTTGCACCTGGGGCTCTATAAGCCGCAGTTTTTGGTTTATTTACAACAACATCAATTCCTTCAACTGCAACATTTGGAATATCGTAACAAGCAAACATGCACTTTCCACCAGCTTCTACAGGGGACCCTGGATATGCTCCGGCTTCGTAAGCCAAATAACCTTCTGCGGCAATAATTTTACCTTCCTTTGTTGCACCAATTTTACATTTTATATAAGATCCTGATGTTGGCCCTGTTCCCTCAAAAACTTCTTTTCTTGTCATAATTATTTTTACTGGCCTTCCACTTTTTTGAGACAACATAACTGCTACAGGTTCTTGGTATAGAGGAAATTTACCACCAAAACCTCCACCAATTTCCATTGGTGTCACTTTAATTTGAGATGTTCTCATACCTAAAGCTTTAGCTGTTTCTTCTCTTATCTGAAAAGGACCTTGAGTACTTATCCATATATGTACCCTGCTATCATTATTCCAGTGGGCTGTTACATTCATTGGTTCAATATAACCCTGATGAACAGTTGCTGTATTAAATTCTTTTTCTATAATGATGTCAGATTCATCAAAACCCTTTTTTATATCTCCTATTTCATGTTTAAATTTACTTGCAATATTTGTTAAACCATCTTTTTGTTCTCCAAACAAATCAGTTCTTAAATCATCATGTAAAATTGAAGATTGATCTGAGGATCCAAATGGCGCAGTTATAACTGGATCTAAAATTTCATATTTAACTTTAATTAACTCCAAGGCTTCTTCAGCAATATGAGGACTAATTGCAGCAACTCCTACTATAGCATGCCCGACATATAAAACTTTATCTTTGGCAAGACTGTTTTCTCTTATATATTTTAAATCCTTAGTTTTAGACTCAGGGAAATCATCATGAGTAACTATAGAAATGATCCCATCTAATTTTTCAGCCTCACTTATATCAATAGAAATAATTTTCGCATGGGCATGCGGACTTCTTAAAACTTTACCGTGTATATAATTAGTAGGATATATATCAGCACCATATCTTGCCAATCCTGTTACTTTATCTGAACCATCAGGTCTTACAGGTCGAGATCCAACCACATCAAATGAAACATTAGATAAAACTGTATTTTCTTGAAAATCCATTTTAACACCTAGTACAAAATTAATTATTACATTAACAATATTAATCTAAAAAAAGAAATAAATGAATATTTAAATTAAAAATAAGCAAATATACCACAGCTTCCAATTAATATTTTGTATAATTAAATTCAAGAATAAAAGGAGATAATAATGGCTATATTAAAAGGAAAGGCTGCGGTAGTGACTGGTGGTGGAAGAGGTATTGGGAAAGCAATTGCAAAAAAACTTGCCAAAGAAGGCGCTAATGTTATCGTGAATGATATCGGATGTGAAATTGATGGAACAGGACACTCAAAAGATCCTGCAAACTCTACAGTTGAAGAAATAAACTCCAAAAAAGGTAATGCTAAAGCAGATTATAATAATGTAAGTATTATGTCTGAAGCTGAAAACTGTATAAAAAACTGTATAGATTCATTCGGGAAAATAGATATTTTAATCAATTCAGCGGGGATAGCAAACAATAGATTAATTTTTCAAATGTCACAAAAAGACTTTGACACCGTAATTGACAATAATTTAAAAGGTATGTTTGCACCTACAAAATTTGCCGCTATTTTATTTAGACAACAAAGAAGCGGAAGAGTGGTGAATTTAACTTCAGATGCAGGTTTAGGAGAAATAGGGAAATCTAACAATGCTGCCGCCTCAGAAGGTATAATAGGATTAACTAGAACAACAGCAACTGATTTAGGAAAATATGGTGTAACAGCAAATGCTATTTCCCCTATAGCCAAAACCAGATTGCATTCAGGGACAGTAGAATCTTACCTATCATCAGAGTTAATGACTTCAAATTCAGATGACAAAGCAGGAATTGGGATATCCGATCCTTCATTAAGATGGAATCCAACCACAGAAGATGGCCCTGAAAATGTGGCTAGTTTGGCCGTTTGTCTATCTACTGAATATCTTCCCAATGTGAATGGGTATGTATTCGGAGTCAATGGGGGAAGTATTTATGTATATTCCAATCCATCACCAGATAAAAAAATATATAAAGCTGGAGTATTTGAAATGGCTGAAATGGAACAATTAGTACCAAAAACTTTTGGTATAGGATACTAATAACCCAAAAATAAAAGGAGAAATAACTTATGTATAGATTAGAAGGTAGAGTAGCTATAATCACAGGAGCAGGAAGAGGTATTGGAAAGGCTGTCGCTGAATTAATGGCAAGAGAAGGTGCTTCTATTGTTGTTAATGACTTGGGTTCAAATTTGGACGGCTCAGGAAATTCGAAGCAACCAGCAGATGAAGTAGTCGAATATATCAATGAAAACGGAGGAAGTGCAATAGCAAACTCCGATTCTGTTTCAGAATTTCAATCATCAAAACAAATTATTGACTGTGCAATGGATAATTTTGGAAAACTGGATATATTAGTAAATTGCGCAGGGATATTAAGAGACCGAATGATTTTCAACATGACCGAAGAAGAATGGGATGCTGTCATTCAAGTACATTTAAAAGGTACATTTAACATGGTAAAACACTCAATAGATAAAATGTTACCTAATAGATACGGAAGAATTGTATTATGTGCATCTTCATCCGGACTTGGAGCATCAGGACAAGCAAATTATGCCGCAGCTAAAGAAGGTATAGTTGGTTTTTCAAGAGCTGTTGCAAGTGAAGTCTCAGATTATGGAATAAGTATAAATTCAATATATCCAGGTGGAACTTCAAGAATGACACAATCTGTTCCTCAGACAACTAGAGAACTTAGACAAGCTTTAGATGCCAAAAAGAAAGGTACTGATGCGCAAGAAATGCCTTCAAGTGAAGAACCTCCGGAAGCTAGTGACGTAGAAAATAATGCTCCTAAAATTACATATCTATGCACTGAACAGGGTGGTGAAATTACTGGACAAGTATTTGGAACCTTTGGATGGAATATGTCATTATATTCCCCAAGGCATGTAACACATTCTATTAATAAAAGTGGGATTTGGAGTATAGAGGAACTATCAAATGTACTCCCAATTTCTTTAGCTAAAGAATTAATTAACCCAGTCCCAAAACAAGAACCAAAAACAAAATAATGAATTTATTAGATATTATATTTGGATTAATATTATTAATTCTAATTTTCTATGGATTCAAAAACGGTTTAATTAAAATAGCTTTATTTTTTATAGCTTGTTTAATTGGTTGGGTTTTATCAGGAATATTTACTCCAACAATAATAAAAGTTTTGCCGGAATTAAGCTTGGATAAAAATATCATTTCAGGAATTATTTATTTCGTATTAATAATTATATGTATATTAATAACAAGCTCCTTAACAAAACCTTTGAAATCAATCTTATCTTTAGCTACATTTGGTTTTTCTTCAATAATAGATAGAATAGGAGGCATAATTACAGGAGTTATTTTTGCATTTGTTATAATAACAATATCAATAATATCTCTATCAAGAATGACTTATCATTTTGAAGTCTCCAATTCAAATATAATTACCAATTACGCTACAGAAACTCCTTTTATAAAAAATAAAATCAATAATATAGAAAATCAATTTATCAACTCACAAATATCATTAAATTCTATTAAAATAATAAATTCATTAAATCTTCATAAAGCACCATTTGTACCGGAATCTTTCTCTGATTCATTTGAAATTTTAAATAATAATATACATAAATAAATCTGTATGAATATTTTAGAAACAACAAGTATGCAAACAAAGAAATCAGGTATAAATACTCCTGTATTAATACTTAACCAAGATTACTCTCCTTTAGGAATTTGCCTTGCAAAAAGAGCTGTAGTATTAATTTTTTCTGAAAAAGCTGAAACAGTTATCAATAGCGAAAATTCTATTAAATCTATAACTCAATCATTTATCATCCCTTCAGTAATTAAAACACTTAAGTATATTAAAAGGCCTTACGGGAAAAAAATTTCTCGATTTGGAATTTTTGCCAGAGATAACTTCACTTGCCAATATTGTAATAATAATAAAAAGAAATTAACTATAGATCATATAGTGCCTAAATCTAAAAATGGAGATCACATTTGGGATAATGTGGCAACTGCATGTACTGATTGTAACCACAAAAAAGCTGGAAGAACTCCCAAGGAAGCAAAAATGAGACTAATAAAAAAACCATCTATCCCTAATTTAAATACACATATTTTAAAATATTCAAACAATATTCAAAATTCATGGACACCTTTTTTATTCAAATAATTTGCTATGTTTAATCCCGCAACTTCAAAGCCAACAATGATAAAGTGTGAATCGATAAAAACTTCTAAAAACTATAAAGAGAAAATTAAATTATCAACAACTATAGAGGGATTTGTATTTGATTTTAGATAAAAATCAAGAGAACTTAAATTATGTATTGCTTTTAACAAAGTTTTATTATCTGCATTAAACATATTTTTATTATCATTAATTATTATTAAATTATTTTTGTGATTAATATTTTTACTTATCAATACATCTTTAATAATCTCAATACCTATTTCTATCAAATAATTAAAATACAAATAATCATCTTTGATTAAATTTAAATATTTTTCAGAATTTGAAAGTTTAAAAGACATGGGGGAAAATATAAACTCTATAAATTCCTTAGCTTCCAAATCAAATTTAAATAACAAATCTAAATCATCTATAAGAAGTAAAGTTAACCAAATTTTACCTCTGGATAGAAACCAGATTTTATCAATTAATTCTTTATCTAAATTCTTCTTCGAAGATACAATATTAATAAATTTCGAATATGAAACACTAGATAAATTATAAATTTCACATCTTGAAACAATAGTGTTTGGAATTTTTTTTATATCTGGGGTAGTTAATATAAAAAGTTTTTGTGTTAAAGATTCTTCAAATAATTTTAATAGTGAATTAGATGCTTGCTTTGTCATAAAATTAGCATCTTCCACTGCAAGTACTTTCCCGTCAGGATTTACAGAACTTAGATAAGAATTTTTAATTATGTGTTCTTCTACGGTTTCAGCTTTAATTGAATAATTATAAGGAATGGATTCATCTGATGTAATTAAATGAAAATCAGGATACTTGTTATCAAATACTATAGTACATATTTTACAAATTGTATTATTTGCCAAACATTTTTTTGAACACAAATAATATGAAGCTATAATTCTAAGTAATTCATAAACGCCATCATATTTAGTACCAACAATTATTAGTGGTTTAGATGAATCATTATATGATAGATTTATTACAATACTTTCAAGAAATTCTTCATTGAAATTTAAAAATGATTTTATTTTGTCCAATAGCAAATCATACGTCCATTTTAAACAAATCTGACAAGGATTCTCTTTTTCTGATTATTGAATCCATCCCATCTTTAACAGAAATAATAACTGGCCTAGGATTCATATTATAATTACTAGCCATAGATGTAGAGTAAGCTCCAGAAACCGGTATAGCTATAATATCTCCTGACTTAATTTCAGGTAATAATATATCCTTAACTAAAATATCTCCTGATTCACAATATTTTCCTACAATAGTAACTTTCTCCTTAGGTCTTTCATCCCAAAGTCTATTAATTACAACTGCTTCATACTTTGCACCATATAAAGCTGGTCGAATATTATCTCCCATGCCACCATCCACAGAAATATACTTTCTTACGTTTTCTATATTTTTGATTGCTCCAACAGAATATATAGCAATCCCAGCAGGTCCAGTGATTGCTCTACCAGGCTCTATTATCAGTTTTGGTTTAGGGAAATTATAAAAATCCAAAGATTCATTCAATGTGTCACATATTGCTTCTGCATACTCTTTTACTGAAGGAGTTTTATCTTGAGCAGTATAAGATACAGCAAAACCTCCTCCAGGGCTAAATTCTTTTAATTTTAAATTTTTAAAATGAGATAAAAATTCAATTACTTTCTTTATCCCCAATACATAAGGAATTGTACTAAATAAAGGTGAACCTAAATGAAAATGAATACCTATAAGATTTAAATTATTCATATTTTCAATTAAATTAATAGCTTTTTCGGCATCACCATTATCAATCGCAAATCCAAACTTACTATCTAAAATACCAGTAGTTGTATACTTATGAGTTCTTTCATCAAGTTCTATAGCAGGTGATAATCTAATTAAAACATCTTGAATTACATCATTATTTTCTGATAGTGAATT
>CAYTCC010000034.1:0-6842 GCA_964436345.1 uncultured Dehalococcoidia bacterium
ACTCTGTTTACAACAACAAAGCATGTTTTTTATTTGATGGTAAAGGTAAATCATGCGCAGGTATTATTGCAGCTTTATCTGAACAAATAAGTATAGATAAAACTTCTATAGTAGAAGTAATTATTCCAGACAAATTAAATACATATGATGTATTTTTATGGGCAAAAAACGATAATCATAGTATTATGAATCAACATACTGATGATGATGGGAATCTAAGGATATTGGTCAAACCTTAAATATTAAGGAATTATATATGGTAGAAATAACTGCTGTTTTAAGAGATATAGTATTAATTGCATTTATTATTTTATTAGCTGTTTTAGTTGTTTTTGGATATTTAAGATTAAATAAAATTATTACTAAAATTGATTCCTTGGTTGAAAATTCTCAAAAATTATGGTCCTTATTTGGGTATATTGTTTCTCCAATTGATAAGATTAATTCTAAAACTATTGATCTGATAACAAAATCGTTAAAATCAATTAATGTGGATAAAGCAACTAAAACTGCAAAAAAAGCAACTAAAACTGCTTCAGAAAAAATGAGGAGGAAAAATAATGGCTCAAAATAAAAATATAAAAGGCTTTGGGAATCTGTTTTTGGGATTTGCATTGGGAATGTTTTTAGGCCCAAAGTTGGTGAGAAAATTAAAACAAACAGAACTTACAGAAAATGAGAAATTGAAGTTATTTGCCATGAATATGCGAGATGCTTCTTTAGATATATTAGAAGCTTTACGTAATTATTTAGATAGCTTAGGTATTGAACCTTCAAAAGATATTTTTGATGAAATTGACAGATTGATTAACAGAAAAAATAATAAACAAAATCCTGAAGATTAATCAGTGTATACTTGTAGATTTTTGATATGATCCTATAATTTTGAATGTATTAGTTATTGTTTTGATTTTTTCAAATATTATATTTAAATTATTGTCTTTTGAATGACCGTCAATATCCATCCAAAAAATGTATTTGCCTAATTGTTTTTTTGAGGGTCTTGATTCAATTTTAGTAATGTTTATATTATCATCAGAGAATTGACTCATCACATCAATTAACTGCCCAGGTTTATCTGAATCTTTAAAGTCAAAACAAAAAGAAGTTTTATCATTTTGAGTTGGGTTTGTTTTGTTTTTTGATAATATTGCAAATCTTGTTATATTATTTAATTCGTCTTGTATATTTTCTTCTATAATATTCAAATCATGTTTTTTAGCATTTCTTGCATGGGCTATAGCTGCTGAATTTTCTGCATCATTGATCAGGTCAGATAATGCTGCCGAAGTACTAGAAGAAGGAATTAGGTCAGCTTGTGGTAATTTTACTGATAGATAAATTCTGCATTGAGCTAAAGCTTGAGGGTGAGAATAAATTTTTTCAATGTTATCAAAAGTGTTAATTTTATTGGTAATTAAAGAATGAGAAATATTAAGCATTATTTCTCCATTTATATTTACATTAAAATCATGAATCAGAGAGTCTAGTGTGAAAGTTACTGATCCTTCAATACTATTTTCAATGGGAACAACTCCTATATCAGTAATATCATCTTGAACTGATTCGATAACAGCAGGTATCGTAGGCATGGGGAATAATTTTTCATTGCTAAAATTTGTTAATGCTGCTTGCTCACAGTAAGAACCTTCTGGCCCTAAATAAGATATACTTTTCATGGTTAATCTCCTTAGCTAAGATATTCTATCATACTTTCCTTTTTTCCTTCCTGTATTAATACAATTAGTTCATCGTTGGGATGGATAGTTTTATGTTCAGCGGGGGTATCTGTAATGCCATTTGATCTTATTATTAAAAGCAATTGAGAATGGCTTGGAAATCCTATTTCACTTATAGATTTTCCTATGATATTTGAATCGTCATTTATTTTTATGCCAATTATTTCTTTTGATGGATTTGTTTTTAATTTTGCAATTGACCATGGCGCTAATATTGAAGTTTCTTGTTCTATAGATTGTAAAACATTTGATTCAACATTAATTAAAATATTAAATCCATTTTCTTCAAATGCTTTTGCATAATTCATGTTATTAATTCTATTTATAATAGTATCAACCTTGAAATTAGATTTTGCTAAAGCACTGATTACAAAATTAGTACTATCACTTTTTGTAGTTGCTATAAGAATATCAGCACGTTCCATTCCTGATAATTTTTGAATATTTAAATCTGTTGCATCACCGTGCTGGGAGATAGGTCCATACAATTGATCAAATTCATGACATTTGTTTAATTTCTTTTCAATTATAGTGATTTAATGATTATATTTTGAATACCAGTCTATTAGCTGTTCTGAAATATTGTTTGCACCTATCATAACTATATACAATTAAGTTCTCCATAAAGAATTTAATTTGTTGGGTATATTCCATGGGTTGAAAGTAATTATATTTTTAGAATTTAATAAATTATTATATTGTGTATCGTAACTGCAGCAAAAAATATTTTCTGCTTTTAATGATTTCATATAAGAGGCTGTAAGTATATTTAAATTAGTATTTTCTGAGCAGCAGATTGATAGCTTAGTATTTGAAAAATCCAAATTTTTTAAAATTTTCGGATCGTAAATATTTCCAAATAAAATATTAATGTCATTGTTAAATTTAGTATTTATTTGTTCTTCAGTTAAAAAAGTAATATTGTAATTTATATTTGAATTTAATAAAGATTCAATTATAAAATTACCAATATCAGAATTTCCAAAAATAATACAATTGTTTTGATTTGTAGTTTGTTTAGAATTGTTCATTAAAATCATTATCTTTATATAATATTGTAGGGCAAATATTGTTTTTAAGTACAAATTGAGCATTTTTGCCAATATTTAATTTTCCATTTGCTTTTTTATTTGTTCCAATAATTAACAATCTTGGCTTGTTAATTTTTACCATTTCCAAAATAGCTGAACCTGCATGTCTCCCTTGAATGATTTCACCAAATGTAGAAGAGTGTATTTTTCTTGTTTTGTTTTCTAGAGATTCAAGTATTTTTTCGGCTTTAATAAATGAATTTTCATCGTCTATATCTAAGGGTAAAGATCGCTGAATTATGATTATATGTATCAAAACAATTGTAGTTTCAGGATTTGAGAACTCACTGGCAAATTGCACTAATTTTTCGTCAACATTATTGCCAGATACTGCAACTAGTATTTTGTCTCTATAGTAATTAGATTTATTTTTACTAAATTTAAATATATTTATTTATTAAATCCTTCAAATTAGTCTGTAAGTTTATTGATTAATTCGTTGTTGCCTGCTATGAGTAAAATATCATTTTTTTTGATAATTTCATTTACATCTGGATTTAAGATAATATTTTTAGATCTTACTATGCCTAATGCTGTTAAATTATACTTATCTCTTGAAGTTCCAATATTGAGTTCTTTTAAAGATTTCCCTTGTATATGTTTGGGAATCAAAATTTTACTAATTCCATAAGTTGAATTCATACTCATATATTCCTGTACATTAGGATTGAATAAATTATGTGCGATTTGTTCTCCCATTTCATGTTCTGCTAATACAGTTTTATTTACGCCAACTAATCTTAAAGCGTTGCTTTGCAATTCATCTTGAGCTCTGGCTACTATATACATATCTTCTTTTAATGATCTTAGTAGTACTGAAGTCATCAAACTTGAGACAGTATCTGATCCGATAGCTACAATAGCAGCATCATACGAAGGGACACCTAGTTCCTTTAAAGTTAATTCATTTGTTGCATCTCCAGAAACAGGATAAGTAACTTTACCGAGCATATCTTGCACCCTTTCTTCTTTTTTATCAATTGCTAAAACATCGTGTCCTAGATTATAAAGTGCGGAAGCTACACTTCTACCAAATCTTCCTATTCCTATCACTGCTACTTGTTTTTTCATAATTATTTAAAGTTAGATATTTTTATTAGCCTATTGTAACTCTTTCTTCTGCATTTTTGTACATAATAGGATTATTTCTATTTCCTAAGGCGAGGACCATTGTTAAGGGACCAATTCTTCCTATTATCATAAGTATTATTAATATTATTTTACTTAAATTTGAACTTTGTTGAGTGAATCCGGAAGATAATCCTACTGTTCCAAAAGCAGAACAAATTTCAAAGAATATTTTATGTATTTCGTATGAATCAGTTAAAGAAATTAGAATTGTGGCAATGAATATGATCATTATCGAAATCATTAATATTGTTATACATCTATTTACTTGTTCTTGGGGTATTTTTCTATTGAAAATAGAAGTATCTGGAGATCCTTTGAGAGTACTTAGTATAAATGAATAAACAACCATAATAGTATTGAGCTTAATACCTCCTGCGGTAGAAGCAGATGCACCTCCTATAAACATTAATGCTGAGCACCATAGTGCTGTTGGAATTCTAATTGAATTAAAATCTATAGATGAAAATCCTGCAGTTCTTCCACTTACAGTATTAAAAAGAGATTGCCCTGACCCGTTTATTATTCCAGTATTTTCTAATACTCCATTGGGTTGAGATTCGAGAGCAAATAATATTAGCATTCCAAACAAATTTAAAAAAATTGTTGAGGTAATTACTAATTTTGAATTTAAAGATAATGATTTCCATTTAAAGTTTTGAAATATATCAATAAATATTAAATAACCTAAACTTCCAAAAAAGATATTAATTCCTATTAAAGTTAAAATTGAAATATTTTTTTCATATCCTCCTAGTAAGCCTTCTGTATTGAAAAACAAGAATCCCGCCCCGTTAAATGAGGATATTGTATGTGATATTGCTAACCAAATCGCTTCTTTTGTATTTACTCCTTGATAGAATGCTAAAAATAAAAGTATGCCTACAGATATTTGTATAATTATGCTATATGAAATAATAATACTTATAGTAGGAATTAAATTTCCAAGTTGCAGTTTGCCTAATGATCTTGTATCTGCTAGAGATTCTCTAAGAAGTATTTGCTGAGGTAATGAAATTTGTTGCCCAAATATTTTAAGAATAAAAATAGTAGATGTCATAAATCCTATTCCACCAATGAAAATTAATGTAATTATTATGATTTGCCCAAATGTAGACCAAAATTGATTTGTATTTTGTACTATTAAACCAGTTAGAGTAAATGCAGATGTGGCTGTGAATAAAGAAGTTAGTAATCCGTGATTTTCATGAGTATTTGTAGCAAAGGGAATCATTAGAAGTGCTGTGCCTATAATTATTACTAAAATATAACTCCCAAATAGTGCCAGGGAAGGATTATACAGACGTTTGGTAATATTAAAATTATTAAATTTTATGTTAATAGGTTTTATAGATTCTAATCTCGATACTCTTACAATATTAGAACCGGGTTTTGCTGTTTTATTATTCTTTTTATTAATATTCATAATTTTAAATAGTTATTCTTTTAGAATATAATTAATTTATAAAAGATTATGTGTAATGTTTGTTTGTGAATTAAATAGTTTTGTTATTATTATTGTAGGTAAATCGTGATTTTTGATCAATTTCGTGCAAAATCTAAGGTTCAAATCAAAAAAATAACCAAACAAATTTCTTTATCAAAATATTTGTATGTATTTACGTTGTTGGGTTCATGTCATAGATTGGTAAAATGGTTTATGGATCAAGAAGGTATTTCTAATAATTTAATTTCTGTAAATATTCCTTATTCAATTATTGCAATCGATCAAGAATTATCTTTTAAAAGTAATAGTTATGTCAATAGTAATATTTGTCGAGAATTAGCAATTAATAATTTCAATAAATATTCTAAAATAATCCATAAGTCTGAAAATTTAATTTCATTAGCTGTATCTTCAAGTTTGAAAACAAATAGGAAAAAATTCAGCTCTGATAGAAGTTTTGTATCTTTGATTGGAAATGAACTGAATACAAATTATGAAATAAATTTTCTTGATGATAATCTTAATCGCAAACAACAGGATTATATAATTAGTTATTTAGTTTTAAATATTTTGTTAAATCCTCAATTGGAAATTGACAAAAACTTGTTCTCATCTTTAATAGATATAAAAATTAATGAATAATCTGAAAAAATTACAAATTAATAAAATTAATTATTTACATTATGATATTCAATTGTCCTTAAACAATGATATAACTGATTATTCAAAATACCTTATTTTTCCTGGTAGCTTTAATCCAATTCACGAAGGGCATCTGAAATTATTAAAATCTGGAATGTATATTAGTGATAAAAAGCCTGCTTTTGAGATATCCTTTAAAAATGTTGACAAACCAGATTTGTCACTTGAAGAAATATCCAAAAGAATTAACCAATTTAAGACTATTAATGAACTTTTAGTAACGAATGAAGCTACCTTTTTAGGGAAATCTATTTTATTTAAAGGAGCTGATTTTTTGATTGGAGGTGATACTCTTATAAGATTATTTGCTAACAAATATTATAATTCTGAAATGAATAGCAATAAAATTATAGATCAGTTTATACAATTAAAAAATTTCGGTACAAAGTTTATAGTTGGCGGTAGAACTGTTGATGATAAATTTGTAACTGTAGATAATGTTTTTATCCCTGAACAAATTAAAGAAATGTTTATAGGTATTCCAAGAAAAATGTTTGAATCTGGTATATCTTCTAATAAAATAAGATCAAAGATGAAAAAGGATTAATATGTTTGAGGATTTAAGAGAATATATAGAATGGTTAGAATCTTCTGATAAATTGCATAAAATAAATGAAAAATTTTCATCTAAGTGTGAAATAACTGAAATTGTTACAAGGATGATTGAAAAAAATGTGACAACCTTATTATTTGAAAATGTAGTTTTTACTGTCGCATGTACCACATGTGTAACAT
>CAYTCC010000034.1:6852-12941 GCA_964436345.1 uncultured Dehalococcoidia bacterium
ACAATCATAATATTCCTGTAGTTGCAAATTTGTTTGGATCTGAAGACAAAATTTGTGACGCTTTGGGGATAGAAAATTTAGAAGATTTATATTCAAAATCAGAAAGTTTAATTTCGTTGGTTGATAAAGAGAACAGTTCTTTGAAAGAAAAAATCGATTCTGCATTTTCTTTGTTAAATATAGCTAAAATTTTACCTAAATTAGTTAAAAAAGCTGCTTGTCAGGAAAAAGTTTTTAATCCGGAAGAATTTTCATTGATTGATTTACCCGCAATAAAGTCATGGCCAATGGATGCCGGGAAGTATTTAACTTCTGCTATGGTTATTTCTGAAAACCCTATTAATGGTAAAAGAAATGTAGGAATATATAGAGTTCAAATAATAGATGGAACTTCAGCAATTGTTCATTGGCAATCTTATAAAGGAGGATCACAAAATGAGATAAATGCAAAAGAATTAGGTATAAATAAAATCCCTGTAGCTTTAGTATTAGGTTGTGATCCGATTTCAATGTGGTCTGCATCGGTTCCATTACCACCAGATGTAGATGAATTTATTTTATCTGGATTTATTAGATCTAAATCAGTTAAGTTGGTTAAATGCAAATCTATTCCTATTGAAGTTCCTGCCAATTCTGAAATTATTTTGGAAGGAGAGGTAGACTTAAATGATTATCGAGACGAGGGCCCTTTTGGTGATCATACGGGTTATTATTCTCCACAGGCTCAATACCCTACATTTAAATTAAAGAAAATTACTATGAAAAAAAATCCGATTTTTCCAGTTATTACCGTAGGTAAACCAGTGAAAGAAGATTATTTTTTAGGAAAAGCTAGTGAACGATTAATGTTGCCTGCATTGAAGAAAATAAGCTCTGAAATAACAGATATTAATATGCCTGCAGAAGGAATTTTTCATAATTTCATTATAGTTGCAATTAAAAAGAAATATCCAGGGCAAGCAAAAAAAGTTATGCATACAATTTGGGGAACAGGATTACTTGCTTTAACTAAAATCATAATTGTAGTAGATGATAAAGTGAATGTTCAAGATTTGTCAGAAGTATCGTGGAGAATAGGAGTTAATATTGACCCACGAAGAGATATTTTACTTTCCGAAGGTCCATCTGATGACCTAGATCACGCCAGTGAATTTTATCGTTATGGAGGTAAAATGGGTATTGATGCAACTGACAAAATTAAAGATGACCCCAGGTCACGTGCATGGCCTCAAGAGATTGAAATGGACAATGATATAGTGAATTTGGTTGATAAAAATTGGGAAAAGTATGGATTTGATGAATCTTTAAAATGAATCAAATTTTATTAATTTCAAAATCAGTTAAAATTCATGAAACTTTGTTTTCCTTACCTTTTGCATATTTTGGTTGTATTTATGCTAATAATGGAACTGTTGATTGGAGTATTTTATTTTTCGTAACACTTGCGTTAAGTAGTGCCAGAACATTTGGAATGGCAATTAATAGATATTTAGATTTTAATATTGATCAAAAAAATATACGTACAAAAAACAGACCATTAGCTTCTAAGAAATTAAGTATTTTTACTATAAAAATTGTTATTATTTTTTCTGCAATTTTATTTTTCATAATTTGTTTTATGTTGAATAAACTTGCTTTTTACTTAAGCCCCTTTGTTTTAATAATTATGTTTATATATCCTTATACGAAACGATTTACTTTTTTTTGTAATTTTATTTTAGGTTTTATATTGTCTATAGCGCCTATTGGAGGTGCGGTTGCTGCAGTAGGATATATAGAATATAAATTATTAATTTTGAGTTTTGGAATATTTTTATGGGCTTCTAGTTTTGATATGATTTATCACACACAAGATTATATTTTCCAGAAAAAAAATAATTTATATTCTTTTAGTACTAAATTTGGAATTAAAAATACATATTATTTTTCGGTGTCATTAGATATTTGTTCAATATTTATATTTATATTATTCGGATATTTATCTGAATTGAATTATGTTTATTTCATAGGATGTAGTTTGGGATTTGTAATAACTATTGTTAAGTATGCAAGAAATTGGCCTGAATCTAACGATTTTGGTTTAAAACCCGAGTTTTTCAGATGGAATTCTTCTTTTTCATTGATAATTTCTAGCCTTGCTATAGTTTCAATATTATAAGTAGTTGATTACAATTATATTATGAAAAATAATAATCCAATAATTGTTGCCATGACTGGTGCTAGTGGTGCTGTACTAGGTTATCAAACTGTTCAATCTCTTATTGATCAAAATGTTAATGTAATTTTTGTATGTTCATCTGCAGCAAGAATGGTATGGAAAGATGAAAAGCTACCTTTTTTTGGTGAAACAATAGAAAAATGGAAAAACACTTCGTTGTTCAAAATGTATCCAAATAATGATTTTTATTCACCTATCGCTAGCGGAACATTGAAAACAAATGGAATGATAATTGTTCCCACTAGTATGAATACTATTGCTGCCATCTCTAATGGTATTTCTGATAATTTGATTAAACGAGCGGCTGACGTTGTAATTAAAGAAAATAGAAATTTAATATTGGTTCCACGAGAAACTCCATTAAATGCTATACATTTAAATAATATGGCTAAATTAGCTAATTTAGGAGTAAAATTTATTCCACCCAATCCGCCTTATTATTTATCTCCAAAATCTATAGAAGAAATTAATGATTTTATAGTTAATAGAATATTATTATCTTTAGAAGTAATTAATAAATTACCTGATAATTACATTTATAATGAGAATGATTAAATTATGTATGCTGATGATGCAATAAATATTATTAATCAATATCGTACCAAAGAAATAGTTATAACAACTATGACTCCTGGAAGATATTGGAAAGAAATTAGTAAAAAACCTGAAATTGATTTCCCTGTTTATGGTGTGATGGGAAAAGCTTCAAGTGTGGGATTGGGATTATCTTTAGCTAAGCCTGATCAGAAAATTCTTGTATTAGATGGAGATGGAGGATTATTAATGAACTTAGGATCACTTGTTACTATATCTAACGCAGATCCAAAAAATTTTATTCACGTTGTTTTTGATGATGGTGTATATTACACAACTGGTTCACAACCTATACCCGGTAAAGATAAATATAATTTTAAAAGTATAGCTGTTGGTTCGGGAATAGAAAAATCATATTCTTTTGATGATTTAGAAACTTTCTCTGCAGAGCTTGAATTTTTACTTAATGAAGATGGCCCTATTTTTATATCACTTAAGATTGAGCATAAAAAAACTTTAATGGATGCATGGGTAGGGAATAGTAAAGAAAATTCAAGGAAAATAAAAAAATATTTCGAAGATAAAAAATAATAAAAATTTTTTTTTTGTAATATATTATCAAAAAAGTATTGACCCTTTACGTAAGATTACATATACTACACTTCTTGGAGCTCCAATTTCCTTGTTTACGTGCTCTTGCGCGTGTCTTTAATTTGGATTTGGAGTATTGTTCTTTAAAAATTGAATATTTTTTGAGTCTTAAATTGAGAAAACAAGTTTTTTAATGTAAGGTCAAGTTATTAAGGGTATAAGGTGGATGCCTTGGGTCCAAAAGCCGAAGAAGGGCGTGGCAAGACTGCGATATGCCTCGGTTAGTTGTCTAGCAAACTTATCCGTGGATTCCCGAATAGGAAAACCAAGCTTTTACCAAAGCTATTTTAAATTTATTTAAAATGGGAACGGAGTGAACTGAAACATCTAAGTAACTCCAGGAAAAGAAATCAAACGAGATTCTCTGAGTAGCGGCGAGCGAAATGAGAATAGCCCAAACCTTTATGACTTAGTGGATTGGAGTCCTATGTCATAAAGGTGTTGTAACATCTACTTATCTCATCTCCAAAATGAGAAAAATAGTTACAAAAATAAAAGCTAGCTGAATGAATCTGGAAAGAACAACCATAGAAAGTGATAGTCTTGTAAGCGAAAGTTTTTATTCTATTAGTAGATTGTTGAGTAGAGCGGGACACGTGAAATCCTGCCTGAATCTGGGGGGACCATCCTCCAAGGCTAAATACTTTTGGACACCGATAGTGAACTAGTACCGTGAGGGAAAGGTGAAAAGAACCCCGGGAGGGGAGTGAAATAGACCTGAAACCATATACCTACAAGCCGTAGAAGCCTTTTTTAAAGGTGACTGCGTGCCTATTGAAGAATGAGCCTGCGAGTTAATTTAAATAGCATGGTTAAAGGATAAAAGTTCTGGAGCCGTAGCGAAAGCGAGTCTGAATAGGGCGAATTTGTTGTTTGGATTAGACCCGAAACCGGGTGAGCTACCCATGGCCAGGTTGAAGCCAAGATAATATCTTGGTGAAGGACCGAACCCGTGTAAAGTGCAAATTGCTGGGATGAGCTGTGGGTAGAGGTAAAATGCCAATCGAACCCGGAGATAGCTGGTTCTCTCCGAAATGTATTTAGGTACAGCGTTAAATTAGTCTTAGGGAGGTAGAGCACTGGATGGATAAGGGGGCGTAAGCCTACCAAGTTCAACCAAACTCCGAATGCCTTAAGATGATGTTTAGCAGTGAGACCGTGGGGGATAAGCTCCATTGTCAAAAGGGAAACAGCCCAGATCACAAGCTAAGGTCCCTAAGTCTGAACTAAGTGGGAAAGGAAGTTAGAATCCACAAACAGCCAGGAGGTTGGCTTAGAAGCAGCCACCCTTTAAAGAAAGCGTAATAGCTCACTGGTCGAGGTTTTTAGCGCCTAAAATGTAACGGGGCTAAAGTTCAGCACCGAAGCTGTGAGTTTCTTATTTTTAAATAAGAAGCGGTAGGAGAGCGTTGTCAGTGCACTGAATCTGAAATGTGAGTTTTGGTGGAGCGCTGAGAAGTGAGAATGCAGGCATGAGTAGCGACAATCGTGGTGAGAATCCACGACACCGGAAGCCCAAGGTTTCCTACGCAATGTTGATCATCGTAGGGTTAGTCGGGCCTAAGTGGTAGCGTATAGCGAACACGATGGACATCGGGTCAAAATTCCCGAACCGTTCATGTTGTGTTTTAAAATAAAGGGGGGACGCAAGAAGGTAAGTAAAGCATACCTATTGGACATGGTATGTTTGTTTTTGTAGATGATGACCAGATAGGTAAATCCGTCTGGTATTTTAGTTGAGGAAAACAAAAACTAGAGAGCATAGCTCAAAGGAATTTTGCTGATCCTATGTTGCCAAGAAAATCCTCGTTATTAATAACATGAGCGACCGTACCGCAAACCGACACAGGTAGGCAGGGATAAACGTCCCAAGGTGAACGAAAGAACCTTCGTTAAGGAACTCGACAGATTGACCCCGTAACTTAGGGAGAAGGGGTGCCTGTTATTTGATACTGATTTACTTAGTAAAGGGTAATAGGCCGCAGTGAATCGGTCCAAGCGACTGTTTATCAAAAACATAGGTCTATGCTAAAGCGAAAGCTGATGTATATGGGCTGACGCCTGCCCAGTGCCGGAAGGTTAAGAGGAGAGGTTAGGATTTATCCAAAGCTTTGAATTGAAGCCCCGGTGAACGGCGGCCGTAACTATAACGGTCCTAAGGTAGCGAAATCCCTTGTCGGGTAAGTTCCGACCCGCACGAATGGTGTAACGACTTGGACGCTGTCTCAACGAGGGACTCGGCGAAATTGAAATACCCGTGCAGATGCGGGTTACCCGCGACAGGACAAAAAGACCCCGTGGAGCTTTACTACAGCTTGGCACTGAGTCTGGGCTTATCATGTGTAGCATAGGTGGGAGGCTTTGAAGCCGGGGCGCTAGCCTCGGTGGAGCCATCATTGAAATACCACTCTTGGTGAGTTTAGCCTCTAACCCTAGAGCAAGCTAGGGGACAGTGTCTGGTGGGTAGTTTGACTGGGGCGGTCGCCTCCTAAAAGGTAACGGAGGCGCCCAAAGGTTCCCTCAAGGTGGATGGAAATCACCTTTAGAGTGTATTGGCATAAGGGAGCTTGACTGTGAGACCTACAAGTCGAGCAGGGACGAAAGTCGGGCAAAGTGATCCTACGGTTCCGTGTGGAAGGGCCGTGGCTTAACGGATAAAAGCTACCCCGGGGATAACAGGCTTATC
>CAYTCC010000035.1:0-12912 GCA_964436345.1 uncultured Dehalococcoidia bacterium
ATATATAGGCATGTTTATTTTTTCATTAGATTCTTCATGAAAGAAATCTTGTATATTATCAACAACAAGGGAAAGATCACTTTGTTCAATTCCTGTTTTCAAATTTATATTATTTTTATTAAATTCAAATTCGTAAAATGCATCTGTGTATATTATTAGTATTGCGTTAGATAAAAGTATAGCTAGAAATAAAGTTGTATTAAAAAGTATTTTTTGAATAAGAGAAAACATTTTAATTGTTTATTAATATATTATTATGAAGACATTTTTAGTATATCAATTATTTGCTAACGTTAAATCAGGAGTAGTTATGAATTTTCCGGATGTTCCCCCAACTTTAGAAGGTATAAGTGATTTAATTAATTTATTAAGAGGCCCAAATGGATGCCCGTGGGATAAAAAGCAAACAGCTAATAGTCTTACTGGGCATTTAATAGAAGAATGTTATGAACTGGTTGAAGCTATAGAAAAAAAAGATTATAACAATATAAATGAAGAAATAGGTGATGTTATATTAAATGTTGTGTATCAGATTATTTTTCTCAAAGAAGTTTTGGATATAGATGAGCAAAGCATAATTAAAGATTTATATGCAAAAATTAAAATTCGGCACCCGCATGTTTTTTCTGATATTAATTTAAAAAATGCTACAGAAGTGGAACAAAATTGGGATAAAATTAAAGATGATTCAAATGTGAATTCAGGAAATAATAAAGATATCCCCAAATATTTACCTTCATTAAGTTTAGCTTTGAAATTACAGAAGAAAATGCCTTCAAAGGATATAAATCATTCATATGATTTGATAGACAGTTTATTGAGCAATAAAGATAGTTTGAATTCTGAATCTCTAGGAAAATTATTGTTTGAGATCGTCAGTATTGCCAAAATTAAAAATATTGATCCTGAAAAAAGTTTAAGAATGCATAATAACTATATAAATAATAATTGATTTTTGGATGAATAATGACAAGCAATATTTCACAGAGTAAAATTAGAACCTTATTTATGGGGACAGGAGTATATGGATCGTTAGTTTTCAATAAATTGGATACAGATTTTTTTGATATCATCGGAGTAGTGACAAAGTCTCAAAATAGAATTTCAAGAAAGCCGAATTTAAATAATGAATTAAATATACAATCAAATAAAAATGTTGATATTTTTAGGATAAATAAATTTACTGATGAAATGAAATTAAAATTAACACAATTGACTCCATCAATAATAATTGTTGCATCTTTTGGATTAATTTTGCCTGATTATATACTTAAGATTCCCACATTAGGTGTTATAAATATTCACCCTTCACTATTGCCAAAATTAAGAGGCCCATCACCAATTTCTTCTGCAATTATTGAAGGAATGGAAAGAACAGGTGTTTCAATTATAAAAATGGTTAAAGAATTAGATTCAGGTCCTATACTTTTTCAAGAGGAATTTAAAATTGACAAAAATTTTAATGCTAACCATTTAGGTTTAGCATTATTCCATGTGGCTGCAAAAAATTTAAACCAAACAGTAAAAAAAATTGTAGATAAATCTATATCAGAAATTTCACAAGATCATTCTTTGGCTACTTATACAAAAATGGTTAAAAAAGATGATGGATTAATTAATTGGGCAGAGTCAGGAGAATTGATAATTAGAAAATTAAAAGCTTATTCAGAATGGCCTGGAGTATATACTCATTGGAATAATAAAAGAATAATAATAAAAGAAGCTGGATTTCAAAAGAAAGAAAACACTGGATTTCAAAAAAATGGTCAAATTATTGGATTAAATAACCATTGTATAACTGTAAAAACAATAGATGGATTTATACATATTAAATCTTTACAGCTAGAGGGCAGCAAGATTATGGATGCAACATCTTTTGTACATGGCAGGCCTGCATTTATAAATAGTAATTTACATTAAGCTTTTAAACTGATCCGTCTATATCAATATCAAGTACAGTGGTAATATCAGAATTTAAAGATTCTGATACATGTTTTTTTATTAAATTAGGATCAGATATTTTAATACCATTCAAACCAAAAGTATTTGCTAATTCAGCAAAATTGAATGAAGGATTAAAATCCATTGCAAAATATTTGGAATCAGGGTTGTTGTCCTTTAAAATTTCTTTTTTGTAAATTTGCATATTTGTTTTTAATACTCTGTAAGATTTGTTATTACATATAATGTATATAACTGCAATTTTACTATTAGCTGCAGTCCACAGAGCCTGCATGGTCATCATTGCGCTGCCATCACCTATAATTCCAATTACATTTTTATCTGGATTAGCTAATTTAACTCCCATGGTTGCACCCATACCCCATCCTATTGCTCCGCCACGTTCACCATATAATTTTTTTGATTTAAAGTTATTTGTGGCCATTAATGCTTGCCTTGAAGATACTGAATCATCAATGATGATCACATCTTCAGATAATACTTCTGAGAGTTCTGAAAACAGTCTATAAGAACTCATTGGATTCTCATTAAATTTATCTTGAGTAGTTTTTTTATTCGCAGAAAATATCTTTTCGAATTCTTTGTGTATATCTTTTGTTCTTAGAGATATTTTTTCTCTTACTTCCCCGTCTATTTTACTATTTACATTATCAATTAGAGATTTCAATGCAGTATTTGGACTAGAAATTATCCCTAGGTTAGTTTGTTCGTTTCTACTTATTGCAGATGCTGAAGAATCTATATGTGCATGATAGGTTTTGTTGCCAAAGAGTTGTCCTTTTATATAAAAAAATCCGTCGAAAACATTACTTCCTATAGATATTACCAAATCATGTTTATCAATAATTTCTTTAGCTTTTGGCAGAAGATTTGGTAATGTACCTAAATATTGCTTGTGATCAGTTGGGAAATTAATCTCAGATGTCGAAGAAACATAAACTTTAGATCCTGTTAGTTCTGCAAATTTTACTGCCTGATTTGAAGAATCAGAGTGAGAAATTCTATCACCTAAAATGATCAGAGGGTTATCCGATTCGATAATTTTATTTGATAAAATTTCTATTGAGTTAAAATCAGGACTGAAATTATTTGAAATTTGAGGAAGTTTTATTACTTCGAGATCTGTTAGTTCATCGAACACGTTTGCAGATATTGATAAGAATGTAGGTGCAGTAGGTGGAGTTGATGCTTCTTTAAATGCCCTCATAGTCATTTCAGGTAATTGTTCTATATGAGTTATTTCTGCTGACCATTTTGTAAATTCTTTAACCATATTTACTAAATTGGATCTATAAGAATTGAGTTTTCTGATATCTTTATTTCCTGCAGTTAAAACTATAGGAGCCCCACCGTAAAAAGCATTTATTAATAAACTTATTCCGTTAGCAAGACCGCTATCAATGTGAAGATTTACAAATGCAGTTCGACCAGTTGCCCTTGCCCATCCGTCAGCCATTCCCATAGCAACACCTTCCTGTACAGCTAGAAAATATTTAAAATTTTTGTATTCAGGTAGAGATAAAGAGTTTGTAATTGCACTTTCACTAGTCCCTGGATTACCAAATATATGATCAATGTTATATTCTTTGAGAGCTGCTAAAAATAATTCTATACCTGTCCTGCTTTTCATAATTTTTTATTCCTATGTTCCGCTATTTTAAATAATGTACCATATATTAGTACTTTTTGAACGTTTTTAATATATTCTGAGTGCAAAAAAGAATTGATTTATTTATAATAAATTTCTACATGCATTACTATTTAATAAATATGATAACTAGTGTAAACGAACCTAGTTAAATAGATTTAATGCTGACAGTATTTATTTAGAATTTAATAGAATTTAAATATTCGGGGTATACAAATGAAATATGTTGATTATGAAAGACCTACTAATTTAAAGGCAGCTTTAGAAATTTTGCAGAACAATGGAGAAACCACCAAAATATTAGCTGGTGGCACTGATATGTTAGTTAAATTAAGAATTAGAAGGGAACAACCAGATCTTTTATTGGATAGTAAGGAAATTCCAGAATTAAATGAATTATCTTATAATCAGGATTCTGGTTTAACGGTTGGTGGTGCAGTTCCTCTTTATAAATTATATAATCATGAAGATGTAAGAAAATATTATAAGTGTATTGTAGATGCAACCACGATTATTGGTGGAATCCCCGTACAAGGCAGAGCAACCTTGGGTGGAAATCTTTGTAATGCTGCTCCTAGTGGTGATTCAATTCCAGCTTTAATAGTTTTAGGAGCTACAGCTTCTATACATACCTTAAATGATTCAAGAGAAGTTTCAATCAATGAATTTTGTACAGGTCCTGGATCTACTATATTAAAAAATAACGAGATGGTAGTTTCTATCAATATTCCATCCCCAAAACAAAATTCAGGAGCTCATTATATGAGATTTACCCCAAGGAATGAAATGGATATTGCAGTAGTTGGTGTAGGAACATCGGTGGAATTAAGTGATGATGGTAGTACATTTAAAGATGTACAGGTAGCTTTAGCTTCAGTAGCTCCAACACCATTACACGTAACTTCTATAACAGATTTTCTATCTGGAAAAGATATCAACGATGAAAATATTGAAAAGGCTGGAGAATTAGCTAAAGATGCTACTAAGCCTATTTCAGATATGAGAGGAACTGCAGAGTATAGACAGCATTTGTGTACAGTATTAACTAAAAGATCTCTAAAACAATCAATAGAAAGAGCAAAGGAGAATTAAATGTCAAAGAAAACTCATGTACAAACAACAATTAATGGTGAAGCAGTAGAATTTCTATGTGAACCAAGGCAAAGTCTTTTAGAGTGCCTTAGAGATATTATTGGATTAACAGGCACTAAAGAAGGGTGTAATGACGGTAATTGCGGTGCTTGTGTTGTAATTTTAGATGGAAGAACAGTAACTTCTTGTCTTGTATTAGGTGTAGAAGTGGAAGGAAAAGAATTAACTACAGTAGAAGGTATTGCTGATGGAGATAAGTTGCATCCTATACAAGATGCGTTTTTAGAAAACGCAGCTTTGCAATGTGGAATTTGTACTCCTGGTTTTATAATAGCAACTAAAGCATTGCTTGATCATAATCCTAATCCATCTGAATATGAAATTAGATGGTGGCTTGCCAATAATTTATGTAGATGCACAGGTTACGATAAGATTGTGAGAGCAGTACAAGATGCTGCTCAGAGAATTCAAGTGGGAGGATAGAAAATGTCAAGTGTAAAAGATTCAAAGAATTATAAAGTTATTGGAACTCGCCCTGTCAGGCCTGATGGTGCAGATAAAGTTACTGGAAGAGCTTTGTATGGTGCAGATTTTGAAATTAGCGGATTGTTACATGGAAAGATATTAAGAAGTCCACATCCGCATGCAAGAATTAAATCTATAAATTATGATGAAGCTCTTAAAATTGAAGGTGTTTTAGCCGTAGTGACTTCAAAAGATTTGCCTGATAGTCCAAATGAAACAAGTTCCATTGCTTATGCAAGAGGGAATCATTTGGCTAAAGATAAAGTTTTATATGTTGGACATGCTATAGCTGGGGTAGCAGCAATTGATGCACATATTGCAGAAGAAGCGTTGGATTCAATAAAAGTTGATTATGAAATCTTATCACCTTCATTAAGTGTAGAAGAGGCAATGAATGACAGCTCAGAGATTATTCATGAAAATGCATTCATGAAAGAATTTGGTGAAATGACAACAACAAATAATAATATTGATGAACATTTCCAACATAAAATAGGAAATGTATCCAAAGGATTCGAAGAGGCTGATTTAGTAGTTGAAGGAAAATATTCTACTGTGATGGTTCATCAGGGCTATATAGAACCTCATGCGGCAACAGCACTTTGGAGAGCTGATGATTCTATTACTGTATGGAATAGTACTCAGGGTTCTTTCCCTGACAGAGATGAGATATCTAGTATTTTAGATGTACCGATATCAAAAATTAAAGTTGTACCAATGGAAATAGGGGGAGGATTTGGTGGAAAAATTCCAATATATCAGGAACCTGTAGCTGCTTTATTATCAAAGAAAACTGGCAGGCCTGTTAAAATTATAATGTCAAGAAAAGAAGTATTTGAATCATCCGGGCCAACACCTGGTGGTTATACATGGGTTAAAATTGGAGTAAAAAATAATGGAAAAATCACAGCTATGCAGGCTGAGCTAGCATTTGAAGCTGGCGGTTTCCCCGGATCTCCGGTAGGAATGGGTTCTCAATGTGTTTTTGCTGCTTATAATTGCGCAAATCAATTAGTAGATGGGTATGATGTTATAGTTAATAAACCAAAAACTGCACCATATAGAGCACCTGGATCTCCAAATGCTGCATTTGCTACAGAACAGATTATTGATGAGATATCAAAGAAATTGAATATTGATCCAATTGATTTAAGATTACTAAATGCTGTTAAGGAAGGAGATAGAAGAGTTGATGGCCCAAAATTTCCTGTTGTTGGACTTGTAGAAGTTTTAGAATCAATGAAAAATTCTCCTCAATATAAGAAATCATTAGATGGCCCTAATCAGGGAAGAGGTATTGCTGTAGGATATTGGTTTAATGCCGGATTACAATCATCATGCAATATTATGGTAAATAGCGATGGTACAATCAATCTTAATGAAGGTTCAACAGATATTGGAGGTTCTAGAGCGTCTATTGCTATGCAAGCTGCTGAGACTTTAGGTATATCTTATAATGATGTAAATCCTTCTGTTGTTGATACAGATTCAGTTGGATATACAAATGTAACTGGAGGAAGTAGAACCACATTTTCTACTGGATATGCTGCTCATTTAGCTGCGGAAGAAGTAAAATCTAAAATGATAAAAAGAGCTGCTAAAATATGGGGAATTTCTATAGACTCAATAAATTATGAAAATGGAGAATTTAGTTCCAAAGCTGACCCTGAGTTAAATATGTCATTTAAAGAATTGGCTTCACAATTAGAAGAAAGTGGCGGATCAATAGCAGGGACCGGATCAATTAATCCAAAGAAAGTTGGTGGATCTTTTGCAGGATCTATAGCTGACATTGAATATGATCCTGAAACCGGAAAAGTAATAATTCTAGATTTCACTTCTGTCCAAGATGCTGGAAAGGCAATTCACCCAAGTTATGTTGAAGGTCAGATGCAAGGAGGAAGTGCACAAGGAATTGGATGGGCTTTGAATGAAGAATATTTTTATGATAAACAAGGAGTTATGAATAACAGTTCGCTTCTTGATTATCGAATGCCTACAAGTCTTGATTTACCAAAAATTAACACTATAATAGTTGAAGTTCCTGATCCCGCACATCCTTATGGAGTTAGGGGTGTTGGAGAGGCTAATATAGTTCCTCCCACTCCTGCGATTGCAAATGCAATTAGACAGGCGACAGGAGTCAGATTTAATTTTCTGCCAATTAATCCTGCAGCTATAGTTAAAAAAACTAATGGAAAATAATATCGGATAGATAATGGCTAAAGTGTTTATTCCAGCTTTATTACATCAATTTACAAATAATGTAAGTCAAATTGATGTGGAAGGTCCTAATGTTAGAACAATAGTTAATAATTTAGATTTAAAATTTCCAGGAATTAAATCCAAATTAGTAGAAGGACATAAAATTAAATCGAGTATTTCAGTTGCTGTTGATGGGAATATCACACCTATGGGCTTACTTGAAGATGTAGAACCAGGCAGTGAAGTGCATTTTTTACCAGCTATTTCAGGAGGATGACTTATGATAATTGTAATGAGAACTTATATCCCTAAAGCAGGGACAGGCGGCACTATGATGAGTTTATTGAAAAAAGTTCAGCAAGCTTTTGTAGATAATGGATTTCCGGGAATTGAAATTTTAAGAGCATCTTACGGACTTCATGGTAAAGTTCAAACTATACAAAGATGGGAATCTTATGAAGATTATATGAATTCTAGGGATAAAGTTAGAGCTACAAAAGAAATAACTTCTTTGTTTAGTGGAATATATCCAACTTTACAGGAAACTCATTTTACTGAATTATTTTCTGTTGTATAGAAATTTTATATTATAAATATTTATGATATAGTTTTTATAAAAAAGTAAAGGTTTTAATATGAGTGATGCAAATTTTGGGTTTTCAAAATTTTCTGACAATGATTTTTATAGTAATGTTAATAAAGAATTAATTGATTCTTTGGATATACAATCGAATCTGAAAATTGTAGATCTAGGATGTGGAAGTGGTGGTATCAGTAAAATTATCATAGAAAAACTTAATGAAATTAACAGTGTGAATTCTTCAATTATTGCTGTAGATTTCTCAGATATCTCATTAAAAGAAGCAAAAGCTAATCTGAAATCGGTTTCTGATTCTATGATTACATTTGTACAAAGTCGTTATGAGGAATTTTCTTCAAAAATTAAAGATAAAGTTGATTTGGTTGTTCTTTGCAATGCTATTCATTACTTAGATGATAAAGAACTTGTTATAAAAGATGTTATGAAAATTCTTAAACCTGGCGGGAGATTTGCATTTAATTCTTCATTTTTTGATGGTGCTCACCCTGAACATACATTGGGGTTTTATAGGAAATGGATGTTTAAATCAATGAGAATATTATCAAAGGAATATAATACACGTCCAGTTAAAGCTGAAAAAATTGAATCCAGAATTCAACTTAATCCTAATCAATACAAAAAAGTTTTGGAAAATTGTGGAATGAAAATAATGAATACTAAAATACGCGAAGTAAATGTTCCCATTGATGGTTGGATGGATATCAGCGGTTTTAAAGATTTTATAGAAGGCATTATGCCTGGTGTGAATTTAGATATTGCTAGCGAGTCTCTGCAAAAAGCTGTAAAAGATACTTTCAAAGAAATGAAGCTTAATTTTGTTCAACGTAATTGGATGGAAATTGTAGCTACCAAAGCATAATTAACAGGTTGTTAGATTTGAAAATTATTAATCATTCTATTGTCTCTGAATTAATTTCTATGGAACTTGCATATAATTCAGTAGAATCAGTGATGAAAATGCAAAGTGATGGTTCGGTATATTTGAAACCAAGAACTACTAAATCTTTTGGTGATTCAAAATTATTAGCGGATATGACGGCCTCAATTCCTGAAATGAATGTGTTTGGGATAAAACATTACGTGGTCAATAATGGTAAGTATTTTTATTATATTTACTTATATGATTTTCATCAGAAAAATTTATTGACTATTTTAGAAGCTGAGGAAATTGGAAGATATAGAACGGCAGCTGTTACATCTTTGGCTATCAACAAATTAAGAACTAAAGATATGAGTAATTTAGCTATCATTGGTACAGGTTTTCAAGCACATCAGCAATTAAAATCAGTTATTACATCAAATGTTGATTATAAGAAAATTTTTATTTTTAGTCCTAATAAAATTAGAAGAACAAAATTTGTTGTTGATTTTCAAAAGTTATTTCCCAAACAAGAATTTTTTAATTGTGATTCTATGGAAGATGCTTTGATAAATAGTGATGTGATAATTACTGCAACAAATTCTTCTACACCAGTGATTAATTATAATTATTTGAAAGATCAATATTTAATAATAGGAATGGGTGCTGCAACTCCTTACTATATAGAAATTGATGAGGAAACTATTGCAAATTGTAATTTAGTGATTGCTGATGATATAGATCAAGCTAAATTAGAAAGTGGAGATTTGTTAAACCCGGTTTCAAAAGGTTTATTGCAATGGAAAGATGTAATATATTTTTCAGATATTTTTAAAACTCAATTTAAATTATCTGAAAATAAAAATAAAATCTTTTTCAAATCTTTAGGGATTGCAACCTGGGATGTGTCTATTGCTAATGATATATATAAGAAATTTATCAGTTCACTTTAATTACTCATTAAAATCTACTTCGAATAATTTATAGTATGTTTCTGTCATACCAAGATTGTTATATACTTTTTGAGCAATAGAGTTATTGTTTTCAACGTATAATCTTATTCCAGTACATTTTTTATCAGCAATTGCTCTTTCATGTATAAATTTATACATTTTTCTAAAAACCCCTTTTCTTCTATATTCTTTTTTTACATATACGCTTTGAATCCACCAAAATAAACCATTTCTCCAGTCACTCCATTCATAAGTTATCATTAAGCAACCAAGTATCCCTGAGGAATCTTTAACAATAATGTAGTAACCTAGAGATGGAGAATTAAACACTTCATGAACTCCCTTTGTGACAGTTTCTTTGTCTAATTTTTTATTTTCAGTTTCCATAGCCATATTTATATTGAATTGAATTATTTCTGGAATATCAGATTCCTGTGCTTTTGATACTTTCACTTTTTTTCCTTTTTCATAATATAGTTGTTTAAAATACACCAAATCATTGTATTGTTTATGGGTTGGTGTTGTGATAGATTATTGTAGCTAATTTAGTCTTTGAATAATTTATTTATTATTTTATATTATTGATATGGAAGCTATTCTGCAAATACAGAAAAGAATTACTGAAGGAAAAAAAGTGAAAACTTTGAGAAATCAAGGAATCACTCCTATTCATTTATATGGATCTGAATTTGACTCTGCTTCTATGCAGGTTAAAATGTCAGAATTGATTAACATCTTAGATTTAGCAGGATTTTCAAGTCCAATAACTTTGAGTGATGGCAAGAATGATATTATTGCATTTGCAAGGGAAGTTCAAAGACATCCATTAACTGAGCAAATTCTTCATGTTGATTTTCAGATAGTTGGAAAAGATGACCATGTAGAAGTAGAAGTACCTATTTATTTAATTGGAGAGTCACCCGCAGTGAAAAACTTAGGTGGTGTATTGATTAAATTAATGGAAACAATAAGAGTGTCAAGTAAAGTAGATAGTGTTCCAAAATCCCTTGAATTAGATATATCTGTTATAGAATCTTTGGAACAGAGTATTTTAGTAGGTGATATTGAAATTGCCGAAGGAGTGCAAATTGTTTCTGACGAAACATTTGCAGTTGCAAGAGTAATACCACCTAGAATTGAGGTCGAGGAAGAAGAAGTCGAAGAAGAGCTTGCTGAAGGAGAAGAGTCTGATGAAGGCGATGAAAGTGATGATTCAGCTGATTCTAAGACTGACGATAAATCTGAAGAGTAATTTAGATAACTCTATATTTTTCTAAGTTTTTCTCTTTTATTTCTAATCCCATTCCGGGAACATCAGGAGGGCTTACCATTCCATTTTTTAATTTTAAATCGTTCTGGTATATTTGGCCCCAAAGAGGATCTGTAGAGCTTACATAATATTCAAGAATTAAACCATTTGGTATTGCGCAAAGAAGTTGAATATGTACATTTTGATTACCATGAGGTGCTATGTCTAAATGATGTGTTTCGGCAAATGAGGCTACTTTCATAAATTCTGTTGCACCACCCATGATTAAAGCATCAGGCTGGATTATTGTTGCCCCATTTTTTTCTATTAATTCTTTAAATCCAAATTTTGTATATTCATTTTCACCTGTGGCAATAGGTATTGAACTTTTTGCTGATAATATTTTATATCCATTATAATCATCAGGTAATAAAGGCTCTTCAAACCAAAAAATATCGTATTTTTCAATTTTGTCAGCTATCTTTATAGCCTGGTTTAAATTATAAGCACAGTTTGCATCAACCATAATATCAATATTGCTTCCTACTGTTTCTCTGACAGTTTTTACCCTTTCTGCATCTTCATTTATTGAAACCCCACCGATTTTCATTTTTACAGCCGTTGCACCCATTTTTAAACTTTCTTCCATTTCCATGCCTAATTCTTTTAACCCTTTACCATCTTCATAATATCCCCCAGCTATATAAGCTCTTACGTTTTCTGTATATCCTCCAAGAAGTTTATATGCGGGCATATTTGATAACTTGGCTTTAAAATCTAATAATGCCAAATCAATTCCTCCAATAATTCTTGTGGTAATTCCTCTTCTTCCTATGATTTTCGGTTCCCATAATAATTTCCATATCATTTCATTATCCAAAGGATTTAATCCTATTAACCTTGTTTTTAAATATTCAATGATTTCTTTTACGATTTTTTCCCCGTCTTTGACTCCACCAGTTAATCCAATTCCTGTAATACCCTCGTCCGTATGGATTTCTATGATATTAAGTGAAACTGTTGAATAGGTATGTAGTCCATTTGTTATTGGTTGTGGCAAATCCCATTTGTAAATTTTTGTTTTAACATCTGATATTTTCAAAATTTTCCTTTTCTCTCTCTGATATTTGTTTACCGTAATAGTTTCTTATTCAAGTATAAAATAAAAATTTTTTGTTGCAATATGTAAATATTTTATATATTTATTTTATTAATTATATATTAAGAACTTTATTACTATTGACATAGATTCCGCAAATATATATGATTTCTGAGCTTCAAGTTTAGATTTCCATCACTCTTATTTATAAAAAGTAATGAAAATTTAGCCTTAGAGAGTATTGACACTTCTTTTCAGATGTTGTTCAATACTGTAGTAAAATTCACAACAAAGTGGTAAAAATTAATTGAATAATCTTTTAAATAAGAGATTTGACGAAAGAGTGGTTAAGTTAACTACTCGCCATTTTATTTGTGATTATTTTTTATTAACTTGTAATTTTATTAAAATCTTAAAAAGGGGGTCGAAGTGAAAAACCCATTTAAAATTATTTCTTTTCTGAGTCTAGCAGCTCTTTTGCTTGTATCATTTGTTACATTTGATACATCCGAAAGTGTAGAAGCTGTAGTTCCAGCCGCAGATAAGGTACTTTTTCTGACTGACGCAGCAGCGAAAGTAACTTATTATAAGCCTGGAGACGTAGCGACTTTCTACATCAATGATGTGGACTTAGAGCAAACAAAAACAGGGCTAGCGAAATGGGAAACCATTACAACTGCTGTTGCGGATACTTCAAGTTGGAGTATCGGATCAACAGT
>CAYTCC010000036.1:0-12678 GCA_964436345.1 uncultured Dehalococcoidia bacterium
TCTAAAGAAATAGCTAAATCTCCTAGCAAAATTTTGTTTATCTTAGGGTGTTCTGGAAATTCGAGATTATGTTTTTTGAAATTGGCTTCTTTTGCCTTCCCGTAATAAGTACCTGAGAAATCAGGGGAAAAAGATAAAATATCAGTTGGTTCAGAAATCCCTCGAAATTCAGAATTTAATTTGGCAATTTTTTCGTTATTAAGAAATAAAATATTAATTTGTGTGGATGGATTTAAATTTAAGATTTTGAATATATTTGTTATACACTGAGTAATATCTAAGTTTATCGATAAATTAGAATCGTAATGTATATTAATGTTAGACATTAATAATTAATCTATTTTGGGAACCTGAGGGAAATTTTGAGATGTTTTATTCGGTCCAAAGAATGAATCTAATATACTTGAATCCTTTGGAATGATAATAGTTGTGTTATTATCGAAACTATTTTCGTACGCTTCCAATTGCCTTAAGAATTGATAGAATTCTGGATCAAGAGAATGTGCTTTAGATAATATTTCAATTGCAGCTGCTTCTGCTTTACCAATAATTATTTTAGCTTCCTGATCGGCTATTGCCCTTATAATTGTAGCATCTTTATCTACTTCGGATCTTACAGTTAAATCAACCTCTGCGGCTTCAGCTCTTTCTTTGTCAGCTTTTCTCTTTCTCTCAGCTTGCATTCTTCCGTATATACTTTCAGCTATTTCTGAAGGGAAATCTGCTCTTTTAATTCTTACATCAACGAGTTCAATTCCAAATTCACGAATTTTTGGATCTGCTAGTGCTTTGACTTTATTCATTATTTGTTCTCTATTTGTTTTTATTATTTCAGTTTGCAAATCTGAAGCTATTTCTCTTCTCAATTCAGATGAGATAATATCTATGGCTCTCGATGCCGCTAAAGTTTCATTACGTGTTGTTTTGAAAAATAAAAGAGGATCAACAATTTTCCCTCTGGCATAAACATCTATTACTAAACGTTTTTTATCGCTTGTGAGAAGAGAATCAGGAGGAGCATCAAAAATTAATAGCCTTTTTTCAAATTTTCTAACTTGATCTACAAATGGTATTTTAAAATTTAATCCGGGGGTAGTTGGTGTTTTAATAGGTTCGCCAAATCTAGTAACTATTGCAGTATTTGTTTCATCAACAATAAATACTGATTGTATCATTATAAAAAATGTTATCAGTCCTAAAATTATTATTGCGGTATATGATCTTTTCATGTTAATCCTCTAATGATCCAATAACTTGTTTTACATTGTCAGAATTGAAAATATATATTTTATTAGGGTCTCCTATTATGATTTGTTTTGATTTTGGCAATACTTTTTCAATTGTCTCAAGATATAGTCTTGATTCAGTTGTCTCTTTTTGTAAAACGTATTCGGTAAGTATAGCTTTGAATTTGTCAGCTTCACCTTTTGATTCAGCAATTCTTTTTGCCTCATATGCTTTTGCATCTTGCACAACTTTAGCCGCATAACCCCTTGCTTTTGGTAGTACATCTTCTTTATAAGCATCAGCAAGGTTAATTATTTTTTCTTTGTCCTCTCGAGCTCTTACAACATCATCAAATGCATCTTGAACTTGTTGGGGAGGTTGTACATTTTGTAATTTTACTTCTCTGACCCTTATTCCTGAATCATAACTATCCATAAGGTTTTGCATTAGTAATTTAGTTTCTGCTTGAACTGTTTCTTTTTCTGTCGTTAGCACATCATCTATGGGTTTGCTGCCGACTATCTGCCTTAAAGATGTTTCAGCTACATCCATCATTGTTTTTCCATCAGGGTCAATTGCTCTGAATAGAAATTTTTTCAAATCTTTAATATCAAATTGAACTAATAATTGTGCATCTACTATATTTTCATCCCCTGTGATCATTAAAGCTTCATCCGGCACTGCTTTGTCTCCCCTGAAACCTAATTCTAATCTTCTGATAGTATCAGTGGCTACAATATCTTTTTCTCCTATGGGTGACGGGTAGAACCAATGCAGTCCTGGCCCTGCTATGGAGTTAAATTTCCCGAAGAGCCTCAAAGCTGCTTGTTCTCCTGGCTGAACCGTAAATATGCCTGAACTTCCCCATAAGCCAATAAAAAACAAGATAACAATTATAAGGAAAAAGGAATTGTTTTTTGGAAGTGGTATATATTTTCTAATATTATTTAGAATATTATTAACACCTGAAAAATTAAATTCTGGTTCTTTGTTGTCAAACACTTAGGTACCTTACTAATATATTAATTAATTATAGTTAATTTTAGTAATAAATAAAATCTAATTTAGGCATTTCTTAAAATCTGGATCAGAATTTAAAATATTTTCAAATTCTGCAAAATTATCAACATTTTTAATTTTATTTGTAAATTCATGTAATTTTAAATTTTTTGTACGTATACATTTTAATTTTGGCAAAATATTGTTTGTACTTTGAGGTGTGGTTCCATAGGAGTTATAAAAAGCAAAATAAGCTTGATTAATTTTTCTTATTTGATATCCCTGATAATTTAATTTGTTTGTTTGCGATAACATAAATTTTTCAGCCATATCAATTTTGTTTTTTGAAAGTAAGTTATCAGTTATCGACCGAGTGAATCTAATTTCAGAATTAAATGAATTTATTTTTTTGGATTTAATATTAGTGGATTGAGTTTTGCTTATGATGTTACTTGCTAATTCTTCGCTAATATAGCTAACTATAGTTTCATTTAATGCTAACATTTTATTGTTCTTGTAAATATTTTGTCCCAGATTATATAATGCAAAATATTGATGAAGCCATTCATGGATTATATTTTTTATAATTTTATTATTATTAATATCTTTAGGTATTAACGATGGATAAAAAGCTATTCCACCTATATTTAAAATTATTGCTGACACATTGAATTTTGCTTCGATTTGATTTTCTATCGCCTCTTTTTCTTTAATAGTTAAGTTTTGTTTTAATAAGATTGAGTATGTGAGTTTTATTTTATTTTTTGGAGATATGATTAAAATATTAGGAGTATTATCAATTTTGAATCTGACTTTAGGAAAAAGAAATTTATTAAATATTAATATTTGATTTTTTTTAATTTCATTCTCAATTAATTTTTCAATATCATCAGTTTCATCTGATTTATGATTTTTGCTTTGTTTTAATTCATTAATAATTAAATTTGATAAATTTTTAATTTCCCATTCATAAATATTAAAAGTATTTTTTGCTACATGTGTATGAATGGGATTGATTTTTACTGATTCGGGTATAAGTATTACAGAAATGATTAATATGAAGATTGTTAAGTATTTTAGTTTTAACAAGCTATTTTTTAAATAAATTTAAAAATCTATTTTCATAATGATCAAATAAACCCCATCTATCTAATTCTTTTTTTAGTACTTCTGGATCAGCTCCAAATTCTACCTGGTTAAATAGTATTTCAATTCTTTGGGCAGCAGCTTTTGGAACACCGCCTAATTTGTTTTGTGGTTGCAGTAATCCCCTGGAGTTAAATTCACTTACATTACTGACTAAAGATTCAGATGTAAAATCATGAATAAATTTTAGTAACGACACATCCCATAATTCGTCTACTCCAACGATAACTGCTGTTAATTTGTCTTTTTTTAAATTAAGTTCTTTTATGATGTTATTAGAAACCTCTTCTACTGATCCGTTGAGAATGTTTGTTTTTCCAGGTTCATTTTTATATTGATAAAGTACTCCAGGGCTATTTACTCCAAATTTATCAGATATAAATTCTAAGTATTGATACGCTTCGTCACTAAATCCTTTTAAATTTAATGCGTATGTAGGAGTAACAATTTCGGGTTTTCCAGAATTTACTTTACCAGTTCTGACAACTGTTTCTTTCTTGGAGTCATTAATGTCTGAATAAATTGGTTCTGTTATTACATAGTAATTAATTACAGTAGTGCCAAATGTAGCCAGATGTTGCGAAGGTTTTCTTGCTACTCGGGTTTTTTGTACAGCTTTGATTAAATCTTTTTCTGATTCAAACATGTATATTCATATTTAATATAATAATTTGAATAAATTATTCAGATTTTAACACAAAGGAGGATAATTGTACGTTTCGGGCCTAAAGATAAGATTTTTAATCAAATGGGGAAAATCTTTAAAAGACAAAAGATCGTTTACTAATTCTTTTAAATCAAAACTACAATCAAAATTTAATATTTCACTTTCAGAAGTAGATGATTTAAATTCTATTAGGTTTGCTAATTTCGGAATACTTTCTGTTTCTAATAATTACAATACTCTAGAAAAAAGATTAAATAATATTACTGAATATATAAATAAAACTTATCTGGAAGTTGAAATAGTGGAATTGGATAGGTTTAACTTAATTTAATAATATTTGAAAGAAATAATAACTATGGTATTCTCAAGAATACGGGGTGTGGCGCAGTTGGCTAGCGCACCAGTATGGGGTACTGGGGGTCATCGGTTCGAGTCCGGTCACCCCGACATTGGAGGTTTAAATGAAAAATATTAACAATTACTTACCGGATTTAAATACTGAACATAAGTTTGACAAAATTTCAGATGATATAAGTATTTACAGAGATGAATTTGGTATACCACATATTAAGGCAAAAAATTCTTTTGACGCGTTTTTTGGACAGGGATTTGCAACAGCTCAAGACAGATTGTGGCATATGGAATATGACCGAAAAAGAGCTTATGGCAAATTATCTGAACTAGTAGGTACACCTGGTTTTGTTAACGATGAATTTATGGGTAAATTAAATTTAATTAGTAATGTTAAAGATGATTTTGACCAGTTAGACTCATCTACAAAAGAGATGTACGTAGCTTATTCTCAAGGTGTTAATGAATATTTAAATACAAAGGATACTTTACCTATTGAATTCGATTTAATAAATTTAACTATGGATCCATGGCAACCTTGGGATTCTTTGGCTGTTTTTAAAGTTAGGCATATTATGATGGGGGTTTTCGAAGGTAAAATTTGGAGAAGTTCTTTATTAAAAGAATTTAATATAGATAAATTAATTAATCTTTTTAGAGGTTATGAAAAAAACAATTTGGTTATTGTCCCTCCCCAAAAGCTTTTTGATGGGGAAGAACTTGATGCTACTGAACATTTTTCAAATGCACTGGAGTATATTGATGATTTAAGTGAAATTGACATGGGAAGTAATAGTTGGGTTATAGGTGGAGAGCATACTATTTCAGGCAAACCGATGATTGCAGGAGATCCGCATAGAGGATTAGATACACCATCTGTGTATTATCAGAATCATATTTCTTGTGATGAATTTGATGTTATAGGATTATCATTCCCTGGATGCCCTGGCTTTCCCCATTTTGGTCATAATAAAAATGTTGCTTGGTGTGTAACTCACGCCGGCTCTGATTATCAAGATTTATATATTGAAAAGATCAGAAATAATGATGGTGTTTTGCAATACCTATATGAAGGAAAATGGGAGAATTTAATTCAGAATGTTCACAATGTGAATATTCTGAATGGTGAAAGAGCAGAGATATATTCTTATAAAACCAGGAATGGTTATATATTGAGCTTTAATGATGATAATACGAAAGCTATTTCATTCAGATATTCTGCTACTGAAGAATTTAATACGGGATTTAAAGTTATTAGACAGATGATTGATTCTCAAAATAGCGATCAAATGGAAAATAATATGGATGGATGGGTTGATCCTTGTAATAATTTTATATTTGCGGACACGAAAGGCGATTATGGATATATTAACAGAGGCAAAGTCCCAGTCAGAGATCAGTTAAATGCTTGGGTCCCTGTCCCCGGATGGGATAAAAAATATGATTGGAATGGGTATGTGCCATTTGATAAATTGCCTCGAATTAAAAACCCTAAGAATGGATTTATAGTAACAGCAAATAATAAAATCCCGGATGAGGATTATCCTTTTTATTTGTCTTTAGATAGTGCGCCAGAATATAGGGCCAGAAGAATTACTGATAGAATTAAAAGCCATTTGAAAAAAGGAAAATTTGATTCTTCATCAATGTTAGAAATTCATTCTGAAATCATATCTATACCTGCAAAGATTTTAACTAAAGAAATAAAGAAAATTAATTTCCAACATTCAAATTATATAGAATTGCAAAAATATATAATTGATTGGGACGGGAGCATGGATAAAAGTATGATTGCACCCACTATATATTCAGAATTTAGATATAGATTGAATAAGAAAATTATTTCAGATTTATTGGATGAGGATAAAGCTAATAAAATGCTTAATGCTGGTGGCAGAGGAGCGCCCGGGCATTTAAGGACATTATCAGCAAGATTTATTTCATATATTGACAGATGTAATACTGAATATTTACCTGAGGGATATGAGAATTGGCTGTCATTATTTGAGGAAATATTTATAGAATCTTGTGATTATTTAATTGATACTTATGGCAAAGAAAAAGATTTATGGAAGTGGGGTAATGTTCATCAGACAAACCCTGTTCACATTTTATCAGATTTATTTCCTGAATTATCTGATAAATTAAATCCTCCAAAATTTTCTATTAGCGGTGATGGAGATACTCCTCATAACGCCGGATATTCAAATGTTTCAAGATACAATGTGGTAGCTACTTCTGTCGCAAGATATATGTTTGATATAGCAGACTGGGATAATAGTAAATGGATAGTTCCTTTGGGTTCATCAGGACATCCAGGAAGTAAAAATTATTCTGATCAAGGACACCTATGGAAAGATGATAAAGTGATATCAATGCAATATTCCTGGGATATCATAACCAAGAATTATCAATTACAAATTTTAAAGAAAGAATAGTACTTATTTAGAATTAATTTTAAGAGCCTGTCCTTTTAAAGTTTTTGTATGTTTACCTTTGTCAATTACAAGATTACCATTTACTAATACATATTCTATTCCTTCAGCAAATTGCTTAGGATTATCTTTTGTGGCTTTTGATTTAATTTTATTTAAATTAAAAATTGTCAAATCTGCTTTGAATCCATTTTTAATTAGCCCTCTATCTGAAATTCCAAGTCTTTGTGCAGGGAAAGAGGTGATTTTTCTTATCGCATATTCAAGTGACATATACTTTTCCTCTCTTACATATTCGGAGATTATAGTTGGGAAACATCCATATGTTCTTGGACTTGGGAAGTCTCCTAATAAGACTGCATCACTTCCAACCATTGATAACGGATGATTAATGAAATGAGGTATTGTGCTACCATTTGCACCTAAAGCAACATAACAAGTTTGCAAATCTTCTTCAATTAAAATTTCACATATTGTATCTATTGGATGTTGGTTTCTTGATCTTGAAATTTCTCCAACAGATAATCCTTCATATTTATGGTTTTTTGGTAATTTGAAATATGTTAACCAAACTTGTTCCCAACTTAATGCCCTTGGAGCAACTTCTTTTTTTAATTGAGATCTCAGTTCTTTTGATTTGAGAATAGATTTCAGAGATTTCACTCCTCCATCTTTTGTCCAGTCTGGTAGCATGATGATCAATCTAGTACTGCCATAGATATATGGATAACTATCAAATGTAATATCTAATCCTGATTCTCTTGAATTTTCAACTAATCCTAGAATTTCAGAAGATCCTCCTTTTGAATATGAACTTTGATATAAATGAGTGATATGGACAGGTATATTACTTTTCTCACCTATTACAATTGCTTCTTTGAAAGGATCTAGAAATTTATCGCCCAATTCATATCTTACATGCGTATGATAAATGCCACCTAGATTTGCTGCCTCTTTTGATAATTCAATCAATTCATTTGTATCAGCGAAATTACCCGGAGGATATTCTAATCCAGTAGACATCCCAAATGCTCCCTCTTCCATAGATTCTCTTAGAATAGATTTCATGTTATTTATATCTTTTGTAGTTGCTTTTTTATTTTCCCATCCTATGGTGTTTACTCTTAGGACTGAATTACCTACAAGGTATGCAATATTCACTGCTGTTTTTTCATGAAATGCTTGCAAATATGACTCTACGGTTGGCCAAAAAACATCCTGTGATATAGTTCCGTCCAATCCAGAGTTTAATTCTATGAATTCGTGTAAATCTTCTTTTGATTTAAAAGGAGCATATGAATTTCCGTCTACTCCAATTAATTCTGTGGTTATTCCTTGTGTTACTTTCGGTTCGTGTAATGGTTCATCTAATATTCTTAAACCTGAATGGGCATGAAAATCAATGAACCCGGGTGATAATATCATGCCTTTTGCATCAATAATTTTTTTTGAATTCAAATTTTGCTGTTTATATTTGAATATTTCAATTTTATTGTTTTTTATTCCTACATCTGCATAATAACCAGGGTTACCGCTTCCGTCGACAATCATTGCATTATTTATTAGGATGTCTAGCATTTTTTTTAATCAAGTAATGTAATAGCTTTAAACTATTAATTTTTGTAGTTATAATATCAAATTATTAGATTCAATTTGAATATGGAAAATACTCTAACATTTATTGGCAAATTAGAAAAGCGTTTTGATAGTTTACGGGGGCGGCTTTGAAATCGATAAACTGCGTTCTAAAATTGATGAATTAAGTGCCATAACTGTGTCTGATGGTTTTTGGGATGATTCTATTAAAGCTCAAAAAATTTCTAAAGAATTAGCATTTTATGAATCTCAATTAAATGATATTAATAAAGTCATAACATCATTGCAATCCCTAAAAGAATTGGTGATTTTATCTATTGATGAAAATGATAATTCTTTCGAAGAAGAGATTTTAAATTCTATTAATTTGTTAGAAAATGATATTGGTGATCTAGAGCTTAAAACTTTATTTGATGGTAAATATGATATTAGAAATGCTATTATTTCGATTCATGCTGGAGCTGGTGGAGTAGAATCTCAGGATTGGGCTAGCATGTTAATGAGAATGTACTTACGATGGTCTGAAAAAATGAATATGACATCTAAAATTTTAGAAATTTCAAAAGGAGATGAAGCAGGGATTAAAAGCACTACAATCCATATTAAAGGCAATAATGTGTATGGCTTGTTAAAGAGTGAGAAAGGCGTTCATAGACTTGTCAGATTATCTCCATATGATTCTGATAATGCCAGGCATACATCTTTTGTATTGGTTGAAACTTTACCTGAAAGTGAATCTGATGTGGAAATAGAATTGAAACCTGACGATTTAAATATAGAGTCATTTAAAGCTGGAGGAGCTGGCGGACAGAGTGTTCAGAAAAATTCTACAGCAATACGAATTACACATATACCTTCAGGCATTAAAGTTTCCTGTCAAAATGAAAGATCTCAAGCTCAGAATAAAGAAATAGCTATGAGAATATTACAGTCTAGATTGTTAGCATTAGAATTAAAAAAAAGAGAGGAGAATGAAAAGAAAATTAAAGGCCCTCATATTTCTGCTGAATGGGGGAATCAGATAAGAAGTTACGTGTTACATCCTTATAAAATGGTTAAAGATCATAGATCTGACTACGAGTCGTCTGACCCTGATAAAATATTAGACGGAGATATTAATGAATTTATTGATAATTATTTGAGAATGAGTAAAAATTAATAATTACTTAATAAATTGTTAATAAAATAAATTTTAAATTTATTCAAACAGGAATTTTAATATGTGGATTAGTGAAAACAAGTTGTTATTTAAAATTTTATTATCATCTCTAGTGATGATTTTTATGATTTCATGTTCTAGTGACTCTGGTGAAAAAAATGCTGACCAGTTCACTAATACTTTATCTGAAAATACTTCATCTGAAAAAAATAATAATCAATCAGAATCAAAAACAGAGAAAACAGAAAATAAAATAGTATCTGAAGGTAAGCAACTTAATGTTATGTATTCTGATCCCCCTACACTTGATCCTCACATAGCCCAAGATTCTACATCGGCAGGAATTATTTTAGAAATTTATAGCGGATTGGTTTCTTTGGATACAAATTTACAGATTATTCCTGATATAGCAGAATCATGGACTATCAGTAATAATGGCATGAAATATACTTTTAAATTGAGAGATAACGCTAAATTTCATAATGGAAAAAAAATAACAGCACATGATTTTGTTTGGTCATTTAACAGAGCTGCAAATCCTGCTACAAATTCTATCACTGCAGAAGATTATCTTGGTGATATAGTTGGTGTACAAGATGTAATTGATGGTAAAACAGATAAAATTTCAGGTATTAAATTAATCGATGAATTAACCTTGGAAATTAATATAGATTCTCCTAAAGCATATTTTTTAGCAAAATTGACGTACCCTGTTTCTTTTGTTTTGGATTCGGAAAATGTGCAAAATAAAAATTGGACAGATTCACCCAATGGATCTGGACCATTTATGTTAGATGAATATTTGATAGGAGAAAAATTGTTGTTAAAAAGAAATCCTGATTGGTTTAGAGAACCTGCAAAAATAGAATATGTTTCTATGAACTTGGCAGGAGGACAAGCTATGGCCATGTATGAAAATGGCGAAATTGATTTAACAGGCGTTGGAATGGCAGATTTAGAAAGAGTTTTAGATTCATCTAGTGATTTAAATAAAGACGTAGTGATAGCACCATTAAGTTTTTCTCAGTATTACATTGGATTTAATGTACAAAAACCGCCTTTTGATGATAAATATTTTAGGCAAGCTCTAGCTCATGCTATTAATAAAGAATTGATTGCAACTGAAGTATTATCAGATTTGGTAAAACCAGCTTATGGAATTTTGCCTCCTGGCTTTCCAGGATATGATAAAAGTATTGATGGATTAAAACATGATGAACAACTAGCGAAAGATATGCTAGCAAAATCAAAATATTCTAATATTGATGATTTGCCAAGAATAATCTTATCAGTTCCAGGGACAGGTGGAAGTGCAGGATTAGATATAGAAGTCATAATAGAGATGTGGAAACAGACATTAGGTATTGATGTGGAAATCCAGCAAGTTGAATGGGCTACATTTTTACAGATGTTAAATAAGCAGGAATTACAATTTTTTTCAGGACTTGGATGGATTGCAGATTATCCTGACCCAGAAAACTTTTTAGATATTAATTTTCATTCTACAAAATCTACAAATCACAATGGATATAATAATGAAGAAGTAGATAAACTTTTGGAATCAGCAAGAATTGAACAGGACCTAACTACTAGAATGGAAATGTATAATAAAGCTGAAAGAATAATTGTAGATGAAGCTCCATGGATACCTTTGTGGTTCCCTGGAGACAGATATGTTTTGATAAACCAAAGAGTTAAAAATTATAAACTCACACCAATGAGTGTTCCTAAATATTCTTTGGTTGAAATAGTTGATTAACCAAATGTATAAGTAATAATTATGTGGAAGTATATTGTAGGCAGATTAGTATGGATTCCTTTTCTACTTATTGCAGTTGCATTTATTACTTTTATATTAGGCAGATTTGGTCCCGGTGATCCTGTAGAAATTATGATGGGGACTAAATATGATCCTGTGGTAGCTGAAAGAATTAGATCTGAGATGGGATTGGACAAACCTGTTTTGGTTCAATTTTATAATTATATAGAAAATGCATCTAAGGGTGACTTTGGCGAAAGCCTACGTTACAGAGGCAGATCAGTGTCAAGTTTGATTGCTCCAAAGATAATAGTTTCAGCAAAATTAAGTTTGGTAGCTTTACTAATAAGTATATCTGCAGGATTACCATTAGGCTTTTATATAGCTCATAAGCAAGGGACATGGATAGATCCCATGATTGTATCATTATCTGTTTTTTTTATGTCTATTCCAATTATGATTACTATCCCATTTTTACTTTGGATAGGTTGCTTGAAAACAAATTTAGTACCCTGCTCTGGGTGGGGTGGAATATTTGATTCAAGAATAATTATACCTTCATTGGCAATGGGAATCCCGGGAGTGGCAGGAATGATTAGAATAATGAGAGCGGCAACATTGGATGTGCTCGGACAAGATTATATACGAACAGCTCATTCCAAAGGACTTCATTTTTTCACAGTTAGCACCAGGCATGTATTTAGGAATTCAATAATTCCTATTATTACTATTATGGCTTTTGCTTTAGCAGGTCTATTAGGAGGAGCATTTATAACTGAAACTATAATGGGAATCCCTGGAATAGGAAGATTTAGTGTTGAATCTATTTTTAATAGAGATTATCCAGTGATTATGGCTATTACACTTATTGGAGCAATTGCATTTGTAATTGCTAATTTAGTTGCGGATATTTCTTATTCAATAATTGATCCAAGGATAAGATATAAATGAACCAAAATATCAATCAATCCAAGGGACATTTCAGGACTGCTTTATCAAGATTATACAGAAAAAAAATTGCTGTAATATGTATTGTGATCTTAATAATTATTTATTTTAGTGGTATATTTGCATTTCTTATTGCTCCTTATGAATATACTGCACAAGATTATACCAATATTAAAAAACCACCAAGTATTGAACATTGGATGGGAACTGATCGTGCTGGCAGAGATGTTTTTAGTAGGGTTTTATGGGGAGTACAAAACACAGTCATTATTACATTTGTAGCAATTCTAACTGGAGGAATATTTATTGGAGTTGGATTAGGTTTGATTTCGGGTTATAGAGGTGGAAGATTAGACTCTTTAATTATGAGAATAGGTGAAATTTCATCATC
>CAYTCC010000037.1:0-10299 GCA_964436345.1 uncultured Dehalococcoidia bacterium
ATCCTGCTTGTCTTACATGATTTCCTAAAACAGCCCTTAAAGCAGCATGTAATAAATGTGTCGCTGTATGATTTCTGCCTGAATCTTGCCTAGATATTGAATTAACCGTATTTGTGACTTTATCTCCAATAGAAAGAACAGATGGATTATCAGCATATTTTTCAGTCTTCAATTTGCAAAAATGAGAAATTATTCCTGGTATTACTTCTTGTGTATCATATACTTCAAAATCAAAAGAAGAGTTATATATATTACCTGTATCTCCTACCTGACCTCCTCCTTCAGGATAAAAAGTAGTTGAATCAGTAAGTAATTCTAAATCAATTTCATCCTCTTCGTTCCCTTTTAATTTAATTTTATCTACGAATTTATTTTCAAATATTATTCCAACAAGTGTTGTTTCTTTTTCCAATGATTCATATCCATCAAATTTTATATTTGAGATTTTAATATTTTTATATTCATCAATTTTTGATGAAGATGTATCAAATTTCGAAAATTCTCTTGATCTTTTTTTCTGTTTATCCATCAATGTTTCAAAGCCTTTCAGATCGGCATCAATTTTATTTTCATTGGCTATTTCTGTAGTAAGTTCAATTGGGAAACCATATGTATCCCATAATTTAAATAACAAATCAGAATTAATTATTTCTCCTTTATTTTGTTCAAAAAAGTTTTCTAATTCAGAAATGCCTCGTTGATATACCAATGAAAATTTTTCCTGTTCCTGTTCAATAACTGAATAAATAAAATCTTCATTATTCTTTAATTCTGGATACCAGGGATTCATATTTGAAATTATAAATTTAGAGATTTCAGTTAAAGTGTTTTCTTTTAATCCCAATTTATCTGAATATCTAATTGCCCTTCTTAATATTCTTCTTAGGACATAGGCTCGCCCCTCATTCCCGGGTATGACTCCATCAGCTATAAGAAAAGTAGAACTTCTCATATGTTCAGATACAATACGAAAAGCAATATCATCTAAAGGATTGTTGTAATACTTTTTATCAGAAGAATCTTCAATCAATTTGATAATTGACATAAATAAATCAGTTTCGTATATATTTTTAACTCCCTGCATTATAACTGCCAATCTTTCTAATCCCATGCCAGTATCAACACTTGGTGCAGGAAGTAATTTTCTGTTACCTTCTTCATCCTGATAAAATTGCATAAACACTAAATTCCATAATTCTACAAACTTTTCACACTTATCTCCATTTTCATTGATTACTGTCTCACAATTCGGACCACATGAGTCCAATTCACAAGCTGGAAAATCTGGGCCCATATCATAATGTAATTCTGAACATGGTCCACAAGGACCCTCTGATCCAGCAGGTCCCCACCAATTGTCTTCAGATCCAAATTGATATATTCGTTCATTTGGTATTCCTACATCATTCCAGAATTCCGAAGATTCATTGTCACTATCGTGTATAGTTATATAAAGCCTATTTATATCTAATTTAAGTACATTTGTTAAAAAATCTATGGAATATTCAATAGCTTCTTTTTTAAAGTACTGACCAATACTAAAATTGCCCAACATTTCAAAAAAAGTTAAGTGAGTAGAATCTCCCACTTCATCAATATCTACTGTTCTAAAACATTTCTGAGAAGTTGTTAAAATATTTGAAGGAGCTTCTGCATCACCAGAAAAATATGATTTAAACTGAACCATTCCAGCATTAGTTAACAATAAAGTTGGATCTCCAACCGGAATAAGTGAAGAGCTTGGATATCTTAAATGTTTTTTAGATTCAAAATATGTAAGAAAATTTTCCCTGATTTTATCGCTTTTCAAATTCAGCTATCTCCTTTAATAAATATTTAGATTAATATATTAAATACTTTTAAATTAAAATTCATGTAGTATAAGTACTTTATTTAAATTATTTAATCTCTTCCTATAAGATAAAAGTAAATTTAAATTCTCGTCTATATACTATTGTTTTATTATTGTATTATATTAAAAAATTCAAATTGCTCTCTAACTTGGCGGATAATATGCAAAAACCTTTTTTAACTCCGAGTTCATTGATAAATGAACTAAAAAAAAATAAAGTTACTCATGTAGTATGGTTACCTGACAGTGAAACCAATTTTATGTATAACAAAATGGCAGCAGATCCTGAATTTTTAATCATCCCTGTTTGTAGAGAAGGTGAAGCTATGGCCGTAGCAGCCGGATTATGGGTCGGGGGTGCAAAACCTGTGGTATTAATTCAAAATACCGGATTATTCGAATCTGGAGATTCAATAAGAGGTATTAATATAGATATGTCTATTCCTATGGTCATGCTAGTAGGTTATAGAGGATGGAAAAGACATGAAGTAATTACTGATTCAGCTGCAAAATTCACCGAACCAATATTAGATACATGGGGTTTGAATTACCATTTAATTGAAACTGATGCAGATGTTAACAGGATATCAACTGCATATATGGAATCAGAAAAAAACCAAAGTACAGTAGTGTGCCTTTTAGGTGCCGAATACACCGACCAAGAATAATTGTGGACTTACTCAAAGATCTAATATTTAATGTTCCTGATCTTACAATTCTAGAATTTTATATTTTATGTTTAAGTAGTTTTTTAACTGCAACAGTTACAGCATCATTTGGATTAGGCGGAGGCTCTTTATTAATACTTATCATGGTTTCTATAATGAATCCATTAGTAATAATTCCAATCCATGCAATAATTCAAATGAGCTCCAACAGCACAAGAGCGATTCTGTTGAGAGAAAATGTAAATTTAACATATATGTTGCCATTTGTATTAGGATCATTAATAGGTGTTTCTATTGCAGCCATCATAATCATTGACCTATCTAAGCATCTTATACAATCATTCATAGGAATTTTTATTCTTTATTCTTTATATTTTCCTAAGGCACAAAATATTAAAATTTCAAATATGAAAATTGGAATACTTGGGTTAATTTCATCTTTTCTAACAATGTTTGTAGGAGGTACAGGTCCATTAATTGCTCCATTTGTCAGATCATTTGAGAATGACAGGAAAACTACAGTTGGAACCCAGGCTGCTTTTATGACATTTCAACATGGAATAAAAATTATAACATTCTTATTTTTGGGTTTTTCATTTCTTAGTTATTCATCACTCGTAATAGCAATGATAATATTTGGCATAATTGGAACCTGGGTTGGGAAAAAAATATTAGTATCTATGCCAGAAAAACTCTTTGGAAATATTTTTAATTTGATATTAACAATATTGGCTGTCAGATTATTATTTGAAGGATTGAAACAATTTATATAAATTTAGTTTAATCTAATTTTTTTATCTTATTTAATCTTCTTACATATTTATTCTCACTAATAAAGTTCGCTTCCAAAAAGCTAGAAACTATCTTCTCAGCCTCAGTAATATTTATCACTCTTCCACCCATGCACAAAACATTCATATTATTATGCTGAACTCCCTGTGCCGCAGAGTATACATCATGGCAAACTGCAGCTCTTATCCCTTTATTCTTATTAGCTACTATAGATGCTCCAACTCCAGAACCACATATTGCTATACCTTTATCAGCTTTTCCTTTATATATTTCTTCAGATAATTCTGAAGTCATATCAGGAAAATCATCTTCAGCATCAAATTCATAGGCCCCGACATCAATTACATTTAATTCCGGATACTTTTGGGCTAAAAATTTTTTAAGATTTTCTTTTAACTCAAATCCACCATGATCTGCAGAAATTACTAAATTAGTTATTTTTTTCATTTAATAATTTTTCCCATAAATTAATATCATAATCGCTCATTTTCCCAGAATAAACTATTTCTGCATTACTGCTTAAAATACGTTTTGATCCTCTTTGTCTAACTCCAAAATACAATAACATATCTTTATTATAAGGCAGTACACTAATATCATCTAAATTATATTTCAATTTAAAACTATCTATCTCAGAAACTGACATTGTGGGATCTATACTAACTGCATAATACAAAGAATTAGGAATATTATTTAATTTAGGTGTGATTTTCTGTAACTCAGAAATACAATGGCCTCAGGTTGGTGTAAAAAAATAAAAAAAATGTGGTTTGTCTGCTTTTTTAACTGAATTAGTAGATATATTAACTCCGTTATTAAAATCAAAACTGAAATTTGAAACAATTAATTCCTGTTCTGTATTAATATTTATATTATCTTCTTGATCTTGCTGGGAACAAGATCCAAGAAATACAAAAAATAAAATAAAAATAAAATATCTTGTACAACTACTTAAATTCATAAATTAACCCTTTTATATATTTTAGCAAATTAAAATAGATTAATCATTAAATGAAAAATACTTGTTATAATAATGAAAGTAAGATAAAAAATTATGGCTAAAAGTAATTTAACATTTCTAACTATTTGGGCTTTGCTGTTTGTTTCGGTTATCCTTATTGGTTCATGGAGTTTGGCAGAAAGTGCAACAAGATCAATGGGAAATAAAAACTACACAGATAATGAATTAACTTTAGTACAAAAATCAGCCATATTTATTTGTCCCCTACATTAAACAGGAGTAAATTTGAAATTTAAAGATAAAGTTGCATTAATCACTGGAGCATACCAAGGATTAGGAAAAGGAATAGCAAAAAAACTTGGGGAACAGGGCTGTAAATTAATTTTAGTTGATATTGATGAAAGAGTAAAAGACACTGAAAACGAATTCACCAATACAGGTATAGATTCAATTTCAGTAATAGGAGATGTGTCCAAAGAATCAACTGCTAATTTAGCTGTAGAAAAAGGGGTAAAAAAATATAATAAAATTGATATCCTTGTGAACAATGCTGGTATCGGTGGGATAAGTCAGCAATTGTGGGATTTACCTGTTGATGAATTAGACAGAGTATATGCAATAAATTTACGTGGTGTATTTATATTTTGCAAATCCGTTATCCCTCTTATGTTAAAAAACAAATATGGAAGAATAGTAAATATAGCTTCTATTGCAGGAAAAGAAGGTAACCCAAATGCTGTCCCTTATTCTGCTACCAAATCAGCTGTGATAGGGCTAACTAAATCGTTAGGGAAAGAATTAGCCAAAACAGAAATCAGAGTAAACTGTGTTACTCCTGCTGTTGTAAAAACTTCAATACTAGATGAATTTACAGAAGAACATATAAATTATATGCTAGAAAAAATCCCTATTGGAAGAACTGGGAAGATTGAAGAAGTTGCAAACATGGTAGCGTGGATAGCTTCTGAAGAATGTTCATTTTCTACTGGTGCAGTTTTTGATATAAGTGGTGGCAGAGCTACTTATTAATTAATAATTAATTTAGTTACTAGACCGGATTTAACAGTTAATTGAGTTTTATCAGTTTTTACAAGTAACAAATCTCCCTCATCATTAACTCCTTTAACTTTCCCATTCAATCGTTTGTTATCTTTCATTTCTAAAAATACATCTTTCCCTATGGTATCAATTTTATTTTTCCACAATGAAACAATCTCATTAGTTGTCTTAGAAGAATAGTAAAGATTATCAAAGTAAGGTATTACCTTAGAAGCAATATTTTTTACATTATAAGATTTGCCTGTAATTATTTTCATTGATGTATATTCAGTATTTATATCATAGATTCCTTCTAAATTTACATTCAAACCTATACCTAACACCGTATAAGTTAAATTTTGATTTTGATAAATATTTTCCTGCAAAACTCCTGAAATTTTCTTACCTTGAACCATAACATCATTAGGCCATTTCAAAGAAATTTTTTCAAAATGAAAACTTTGACTAAGAAATTCATATATAGCTAGAGTTCCAAGCATATGAATAATATGAACTTTCAATGGGTCAGGGTGTAATAAAAATGACAAAAAAACATTTCCTTTGGGAGATACCCATAATCGATTTTTAGTTCCTCTCCCTTTCAATTGACTCAACGCTCCTATAGATATTTCTTTTTTGGTAATATCAGAAAAACGATGGCAAACATCCATCGTAGAATCACAACTTTCAAACCAAATAATATCTTTTAAAGTCATTTAACCTCTAATAATGAAAATATAACATTCGACGAAATATATAATTTATGTAAAAATATCAAATATTATTTATTTTTTTCTTTGAGAGTTATTATATGATATCAAATAATAATAGGCCCCGATCAGCCGACCTGGGGCTAGAAATGGGAATTCTTCCAAAAGGTAAGTTAAACTCAATTACTGATGTTCCCGGAGTCAAAGTTGGTCATTCTACAATTATTGAAGGGGATGGAAAATTAGAAATAGGAAAAGGGCCTATAAGAACTGGGGTAACTGCAATACTACCTCATGATGAAAATATATTTGAACACAATGTAACTGCAGCTGCACATGTAATTAATGGATATGGAAAAACAGTTGGTATGCCCCAAATCAATGAATTAGGTAGGATTGAATCCCCTGTTCTACTTACTAGCACATTGAGTACATGGAATGTAGCTAATTATTTAATCGATTATTTATCAGAAAAAAATCCTGGGATAAGATCTTTTAACCCCATAGTAGGAGAATGTAATGATGGATTTTTAAATGATATAGTCGGAAGACATGTGAAAAAATCTCATGTTTTTAATGCTATTGAACATGCAAGTCCAAATGAATTTTCTGAAGGTGTTGTAGGAGCTGGAGTTGGGATGACTGGATTTGGATGGAAAGGAGGAATAGGAACTTCATCCAGGATATGCGAAACAGCACAAGGAGAATTTAACGTAGGTTGCCTAACACTTACAAATACAGGTGATGCTAGAGATTTTAGATTAGATGGTATTCCTGTTGGCAGGCATGTTTTGCCTCCTGATTATGAAGTAGAAAAGAACCCTTCAAGATGGGTTGGAGGAAACCCTTTAAAAGGAACCTTTGTAAATGAACCACCAGGATCGATAATGTTTGTTATTGCAACTGATGCTCCTGTATCAAGCCGGCAACTAAACAGAATGGCAAAAAGAGTTGGTCTTGGGTTAGGCTTATGTGGTGGGGTAGCTAGTCACAGTAGTGGTGATTTTGTTCTCGCATTTTCAAATTCTGATTATCATCGTTCGAATTCAAAAGATTCAAAATATGGTATAAACCAGCTCTTTGATGAAAATCTTACGAATCTCTTTCGAGGAGTTATAGAAACGACAAACGAAGCTATAGCAAATTCAATATTAAAAGCAGAAACAACTATAGGTTTTAACGGTAATACACGCCACGCAATTCCAATAGATAAAATAATAGCTATAATAGAAGAATCAAGGTCAACAAAAAAAACAGACAAATAAAGGAATAAAAATGAATAAAACACCTAGAGTTGTAATAATAACTGGTGGGGGAAGTGGTATAGGATTAGATGCCAGTGTCAGATTTGGACAACTTGGAGATACAGTCATAATTATTGGTAGAACAGAATCGAAACTTAAAGATGTACAATCAAGAATACGAAATAATGGTGGTAAATGCATTTATTTTACCGGGGATGTAGCTAATCCAACATTTGTTAATCAAGCTACAAATGAAATAATAAAAAAATATAAGAATATTGATATTTTAGTAAACAATGCTGGACATAGCACAAAAAACCGAAACACAGAAAATACCACTCTTGAAGATGTAGTTAATGTATTTAATTCAAATCTACTAGGTACAGTTTTATTTACACAAGCAGTGTTGCCAAACATGAAAAAAGTAAATAAAGGTCTAATTGTAAATGTATCATCAGTTGCAGGATTGTCTGGAAGCCTTATAGCAGGATTATCATACGGTGCTGCAAAGGCTGGTGTAATTAATTTTACAGAATACCTTAATGCTGAATTAAAAAATACAATGATAAAAGCAACTGCAATTATGCCCGGAGAAGTAGATACGCCAATTATGGATAATAGGCCTGTTGTCCCATCTGATGATTCGAGGGCATCAATGGCAAAAAGTGCAGATGTTGCAGAAATCATTGTATTTCTAGCTTCATTATCTAATACAACTTCTATTCATGCGATGACAATAATGCCTAACAAACTCAGAGATACTAGTGCTGAATTAATATTACCTAAAGATTAAGTTCCAATCGCATACCCATCTCTTCTTGGATCTGCCCCTCCTTGGTAAGATCCTAAGTTTTGGTCTTTCTTTATGCCATGACCACCGCCTACACTTGGTGACCAATCTGGCAAATCAACAACTTCATGACCTCTATCTTTCATATTATCAACAAGAGCTTTAGGAAATCGTCCTTCCATCTGAACTTGTTTACCACCAATAGTTTTAAATCTAGGGGAGTCAATTACCTGTTGCATGTTCATCTCAAAATCCAACAAATTAACAATCATTTGAGGTGTTGTCTGCATAATCCCCCAACTTCCGGGTGTTCCAACACTTGCATAAAATTCTCCATTTTTAAAAGTTTGAGTTGGACTCAGACAAAAATCTTGTTTTCTACTTGGTCCGATTTGATTACTACTTCCGTTATCCAAATCAAACCAATTTCCCATATTATTCAAAAATATACCTGTTCCTTCCGGAGCTAAAGCAGATCCAAATCCACCTCCCAAAGTTTGTGTTATTGAAACTACATTGCCATCTTTATCAGCAACAGCAAAATGAGTAGTCATTCCACCATCATAAGCATTTAAATCCACCGATGTTAAAGCTCCTTGTGGTGCGTCAGGATTAAATACTTCACCGGCTAACAAATTCACTTTATCATTTGAAATTCTTGAAGATTGATATTTAGCGTAGGAATTGGAAAGTAACTTTTCTGTAGGAGTTAATTTAATTGACTGATCTCCTCCATGAGTTATTCTGTCTGTAGCAGCCAGTTTTGTAGTTTCCATAAAATAATGAATAAAATCCGGGTCCTGGAATTTTATTTTCTCGGGAGATAATGTTTCTAAAATTTTCAAAGTTTCTAAAATTTGAAATCCGCTAGAATTAGGCGGGACTGTATTAACTTCATAATCTCTATATTTAATAGTCAAAGGTTCCATCCATTCTGCTTTAACAGAATCTAAATCTTCTTCAGAAATCAACCCTCCATACAATTCCATAGATGCAACAATTTTTTTTGCAATACTTCCTCTGTAAAATTCATCTGCACCATTTTTTGCAACTAATTCCAAAGATTTGGCTAATTCAGGCATAACAATTTTTGTTCCTGGATTAGGGGGTTTGCCATTATTTAAAATTATTTCACCAGATGGAAATTGTATTAATCTCGGAATAGAATTTGTAAACGAAGTATGGTGAAAATGAGTTACAGGGAATCCATTTTTAGCATGATTAATTGAATCTTCAAACACTTCCTCTCTATCTAATACCCCTAAAGTTTCCTGTATAGTAAGCCAACCAGCAACATTACCTGGGACAAGAGGCGCCCAGGGACCGATACTTTTTGCTTCAGCAGTGTATTTTTCAGGATCAGCTAACTTTGGAGCAGAACCTGAAAAATTTAATGCCTGTAATTTTTTTTGCTTGGCATTGTATACCATCGCTACACCAACTCCCCCCATGCCTGACATAAAGGGTTCTACTACATTTAAAGTAGAAGCAATTGCAACAATTGCATCAAACGCATTTCCTCCTTTATTTAAAATATTAATACCTGCTAAAGATGCAAAAGGATGAGCAGAAGCAGCCATTCCTTTAAAACCCATTGCAGTTGGTCTACTAGATGGAGGATAATTAATATAATTCATTTTATTTACCTTTAATTTTTATTCTGTATTATGATAAATATTACTGATATACAAAAAGCATATTCGAACATTTCTATTAATATACACAGAACTCCTATATCTACGTCAACCTATTTATCACAAAAATTTAATTCGAAAATATTTTTCAAACAAGAATTATTTCAAAAAACCGGTTCATTTAAAATCAGAGGAGTTTTAAATAAATTAAGTAGTTTATCCTCCGATCAATTAAAAAATGGTGTAATAAGTCTTTCTTCTGGAAATCATGCTCAAGCAGTAGCTTATGGTTCTAAAATCTATAATATATCTAGTACTATCGTCATGCCTACTTACTCTACAAAGTCAAAAATTGAAGCCACTAAAGGATATGGTGCAAAAGTCATAATTACAGATGAAGAATTAATTACTGTAGTAAAAGAAATTCAAAAAGAAACCAATGCTACATTAATACATCCATTTGACGATGATCATATAATTGCCGGGCAAGGAACACTTGGATTGGAAATAACTGAAGATATGCCTGAGATTGATCATATTTTTACTGCGATAGGGGGTGGCGGATTAATATCAGGTATATGCATAGCAATGAAAGCTCACAATCCAAAAA
>CAYTCC010000037.1:10399-12534 GCA_964436345.1 uncultured Dehalococcoidia bacterium
GGTGGCGGATTAATATCAGGTATATGCATAGCAATGAAAGCTCACAATCCAAAAATAAAAATTATAGGAATCGAACCCGAAGGCGCAGATGGAATGAGACAAAGCTTAAAAAAAAGAAAACCTGTAACATTAGATTCTATAAATACTATAGCTGACGGATTATCAGCTCCATTTATTGGGGAAAAAAATTTTGAGATTGTCCAAAAACATATTGATCAATTAATTACTGTTTCTGATAAAGAAATCATTGAAACTATGTGGTTGATATTTGAAAGAACAAAACTTTTTGTAGAACCTTCTGCAGCTGCTGGCTTAGCTCCCATATTATTTGATAAATACAAATTACCAAACAATTCAAAGGCAATGTTCATATTATGTGGCGGAAATATTGATAAAGAAAAACTTATACAAATATCTAATTAATTCAATATTTATAAATTTCACCATATATATAATATAATCCCAATAATTTTACTAAACGTGACTGTTTTTGATAAATTATTAATTTACCCCATTTAATTGACTTAATATTTAAAATATTATCAATATTGTAATTACATCCACCTGTAAAAAATTTCCATATAAATATAAATATATTTTTTATAATATAAATAATTTTATTATTAACAATTGTGTGTTCCCAAAAAAAATACTTCCCTTTAGATTTCAATACTCTATTTAGTTCATCAAATGTTTTCCCAACATCTTTAACTGAGCATATAACTAATGATGTGACAATTGAATCAAATGATGATTTTTTAAAAGGCAAATAATCTGAGCTGGCTAAAATAAGTGTACATTTATCTACAGATGTGATTTTTTTTAACAAATCGATATTGTTATCCATTAAATATAAATTATTATAATTTTTATAATAATTTATATTTTCACCATCACCCGCTCCAATTTCGAGAATATCACCTGATGTTCTATCAGTAACATAATTTCTTAAAAGTTTATTTTCCTCAGAAACGAAATTATTTATAAGTGGATATATAAATGCAAATATTTTATTTCTTATAATGTTTAAAAATTTATACAAAGTAATCTTTTGGAGAATTAACCATAAAGTTTTATTTTTATAAAATAAAAATTAACATATAATCTAATTATTATTTAACAAAATTGTATCATTGATGAACAAACCTGAAAGCAAAAAAATTAAAAATCAATTAACCATAGTTGGATCAGGGCCTGCCGGATTAACAGCAGCTTTATATGCCGCAAGAGGTAATTTAAACCCATTAGTTATAGAGGGTTTTCCTGCAGGTGGGCAATTAACTTTAACTACGGACGTTGAAAATTATCCTGGGTTTCCAGATGGAATTATGGGTCCGGAATTAATGGATAAATTTAGAGACCAGGCAGTCAGATTTGGAGCAGAAATAGTAAATGGCGAAGTTTCTAAAGTAGACTTCAATTCCAAATTAAATCTTGTATTAGATGATAATACTGAAATTGAAACTAAATCAGTAATTATATCTACAGGTGCATCTGCAAAAATGTTGGGACTCAAAGAAGAATCATTATTATTAGGTAAAGGAGTTTCAACTTGCGCAACATGTGATGGATTCTTTTTTAGAGATCAAATTGTAACAGTTGTCGGAGGTGGAGATTCTGCGATGGAAGAAGCTTTGTTTTTAACTAAATTTGCCAAAAAAATATTCATAATTCATAGAAGGGAAATTTTTAGAGCCTCACAAATAATGATAAACAGAGCAAAAGAAAATCCTAAAATTGAATTCATTTTAAATACAGAAATTAAAAAAATAAACAATCCAGATGAAAACAAAGTAACTTCTGCTGAGTTATTTAACAAAAAAACTTCTGAAACAACTGAATTAAACACAGATGCAGTATTTATAGCTATTGGACACATTCCTAATACACAAATATTCAAAAATTATCTAGATCTCAATGAAAATGGTTATATACTAACCAAAGAAGGAACAAAAACAAACATTCCTGGCGTATTTGCCTGTGGAGATGTACAAGATTGGGAATACAGACAGGCTGTAACAGCAGCTGGAAGTGGCTGCATGGCTGCAATTGACACTGAAAGATATTTATCAAATTTAAAATAAAATCTAATGATAGATTTATTAAAAAATGAAAAACCTGAAATAGTTATCGAC
>CAYTCC010000038.1:0-12493 GCA_964436345.1 uncultured Dehalococcoidia bacterium
ATATTATTTATTTTTTCATTTATATTATTTATAGAATATCCTTCGGCAATATATTGCCCTGCAAGTCTGTTTCTGCTGAAAGGGCTGTAAGAAGATGCCAAAGTATCCCCTAAACCGGATAAGCCACTAATTGTTACTGATTGGGCTCCTGCTGATAAAGCTAATTTCACAATCTCGCTAAAAGCTATACTTATAAAAGCTCCTTTTAAGTTGTTTCCAATATTTAACCCATCGCAAATACCAGCACCTAGTGTGACTATATTTTTTAGAGCTCCGCCTAGTTCAACCCCAATAATATCTTCAGATAAATATATTTTAAATTTATTTGATTCAATAATAGTTTTAATATTGTTTGCTAAATTTAAATTTATTGAAGCAATGACTGTGCTTGTAGTTTTATTTTCATATATCTCTTTTGCCAAATTTGGACCAGATAATATGGCAATATTTTTTTTATTAATCAATGTAATTTCTTCTGTTAATACTTCTGAAAGTCTTCTCCCGGATGTTTTTTCTATACCCTTAGAAGCAATTAAAATTTTATGATTTTTATTTAAATTATTACTGATTATCTTCAAATTAGATATTATAGATTGAGAAGGGAAAGCAAAGATAATCAGTTCAGAATTATTTATAGTAGATAGATCTGAAGATAACTGAATTGTTTGTGGCAGAGATTTTAATTTATCTAATTTATTTACTCTGTTTTTTGCTTCTGATTTAGTTCTACAAAGAATTTTTACATCCACTTTTTCTTTGTTAATTAAAGTAGCAATAGCCTGCCCCCAAGTGGTGTTTCCAATTATTGTTATATTAGAATTTTCTTTCATCATTATTTATTAATCTTTTAATATTTTCTTTATGTCTTATTATTATGATTGTGAGTCCGCCCAAGTAAAATATAAGGTATTCCATATGATATTTCCCCATTATTATCAGGCTGATAAATGGTATAAATGAAATTAAAGCTCCTGATAGAGACCCTATTGATGCAGTTTTAGTTTTTTTTATTAACAATAATGAAATTATCATTGCTATTATTGAAATCTCATATGCAATAGCTGTAAATGAACCTACTCCTGGTGCTACTCCTTTTCCACCTTTAAATTTTAAAAATATTGGCCAACAATGTCCGAGTATTACTGCGATAGCTGTTGTGGAAATTATCACTGGGATAGATTCATTATTTACAAAAAGAACATTGGTTGATAACTTTAAATAAATTATTAATAAAAAAGCCTTACAAAAATCTAATAGAAATACTAGTATTCCGATTTTAAGGCCTAATACTCTTGTTACATTTGTTGCTCCAGTGGAACCACTGCCAATGTTATGTAAATTTTCTTTTGAAAAGAAATTTGTAATTATGTAACCGAAAGGAATTGACCCAATTAAATATCCTACTGTGATGTATATGAGATAAGTTATTTTCTGCTCCTAGATTTAAATATTAATTTCAAAACTACTCCATGAAAATCATATTTTTGCCTTATATTATTTTCAAGGAATCTTTTGTATGAAAAATGAACATATTCAGAATTATTTACTTCAAATTCAAAAACATTTTTATAATATTCGTGTTGATTAATATTATAAATATATAGTGATTGTCCGGGTTTATTTTTAGGAAGATTATATGCAATTTTTTCCATAATAAAATTTTTGAGTTGATCAGCTTGTAATATTTGTTTTGATTTGGAGTATATAATGGTACAGTGTTTGATTAGCTCATTTATTCCTGTACCTTTAAGTCCGGATATATATATTAACGGAGCAAATTTAAGAAATTTAAAATTATTTCTAATTTTATTTTCTATTTCATTTACATTTAAATTATTACTTTTGATAATATCAGATTTGTTGACAGCAATAATTAGGCCATCTGTAGAATTAGTTAAAGTTTTAATTATATGAGAATCCTGATTGGTAGCTACTTCTATAGGATCTATTAATAAAATACTTAAATTTGATTCTGATATAAAATCTACTGCTTTATTTATACTGACTTTTTCGATTTTATCATTTATTTTCCCACGTCTTCTTATACCTGGGGTATCTATAATATTAAAAGTTTGATCAGAAATATTTAAATCAAAATCGATACTATCCCTGGTTGTACCGGGTATGTTACTAGTAATAGATCTTTTAGAGCCATGTAATTGATTAAATAGAGTAGATTTCCCAGTATTTGGACGTCCAACAATAGATATCTTTATAGTATTGTTTTTATTTTCTTCAAATATTTGGATTTTATTCTTAGGCAGTAAATCGGATATTTTATCAGTCAGTAAGTCTATATTAATATTATGATATGCGCTGATCCCTATAATGTTTTTTAAACCAAGTTCATAAAATTCATGAGTGTAAGTTTCTTTCTTGTTATTATCTACTTTGTTTACGGCGAGAATTGTTTTTTTTTCAGAATTTCTTACAATTTGAGCAACTTTTTTATCAGTGACAGTAATTCCCTCATTTACATCAGTAATCATAATTATTAAATCGGACATATTGAGTGCTTTTTCAATTTGCTCTTTGATTTCATTAGAAAAATCTTCATATTGATTGTCTGAAAATCCTCCAACATCTGTAATAACAAATATTTGGTTGTTTATTGTGATTTCTGAATTTATTCTGTCCCTAGTAGTGCCTGGTATGGTACTGACAATAGCTTTTTTTTTGCCTATAAGACGATTAAAGAGTGTAGATTTACCCACATTCGGTCTTCCGATTAGAGCTATATTATGCTTACTCATTGTATTTTCTTTATTGGTACAATTTATATAATAGAGCAGCTTGGGAATGCATTCTATTTTCTGCTTGTTCAAATGCTAAAGATATCGGTGAATCTAATATTCCAGTTTCGATTTCTTCACCTTCTTTGGCAGGCATATCATGCATTATAAGTACTTCATTATTAGCTAAGGAAATTAATTTTTTATTAACTTGATAATTTTTAAAATCTTTTATTCTGATTTCTGACTCTTTTTCCATTCCCATGCTTACCCATTTATCAGTGTAAATGATGTCAGCATCTTTAACAGCCAAATTTGGATTTTCTTCCCAGTTCATTACAGATTCTTTTTTGAGCGATAAATTTTTAGCCTGATTAAAAATCAATTGTGGTATTTGATATTTTGAAGGCGAAGAATAAGTGAAATTTAATCCTAAATGCCCGGATATTAAACTTAAACTGGAAGCAACATTATTCCCATCTCCTATATAACAAAAATTAATATTATCAAATTTTCCAAATTTTTTATAAATTGTATAAACATCTGCAAGAGCTTGGCATGGATGTTCTAAATCAGATAATGCATTAATTATATTTATATTCGTATTTTTAGTAAAATTAATTAATGTTGAATGCTCATAAACTCTTGCTATAATCCCATCTACCCATCTGTTTAAATTTTTAGCTATGTGTGTCACACTTTCTCTTTTACCTAGTCCAATATCATTTTCGCTTAAATATATTGCATTTCCACCTAGTTTTTTTATTGCAACCTCAAAGGAAACTCGCGTTCTAAGTGAAGCTTTTTCAAAAACTAAAGCAAAATTTTTATTTTCTAAAACTGCATCATAATTCCCTTCTCTGATACTATCAGTTAGAGATAAGAAATCTTCATGTTCTTTTGAAGTCCAATCATTAATAGATAAGAAATTATTAGGCAATTTTTCCTCCAATTATGTAATTTTAATTCTTGTATTTATTATTTAGAAAATTATTTATTGCTAATTTATACATCATATTATTATCTTGTAAATTTTATACTGAATTGTGGATAAGTAGTTAAAATTCGTGGATAAAATTACATGTAAGTGGATAAATAGTAAATTAATTTCATTATAATCACAAGGTGATTGATGTTCATTGGTTATATAATATTAATAATATAAATTTAATACCTTCTTAGTTAATTTGAAAAATAATAGAACTCAATCATCAGTTAATGATTCAAATTCCTTTTTAATAAATTACTTTCCTAAATTTTTATATTTAGGTGTTTTTGCAATATTATGTGTGCCTTTTGTTGTTTTCTTTGAAGTTTTTTATCCTTATACAGTCCCCAAAGCTCTCTGGGTTCAAGCACTTAATTGGATACTCTTAACTGTGTATTTGTGTGGAATTATTATAAATAAGGAATTGTATCTTAGGTATAAACCTAAATTAAATTTTATTTTTTATTTGTATTTAATATATATATTTGCATATTTAGTGAGTTCAATTTTTGGAGATAATTTCACTTTCAGCTTTTTTGGTGAATTTCAGAGAATGAATGGCATTTATTGGCACATACATACTCTTGTTTTTTTATTTATATTATCTGGCTGTTCTAATATAGATAAGTTTTTTTACAATTTATTTTCTTTTGTTTTCTTTACAGGTTTCGTATTGTCAATATTTTATATTTTAGAACATTACAAAATATTTTATTTTGATATGCCCGGATATAGTGATAATACAAGAGCTGTATTTACTATAGGTAACCCGGGATTTGCAGGATTCTATATGATGCTTATTTTCTTTATTGGTTTTGGACTATTTAAGATCAATTTTGTAAATATTCCATTTTCATTTTTAAGGTTAAATAAAATCAAATATACATATCAATATTATATATATTATTTTTATGTATTTATTACTATGTTTTTATTGCTATATGCTATTTTTCTTACAGCTACCAGATCGGTTATTCCGGGATTAATTGCTGGTATGACCATGTATATTATTTTGTTATTTTATTCTTTCAAAGGTCAAGTAAGTCAAAGAAATTTAATTAAATTAATTAGTGTAATTTTGATTGTTTTTCTTTCTGTTTTCTTTTTCTTTTTATTTACTGGCATTCTTGATTCTTCACTTGATCGATTTGCAAATATTATTAATGACCCTAAAGAAAGTGGTGATATGGGATTATATTCGCGTCTAAGTAATATTAATGTAACGATTAGAGCTTTTTTTGAAAGACCTTTATTTGGTTATGGAATGAATAATTTCGCAATTCCTTATAATCAATTTGTCATACCATCTCAAATTACTAGCTTGGAAATGGATAATGCCCATAATCTCTTTTTACATATATTAAGCACGGGGGGCATTTTAACATTATTCATATATTTATATTTGATTTTTGTTATTATGATCAATTCAATTAGAAATGGTAGATTTATTTTTTCTGATAAAAACTATAGTTTGCCAGGAATAATGTTTGTAATTCCTGTTTTTTTTACGGGATATTTTATTCATCAATTATTTTGGTTTGATATTCATGAAACATATTTATTAATAATGATTATGCTTGCAATAATGAATGTGACAGTTAAAGCTCCTGAATTTATCACAAAAAGATTATTTAAAATACAAAAATTTATTAAAATGGTTTTTGGATCTATTATTTCTAAGAATACTAGGTTTGTTAGTATTTCAATAATTATTTCTATATTTCTAATATTCATAAATGTAGAACTTAAAATGTATCAAACTGCATCTGATATTTGGATTTATTCTCAAATAGATTCTTCGGAGACTAGAGAGAATGAATATTTTCAAAGTAAAGTTATACAAATTTTAAAAGCAACAAATAGATTTCCTCCTATGTCAAATGCAGCTACTACTTTTTTAATTAATGATTCTATTCTTTGGGTACCAAGTTTAAAAGAACCTTCAAGAAGCCAGTTATTAAATGTTGCTTTTGTTGAAGGACAAAATGCTATTGATAAGCATCCTAATTATTGGAAATTGCATGCGAGATTAGGTGTATTATATTATGAAGCTTTAAAAATATCTGAAAATGAAGATGATATTATAAAATATAGCATCAATGCTGAAAAGTTGTTTAAAGCTTCAATTAACTTAGGACCTAGCAGAGCAGCTGTTTATAAAATGCTTATGAATGTATATTTATATAATGATGAATATGAAAAAGCTGAGAAGGTAGTAGAAAAATATAAGAATTATTTAAATTCAATTAATATAGAATTAGATTCAAAGTATTATCAAATGAATTCAATGATGGAATATGAAAATTGTACACGTAATACTAAAGAATATTTGGTTATAAAGAATTGCATTGAAGAGATAAAATAATATGGTGAATTCAGTAGAGATAATAAATTCAGGTAAAGAGATAAAAATTGATTTTGGTGACGGTATTAAAGTTATTAGTGCTCGAGATTTAAGATTAAATTGTGGTTGTGCTAATTGCGAAGAAGAATGGTCGGGTAAAAGAATTTTAGAACCTACATCTGTTCCTTTTGATATAGTTATAGAAGATTTTATGTATATAGGTAAATATGCTTTACAATTTTTATGGAATGATGAGCATTATACTGGGATTTTCCCATTCGAAGTTTTGAAAAATTTAGAATAAATTTAAACTGGTTTAAATTTAGGTAATGCAATTTTGTCATTAATGTGTTCAAATTCTACAATTAATGGCATGCCTATTTTTAATTTCTCAGGTGCAGGGTCTTCCATAATGATATTTGTAGGCATCAAAGGACCTTCTTCTAGTTCTACAATAGCAGTAACAAAAGGTACATCATCCATAAATCCTGGATGTGGTGCTCTATATACAATAGAGTATGTAAATAATGTGGCTTTCCCAGTAGCTTTTATCCATTTAGTATCTTTTCTAAGAGCACCTGGTGATATGTCTCTTGGATAAAAATATGGACCGTTTACAGGGCATTCTCTTAACCATAGTTCTTCTTGTTTTGCTTTTTCCCAATAAAAATCAGATTCTCCCTGGGGGCTTGGTATAGGTTTTTTGTATTCAGACATTCTTTCTCCTTCAATTAATCTATTGCTAGAACTATGGTTCCGGTGGATGATAATGCTCCTCCTGTACCATTGATAAGACAGGTTTTAGGATCATCCAATTGTCTTTCACCTGTTTCTCCTCTTAATTGCCTTACAGCTTCAAGTACTAAAAACATTCCATACATTCCAGTGTGGCAATAAGATAGGCCTCCGCCATTTGTATTCATAGGAAAATCACCGCCAGGAGCTGTTCGTTGATTGGCAACAAAATCAGGACCTTCTCCAGGTTTGCAGAAACCTAAGCTTTCTAGAGTAGCTAATACTGTATATGTAAACGAATCATATATCATAGCTAAATCAATATCGTCATGAGTTAATCCTGCCATTTTTAATGCTTCTGGGCCAGTATTCTTTGCCCAAGTTCGTGTTAAATCTGGCATTTGAGACATTATATTATGGTCATGTCCTTCTGCTACGCCAAGTACCCAAACAGGTTTTTTAGGAAGAGAATTTGCTATTTCTTTTTTTGTGACTATATAGGCTCCGCCACCGTCAGTTACTATACAGCAGTCAAATAAATGAAAAGGCCAAGATATCCATCTTGATTCATGATAATCATCAAATGTCATTGGATCTTTCATATATGCTTTAGGATTTTTCAGTGCCCATTTCCTGGTTGATACTGCTATTTCTGCTAATGCCTGCCTAGTTCTTTCTTCTCCATATAAATGCATATATCTTCTGCATGCCATAGAATAATTGATTGGCATTCCAATGAACCCGTATGGTATCTCATATTGGCTTGCCGGATCTGATAAATTTGGTCCGGGTCTATTTCTTGCGCTTCTACCAGCTTCCCCGTGGGTAACTAAAACTGTTTCGCAATAACCTGCATTAATCGCAGCCATAGCATGAGCTATATGTATTTCAAAAGATGATCCTCCAACAGAAGTAGAGTCTGTGTATTTTATTTTATTTAATCCCAAAAACTCAGCTGTATTTAAAGTTGATGTTCCGGCAGTAACTATCCCATCAATATCGCTTGGTTTCATGCCTGCATCATTTATAGCATTGTAAGCTGCTTCAGCATGAAATTGTAAGTTTGATTTGTTTTCAATTTTTCCTACTTCATCTGATTCAGCAACCCCAACAATTGCCACAGATCTAGATAAATCAGACATCATTATTCTCCATTTAAGATTCGTATTTTTTGCAATAAATTATATAGATCTTACAACTTATATATTTACTGTTCAACAAATTTAATAGGTATTTGTATAAGACATAAGATGTTTTGATTTAAAGCTAAGTATTATTGAAATGATGATTCCTATCGCACTCATAATTTGAATAGATGAAATTATCCCTGTTTTATCAATCATATAACCACTGAGAATTAATCCTATTGGCAATGTAAATATAGCAAGTTGTCTAATTCCGATTATTCTACCTATCATATTTTTATCGGTGATACTAAGAATTAGTATGGACATATTTACCATTGTTATTGAACTTGAAATTCCAAATAAAATTAATATACATATAATTACTAATTTTATTGTAAATAAGCTTGTTCCTAACATTAAAATATGCCAAATAAAGATGAATATTATCAAAAATTTACCTGGAGTATTTGAAAAATTATTTACTGAAATTATGATAGAACCTATTAGTGAACCTATAGATGCAAAGGAAATTAATAGGGCCAAATCATTAGCATTACCATTTAGGATATTTTTACTTATAAATGGTAGATAAGCATTAGGTAATGTAAGTACTGTAAAATTGACTAAAGCAGCAAATGATATTAAAGAAATTAAAGTTTTATTGTTAGATAAATATGTTAATCCACTTAACAATTCTTTATAAAGAATTAAGTTTTGTTGATTTGTGGAATGGATGTTAATTGGATAAATAGCTAATAAAGCTCCAATATACAATATACATATAATTAAGTAAGAGTATTCTATTCCGAGGTTGGTATATATCATTGCACCAATTATTGGACTTATAATTTTTGTAAAATCCATCGTTGCTCTAATTATTCCTGATGCATTACGTAAATCTTTTTTCTTTATCAAAATTTGTGTTAATGCTTCTCTGGATATTCTGTCTGAAGTTCTTGCGATCCCATAAAAAAAAGTTATAAATATTATATTGAATGTAGTTAAAATGTTTTGAAGTGCAAATATCAAGAAAATTATGGAATGTATGATCATATATGATCTCGATAGAGATAATGTAGTTTTTTTATTAAAACGATCAATGACACTTCCAAATAATGGAGCAAAAAATGTACTGAAAAATCTTGTTGCTCCATATGTTCCGAGTATTAGTCCGGAGTTTGTTTTAGTTATAATTACCCAGGATATAATTAACATTTCTATATTGTCAGCTGACCCTATTAAAATATCGGAAATCCAAAGCTTTCTGAAATCATTATTTTTTAATTGGCCTGGATATTTCATCTAATTATTAGTTTCATTTAATTTAAATGCAAACAATATCCCGGTTAAACATAATATTGAACTAAATAAAAAACCTATTTGATGTGAATTGGTAAGATCTCTCAGAAAACCTATTATAAATGGTCCGCTAAATCCTCCAATTTCAGCTGAAGCAAAAAACATCCCCGCAGCAGTTCCAATTTTTTTGGGACCTATATTTTCATGATCCATTAGAATTAGCGTGGATAACGGCATTAATGCTCTTTTTACAGAGAATATTAAAAAGATAGAAAAAATTAATTTAATCCCTGAAAAAAATGCAATTCCTAAAGAAGCTAGGGCACTTATTAGAAGTATGTATATAATTGCATTTTTTCTTTGACCTTTTTTAAATATAGAAGTAATAAACAGCAAAGATATTAAACTTACAATAGTACTTATTGAAGTTATATATCCTGCGTTTGTGATACTGAAATTTTTATCGATCAAGACTGATGGTGCCCATGCTCCTAAAGAATGGCTTATGAAAAAGAAAATTATCGACAGAAGCATAATTATTTGTACAGTTTTTATTTTAATTAATTCTTTATAAGAAATTTTTTGTATATTTATTTTAGATTTATTATTAGGTTTATTTTTAGCAAATAATAACCAAATAATTAAGATTGTAATTAAAATAATTCCGTAAATTACCGAAACCCCTCTCCAGTTATTAAAAATATTAATAGCAATAATCGGTGCAGATGCAAATGCTATAGCATTTCCTATTACAGGGCCTGTGGCGTATATTCCTGATGCTATTCCTCTATCTTTTTCTTTGAACCAGGTTGCAACTAATTTTGGAGAACCTGAAGATGCAATAGGACCACCAAAGCTAAATAAACCTACTGACAAAAGTAAAGTTATAAAATCAATTGATAGCCCTCGTAAGATCATGGAAGCTAGCATCACAATAATTCCTATTGTTATAGATTTTTTTAGCTGCCATTTATCAATAATATTTCCGGTAGGCATAGCAGTGAAAATATAGATAAATTGCCAAAAACCTAATATGATTCCCATTTGTGTATAAGTAAAATTCAGATCAGTAATAAGTAATGGAGAAATTGGTGCTAATGAGCCACTAACTATTCCAAAACACGTGTAAACAGTCCATATTAAAAGTAACATTATCCAATGATAATTTTTTGTTAGAAAGTTTGGCATATTTATTTTTCATCTTTGTCTGCCGGACTTCCGGCCGGGCAAAATACCCCTAACAACTGTAATTCTACATCTTGGTTTTTGTTTTCTAATCTGTGAATTGTTCCAGGAGGCAGATATATGCTTGAACCTTTTTTGATTTTTGTTTTTAAATTGCCATGATGTATCACCCCTTCCCCTTCTAAAATATAAATCACTTCATCGTATGTATGATCATGGAATGGTGCTTTTATCTTTTTAATATACCCAAGAAATTGTGTCACATATTTTGATCCAAATTGCGGATCAATCATAAGTTTGAAGTATCTATCTTCTCCCGCCGGCAAATTTTCCTGATTATTTTTATTTACAATTAATAAATCTTGATTGAAATTATTTATTTTGGCTTTATTAAGTTTTGCAAATTCATCTTGAGGGCTTTTGACTAGAAGTATAATTGAGTAATTATCATCTAAATTATCTAATATAGAATTAGTTCCTTCTGGGATAAAGAAACTACTCCCTTCCTCAAGAGTGAATGTTTTATTAATAGTTTGCTTTAAGTACTCACCTTCGTATTTAATTTTAATTTTACCTGATATTAGATAACCCACTCTTTGCGAAACTTTAGTTTTATTAAATATAACAGGTGTTTTTTTTATATATAAAATACTTTGAATGAGATTTTCACACCCTTGTTTTTTATCTATAGCAATTTCTTCATAAGATTTTTCAGGATTATTATTTAATTTATTGTGATGTATAAAGGCAGGCATGTTTATTTAAATATTGTCTAAATTTTTAATTTCTCTAGTTATTTCTTCAATTGAATCTCTTGCATCTCCAAATAATAGACTAGTTTTGTCTAAAAAGAATAATTCATTTTCAATTCCTGCAAAACCAGAAGCCATTGAACGTTTTAGTATAATAACTGATTTTGCTTTATCTACATTTAATATCGGCATGCCATATATTGGAGAACTTGGATCTGTACGAGCAATTGGATTGGTAACATCATTTGCCCCGACAACAACAGCAACATCTGCATTATCAAATTCGGAGTTTATTTCATCCAAATCTTTTAGTTCATTATAAGGAATATTTGCTTCTGCTAATAATACATTCATATGCCCTGGCATTCTTCCTGCAACAGGATGTATTGCATATTTTATATTTGTTCCGTTATCTTTTAACATATTTGCCAATTCATTTATTTGATGTTGAGCTTGAGCTACTGCCAGGCCATATCCAGGAACAAATATCACATTTTCAGCATATCCTAAAATCATTGCAGCATCTTCAGTATTTAAAGATTTTACAGGTCTATTTTCGTTTGAATCTGTTTGTTGAGAACCTTCCTCTGATCCTAACCCTCCAAGTATCACATTAGCTAAGGATCTATTCATTGCCTTAATCATAATTTTGGTTAATATTAATCCTGATGCCCCAACTAAAGATCCGGAAATAATAAGAACAGGATTATTAAGTACAAAGCCAGCTCCAGCTCCAGCTATTCCGGAATATGAATTTAACAATGCTATTATTACGGGCATATCTGCACCACCGATAGGTATTACTATTAAGATTCCGGCAAGTAATGATAAAACTATTAAGATATAAAGAATATTTAGAGAATTAAAGTTTGGAATAATCATTATTACAGCTAAGAAAATAATTAATAATAATAAAAGAGAATTCAAATAATTTCTTAAAGGGAATAGTATTGGCCTGGTTGGAATTATTTCCTGTAATTTTCCAAAAGCAATGAATGAACCGGTCAATGTTAATGATCCAAGCACTGTAGAAAATGCTATGGCTGCTAAAACAAAAATACTTATTACTGATTCTTTTTGATAAAGGATTTCATATATAGCAACAAGTGCACTTGCCCCTCCTCCAAATCCGTTGAAAATTGCTACTAGTTGAGGTATTGCTGTCATTTGAACATATTTAGAAAGTATTATTCCTAATAATCCTCCTATAACAATCCCAAGTATTATCCATTCAAAGTTATTATCAGTGTATTTTAAAATTGTTAGCACTATTGCAATAAGCATTCCTAAAGATGCTAATCTGTTACCATTCCTAGCAGTAATAGGAGATG
>CAYTCC010000039.1:0-12222 GCA_964436345.1 uncultured Dehalococcoidia bacterium
GCAGTTTTCAATCCACTAAAACTATAATCTAAACTATCAACTATATTTGTAATAGGTAAATTTCGAATATGATGGTTAGATTTTTTAGATAAAGAATCTATAATCGGACCCCCTGGATAACCCAATCCCATAGATCTTGCAACTTTATCAAATACTTCTCCAACAGCATCATCTCTTGTTTGACCTAAAAGTATCCTGTCAGTATGTGAATTAAGCAAACTCAATTCAGAATGACCTCCTGAAACTAAAAGAGCTATTGCAGGAAACTGTATTCTCTCAATTCGATCTATCCATGCAGCATGTATGTGTCCAGACAAATGATTTATACCGCGAACTGGTACATCTAATGCATAAGATAATGCTTTGGCATAATTAACTCCAACTAATAGTGAGCCTGCCAATCCAGGCCCTTTAGTAACAGCCACTCCGTCAATATTATTTAATAAATTTAAATCTTTATATTCTTTTATAATATTTCCTAATGCAATTATGTGTTGCCTTGCTGCAACTTCAGGAACAATCCCACCAAAAGTAGAATGTATTTCAGTTTGCGAGATTAAAGTATTATGTATTATATTTTTACCATCTTGAACTAAAGCTACACCAGTATCATCACAGGAAGATTCTATACCCAAAATTAACATAATATTTATTACCTTAGTGCATCCATAAGTGCTTGAAGATTATTTTGAATACTATTATCAAAATTAAAAATTGCAGTCCCCGCTACAGCTATATCTGCACCTGCGTCATAAACTAATTTAATATTGTCTTTTTTTACTCCGCCATCAACCTGTATATCAAACTCTAAATTATTCATCTCTTTGATTTTATTCAATTGTCTAACTTTTTCTAAACAATTAAGAATTAAAGATTGACCTCCTTTACCAGGTATCACTGTCATTACAGTTAATTCATCAATATGTTCCAAATATTTTTCCACAGTTTCAATATTAGTATCAGGATTAATTGCAATTCCTGCTTTCTTTCCGTTAGATTGAATATAATCTATTAATTGATTTACATTGCTTGAAGTTTCTATATGAAAAGTTAAAACATCGGTGCCTGCATTTAAAAATGATTCTAATTGTGATGAAGGGTTTTCAACCATAAGATGTACTTCTATATCAATATTCAATATATCTTTTAAATAAGCAACAATATTATGACCAAATGTTATATCAGGAACAAAATGTCCATCCATTACATCTACTGAAATTCTATACGCACCATATTTCTCAGCATCAAGGCAGTCTCTTTGTAATTTCAAAGGATTTGCAGCTAAAATTGAAGGGGCTATTTTAAGCATATTTTGTTGCAATTGATTTAATCCTGGATTTAATATCTGCAATACTTTTGTTAACCTGTGATTCAGATGTACCGCCTACTGTATTTCTGTTATTGACTGAATTAACAGGGTTTATTTCAAAGATATCATTTTCAAAATCTGAAGAATATTTCTTGAATTCATCAATAGTTAATTGATGAAAATATTTATTATTTTCTATACAATAATCTGTCATTTTAGATACTATTTCATGAGCTTTTCTAAATGGTACAGATTTAGATACAAGATAATCTGCAATATCAGTGGCTAATATATAACTATTATTTACAGCATTAAGCATGTTTTGATCATTAAATTGAGTAGAATCTAGCATAGATGCTAATAAATCCAAAGTTGAATTTATTGTATCAGCAGTATCAAAAAATCCTTCTTTATCTTCTTGCATATCTCTGTTATAAGCTAACGGTAATCCTTTCAATATGGTAAATAAAGCAAAAAGATTTCCATATACTCTTCCAGTTTTACCTCTGGCTAATTCAGCAAAGTCTGGGTTTCTTTTTTGAGGCATTATACTACTCCATGTAGTAAATTCTTTAGATAGTGTAATAAAACCAAATTCATCAGTTGCCCATATAATTAATTCTTCACATAATCGTGAAATATGCATCATAGCCACAGAAGATGAATAATTATAATCTAAAATAAAATCTCTGTCAGAAACTGCATCTATACTATTGTTTGATATTTTTGAAAAACCTAGTTGTTTAGCAACAAATTCTCTATCTATATTATATGGGAGTCCAGCTAAAGCACCACTTCCCAACGGCATAATATCTGCTCTTTCAAATGAATCATGAAATCTATTAATATCTCTGTAAAACATTTCAGCATAAGCAAGCAAGTGGTGAGATAATAAAATAGGTTGTGCTCTTTGTAAATGAGTGTAACCTGGCAAAATAAAACTGATATTTCGATCTGCAAGTTTAATCAAAGTATTTACTAATCTAATCAATAAGTTTATTGCCTGCTTATTTAAATCTTTTACGTACATTCTCATATCCAATGAAATTTGATCATTTCTAGATCTTGCTGTATGTAATTTAGCTCCGGTATCGCCAATTAATTCAGTTAATCTAAATTCAATATTCATATGAATATCTTCAAGATCTTTATTCCATTTAAATTTTCCTGATTGGATTTCATCTAAAACATTATTTAATCCGTTAATAATTTTTTCATTGTCAGAATCTGCAATAATGTTTTGCTTGGCAAGCATTCTCGAATGAGCAATAGATCCTTTTATATCATATGCTGCCAATCTTTGTTCATAGTTATAAGATATAGTATAATCTGAATAATTTTCTGACATAAAATTATTTTTCCTTTCTTAATGGAATATATATATTTCTTCTTAGAGTCAATATTTTTTCTTTATCCTGATTGTAACCCAAAGTTTCTACTTTAACTATCCCAGCATCAGGATTAGAATTACTTACTCTCATTTCAATCACTTCAGATTGAGCATATAAAGTATCCCCTTCAAAAACCGGTCCATCATGAGAAACTAGTTCATAGCCTAGATTAGCTATTGCTTTTCCTGATAAATCTTGCACTGTCATACCAACAATTATACTTAGAACTAAAAGGCCTACTACTATAGGTTTGCCATGTTTATGATTTTTCATATATTCAGCATCCAAATGCAATGGACTGTTATTCATAGTTAAAAGACAAAAGTTATGATTGTCAGATTGTGTGATTGTTTTACCAGGCCAATGCTTAAATATCATTCCTTTTTCAAAATCATCATAAAATCTTCCATAACTGTCATAAACATCAATTTCCATAAATTATCCTTTTTATTTTAAATATATTTTTCATATACTCTTTTTGCAATTAATAATTTCATAATTTCATTTGTACCCTCACCAATAATCATCAATGGAGCATCTCTGTAAAACCTTTCAATTGGCAATTCTTTAACATATCCATATCCTCCATGAATTCTCATTGCATCCATACATACTTCTTGACAAATTTCACTAGAATAAAGTTTAGCCATTCCAGATTCCAAATCTACTCTTTCTCCTTGATCTTTTAATTTTGCAGCATTATCAACTAACAAATTTGCTGCCTCAATTTTAGTAGCCATACTAGCTATCATAGATTGAATCATTTGATGATCTTTAATTTTTTTTCCAAAGGTTTCCCTATTTTTTGCATAGCTAACTGACATGTCTAAAGCTACTTTAGCAACTCCAACAGATCTGGCAGCTACATTTATTCTTCCAGTTTCTAATCCATCCATCACTTGAGTAAAACCTTTTCCTTCTTCAACTCCCAACAATCTATCTAAAGGTATTTCACATTCCTGAAAAAGTAATTCGCATGTATCCACACCTCTATATCCTAATTTATTCAATTTCTGTCCAACACTAAAACCTTCATCTGATTTTTCAACAATGAAACATGATATACCTTTATATTTTGGCTTAACATTCAAATCTGTTTTTGAGACAACTATAAATAAATTTCCATTTGATCCATTTGTTATAAACATTTTTGAGCCGTTAATTTCATAACCTTCTTCATTTTTCTTTGCAATTGTTTTAATATTTTGAACATCACTTCCTGAGTGTGATTCTGTCAATCCTAGTCCCCCTCTATAAAAACCATTAGCCAAACCAGGAAGATATTTTTCCTTTTGTTTTTCAGTACCATAATTAAGTATTAAATATGAAAGAATGGTATGTGTGCCAAGTATCCCAGCCAAACTCATCCATCCTTTACTCAACTCAATAAAAATATCAGATAATGTTTTGAAAGGTAATCCTAGTCCCCCGTATTCTTCTGGTATATTAATCCCAAACAATCCCAATTCTGCCATTTTTTCCGCTAGGTCTTTAGGATAAATATCTTTATCCTCTAATTCATTTACAACAGGAGCAACATCTTGATTAACAAATTGTCTTACAGTAGAAATTATCTGTTTCGAAAGTTCATCTTTCATTTATAACCCCAAAATTATTTATTATAAATTTAAAGTTTCGTGATTCTTTTGCTTCAAACCTAAATTTTTAGCACTCAAACCTAAAATATTCATAAATCCCTGAGAATCTACATGGTTGAAGTCACCTATATTTTCCATAGAGGAATCATCAGTATATAAAGAATGTGAAATTTCATCTAATCTTTCCACTTTGTCAAAATAAACTTTACCTTTATATAATTTCAATATAATTGTCCCTGAAATCATTTCAGAAATTTTAGATAAAGCTTGCAAAGCCACTCCTGTTGTTGTGTCAAACCAATAGCCTTCATATATTTGTTTTGAAAATACAGAAGAAGTATAAGTGAAATAATCTCTTAATCTTTTATCTAAAACTAATTGTAATAAAAATTCATAACTTTGCCCCAACAATTCCATGGCAGGTGATTCATATATTCCTCTTGATTTTATACCTAAAAATCTATTTTCGACTGCATGAATTCCTATTCCTACTCCATGTCTTCCTGCCAAATCATTTAATAATTTAAATACTTCAACCAGAGTATAATTATCTCCATTTATTTTAGTAGGTATTCCGTTTTCCCATTTAATGGAAATTGATTCTGGTTTATCAGTAGCATCCCAAGCCCAAACACCCATTCCTGGCTCAACAAAATAAGGAGATTCTTCAACATTCTCTAAATCTCCAGCTTCATGAGTAAGTCCTAATAAATTTGCATCAGTTGAATACCTTGATTCAGCAGAAGGTTTTATGGGCAAATGATTTTGATCACAATATTTGATCATTTCAGCTCTTCCCGGAAAATCATTCAGAAATATTTCATCTCTCCAAGGAGCATATACTTTAATATCAGGATCAAGCATTTTAGTGGCCAATTCAAATCTAACTTGATCATTTCCTCTTCCTGTAGCTCCATGAAATAAAATGTTTGACTGGAATAATTCAAACTGAGGTAAAAGAGAAGATATTGTCACCGGTCTTGCTATCCCCGTAGTATTCCAATAACCTCCTTCATATTTAGCTTGAGATTGTATGACTTTCAAACCACAAATTGACAATTTTTCAGTTCCATCAACTATTACAGCATCAGTAGCACCAGAAGACATCATTCTTTCAGCAACAGAATTAATATTTTCTTCATCAGGTTGCCCTAAATCAACAGTTACACACTTTAATTTAAAACCTTTTTCAGCAAGCCAATGAGTGATAGTGCAACTATCCAAGCCACCAGAAACAGCTCCAACTAAATTTGTATTATGTTCTTTTAAAAGATCTTTATAATTCATGCAATTATCTTATTGCTTTTTCAATAGCATTTTTTATTTTTATTATCGCCTGATCAATTTCAGATTCAGTAACAGTCAAAGGTGGCATAAATCTTATAGCATTAGGCCTAACAGCATTGATTAAAATTCCTTCTTCATTGCAATGAGATACTATATCAGCTGATATTTCAGTTGAAAATTCCATAGCAATCAACAATCCCATCCCTCTCACTTCTTTAATGATTTCATATTCACTAATCAAATTATTTAATTTATCCATAAAATATTTACCTAATTTGTTAACTTCATTATGAATATCATTTTCAAGGATATATTTTGTTGATGCATAGGCTGCAGCACAAGTAAGTGCATTACCTCCAAAAGTTGAACCATGATCACCCGGAACAAAAACTGAAAACTCATCTTTTGCTAAAATTGCGCCAATCGGGACTCCTGCCCCCAATCCTTTTGCTAGAGTTATAACATCTGGTTCAATGTTATATTTTTCATAACCATATAATGATCCCAATCTTCCTATACCTGTCTGAACTTCATCTATAATCATAATAAGATTTTCCTGATTACAGATATTTCTAATCTGTTGAACAAATTCTTGTGTGCATAGATTAACTCCACCTTCTCCCTGCACCACTTCTAACATTATTCCTACGGTATCTTTATCTATTATTTTTTGGACTGATTGAATATCGTTTAAATTAAAATAATCAAAACCTTCTGTTACAGGCATAAAAGTTTCATGATATTTGGGTTGCCCAGTAGCTGCAAGAGTTGAAATAGTTCTTCCGTGAAAAGAGTCATATGCTGTCAATATTTTATGAGCCCCATTTTTATTAAGTTTTCCCCATTTTCTGGCTAATTTTATTGCCCCTTCATTTGCTTCTGCCCCACTATTACATATAAAAATTTTATCTAAAACACTGTTTTCTATAAGAATTTCAGCTAGCTTAAGCTGTGGGATTGTGTAAAAAATATTAGAGGTTTGTAATAAAGTTTTTGCTTGCTCTTCAATAGCTTCTGCCACACTTTCATTAGAATGCCCAACATTATTTACAGCCCAACCTGATGTGAAATCCAAATACTCATTACCTTCAGTATCCCATACCTTGGTACCCTTACCTTTTTCTAATACCATAGGGTATCTATTAGCAGCATGCATATAATACTTAGATTCCATTTCTTTCCATTTTAATTCATCCATATCCCTCTCCTATGATAAATTATTATTTAACTTGATTTAATTCTTCTAAGATTAGTTTAATATCTTCCAGTAGATTTTCAATCTTTTTAGAAAGTTCATCAGATATCCCTTTAATTGAATCTTCTACCCCAGGTATTATCTTTATATCAGAAATTTGTATTTCGTTTGATTGTTTTTCAAGTAAAGCTTTAACACCTGCCTGAACGGATTCTGCCATAACAACATGATCTGCTGATGCAAGAACAACTCTTTTAAGTTCAGGCAAATCTACACCCTCAGCCTGCAAATAAATTGGCTCTGCATACAATATAGAATCTGCAATAGGAATAACTAACAAATTACCCCTTATACAAAACGACCCCTCCTGGCATCTTAATGTAAACCATTCTGAAATTATAGGATCATTATCCATACGTGCTTCAATTTGTTCGGTACCATAAATTGTTAAATCTTTAGGAAAATTATAAGCAATTAATTTACCATATTGATCTCCATCACTTCTTCCAGCAAGCCATCCTATTAAATTTTTTCTCTGATTAGGGGTGAAAGGACTCAATAAAACAAATTCAGTATCGCCATTTCCTGGCAGATTCATAACTAAATAATAAGGTTCAACTTCCTGCAAATCTCCAGATTGTCCAAATTTTTCCTGAGGTATACTCCATAAATCTTCGTTGTTATAAAAAATCTGTGAATCTTGCATATGATATTCAAGATATTTATCAGATTGAACTTTAAATATATCAATAGGATATCTAATATGTTCCCTTAAATCTGATGGCATTTCTGATAAAGGTTTAAAAACAGTTGGGAAAATTTTAGAATAAGTATCTATCAACGGATCAGAATTATCAGCAACATACAATTTAACTGTTCCATCATATGCATCAACAACTACTTTTACACTATTTCTAATATAATTAAATTTTCCTTCAAATGGCTCGGAATAAGGAAAATTATTCGAAGTAGTATAAGCATCCTGAATCCATTTTAATTTACCGTCATGTAACACGATATATGGATCAGAATCTAATTCCAAAAAAGGAACTAATTTTTTTACCCTATCTTGGATATTCCTTTCATATTGTATTTTACTTCCATTAGTAATTTCATCACTAATCATTAAATTAATATCAGAAAATTTCCATGCATAGACAAGCTTGATCAAAGGATTAGATAATAAAACTCCTCCCTTTCCTTTATAATTATGCCTTTTCAGAATACCTTCTTTTCCATCCTTACTTTTTTCTTGGTAATCAACTTCCATAGTGTTGGTATTTACTATCGCATATGGCATGGTGGATTCCCCGTAATATATTCTTGGGTTCTCGACAGAAAGATTTTCTTGCAATTTTCCATTCATTGAATTTACTTTTATAACACCGTCAGAAGGAATATCTTTAGAGAAAAAATATGGCTTACCTTGTGAATCAAAAGAATTAACCGGACTCATTGTCAAACCATATCCATGAGTATATTGTAAGAAATTATTAACCCATGTCTGTTTTTCCTCATCAAGTTTTTCTGGGGCAACTTCCCTAGTAGCTAACATAACTTGTCTGTATTCACCATCTATAGTATATCTATCAACATCTACATCTTTAAAATCATAATAAGGACGTATTAACTGTGTTTGTGTATAAACATCTTTAAGTGGATTATGATCCCATAATCTAATATTATTTAAAGTTTCTGCATAATCAGAAAAAATAGTTTTAGGTAATTCTGCACTTGCAGGGAAATAACTTTCTTCTATTTTATCTAACCCATATGCTAGCCTTGTAAATTCAATATTATTTGCAATATAATTTTTCTCTTTCACATACTCATTAGGAGTAACTGAAAATCTCTGAGTAAGAGTAGGCCATAATAATATTAATATAATATATAAAATACCCCATGATATAAGAGGAATATACACAAGATTCCTAGTTGAATATTTTATGGAAAAAGGAATTATAAAAGAAATCACTAATCCTAGTATTGCCATAATTGAATAAGCAATAATTTTTACATTTACATCAGTAAATCCTGCCCCAAAAACAACACCTTGTGTAGAGAACAAAACACCCCATCTGGAGAACAAAACTCCCACGCTAATTAATAAAAACACAATTGCAAACATAATTGGGATCTGTTTTTTTAAAATATTACTTTCAGAAAATTGTCTTCCAGCAAAAGCTGAATTAATAAATATAATGAATAAAGTAAAGATTATACATAAAACTGAAATAGCCAATAATCCTTTTTGGATATATGTATAAACTGGATAATTAAAAATATAAAAAGATAAATCTTTATTAAATATGGGATCGGAAACTCCAAAAGAAGATGAATTAAAAAATCTTAAAAACAATTCCCAATTAACAGAATTAGTAAAACCAATAATAACACTAACAGCAAATACTGCTATCATTAAAAGGTATTTATATAATTTTGGGCCAAGCATATTAAATGGTTCTGGTAATTCTGATTCAAATCCATTCCATGAATATTTAAAAGCAATGAAAGAACTAATACTCAAAGTAATAAGTGAAAGAAAGAACCCTATTAAAAATAAAAATATTTTTGTTCTCAGAATGGTTAAATAAATATCTTGATAATTTAATTGGCCAAACCATAATAATTCAGAATAAACATTCTTGAATATGTTTGCGAAAACGGCAAGGAGTAAAAAAGAAACAATTAAAATAATTATTGTTCTTGGAGAGATATTCTTTAAAATAGCTGGAATGGCTATATTTTCGTTATTTATATTATTCAATGTTTTCTCCTTAATTTACTATTAAAGTACCTTTGTTAAAATTATTTTTAGTAACTACACTAAATAATGCTCCTTCCTTTCTACCATCAATGATATGAGCCTCTTGTATCTTAGATAAAGAATGCAAACACGCTTCAAGTTTTGGAATCATGCCCCCTGATACATATGATGTTTTCACAAGTTTCTTTACCTGTTTCGAAATCAATTTAGGGATCACTCTCTTAGATAAGTCTATGACTCCCGGAACATCAGTTACAAATATTAATTTACTACAATTTATTGATCTAGCTATCTCTCCGGCAACACTATCAGCATTTACATTTAAGATCTGATCATCAGATTTTGGTTTTGTATTTAAACAAAGAGGAGCTATAACAGGAATATATCCTAATTTAACTAACTCAAATATAGATTTGGATTTAACTTTATCCACTTCTCCAACAAATCCAAAAGCAGGGTCTTTTAATTTTGCTGTAATTAATCCGTCATCTACGCCACTTAAACCTATTGCTTTACCACCAAGAATATTTAGTTGATTTACCATTTCTGTATTAACTTTACCGGCTAATACAGAAATAACTATATTTAATGTCTCTTTGTCTGTTACTCTTCTTCCATCAACAAATTTAGGTCTCTTGCCAACTTTCTTCATCCATTCAGAAATATCTGCCCCACCACCATGAACAATTATTGGGAAATAACCTTTAGATTGAAGTTTCACTACATCACTTAATGTAGTATCTTCAAAACCTAAAGTACTACCACCAACTTTAACGACTATAGTTTTTTTCATTAAATATGAATCTAAAGGGTTTTCAGATTTATTATTTGAAAACTTATCTTTATCAAAATCTCGAGATTTTGATCCAAAAAACTTATCTTTATCTGTATTATTATTAAGCATTGAATTTATGTGCTATAAGCTGAATTAAAAACTACATATTCTTCTGTCAAATCACAGCCCCAGGCAGTTGATTCAAAATTGTCTATATTAAGATCAATTTTAATTTTAATTTCCTTGGCATTCATTGATGTGATTACAGATTCTTTTGAAAATCTAACAGATTTTCCTTCATGGGCTATATGTATATCATTCAAATAAATATCAACATTATTCTCATTTATTTTTATCCCGCATTTGCCCAATGCCATCATTAATCTTCCCCAATTAGGATCTCTGCCATGAATCATTGATTTCACCAGCATAGAACCAATAATGCTTTTTGCTCCCTTTCTAGCATCTTTCGCACTTGCTGCTCCAACAACTTTGCATTCAATTAAATGGTTTGCACCTTCTCCGTCGGATACTAATTCTTTTGCCAAAGTTTCACATACATAAAATAAAGCTTCTAAAAACAATTCTTTTGATTCAGAATTGTTATCAATAGAATCTAAAGTAGCTTCTCCGTTTGAAATCAATAAAACTGTATCGTTTGTAGATTGATCGCCGTCAACACTAATCATATTGAATGTTTCATTAACTATGTTTTTTAATGCATTATCTTGAAAACTATGATTTAATTTTGCATCAGTTGTAATAAATGCTAGCATAGTTGCCATGTTTGGATGAATCATTCCAACACCTTTAGCGCAACCACCTATAGTTATAACCTGTCCATTAAACTCATAACTGACAGCTACTTCTTTGGTTTTTGTATCAGTTGTTAATATTGATTGAGCAAATTCTTTGCCCCCATTTTTAGATAATTTTATGTTATTAATATTTTTTCTAATCAATGCCATTGGAAGTTCTTCACCTATAAGGCCGGTACTACAAATAGCTAAATTTTGTTCTTCGCAGTTCAGAAAATCAGATGTTAATTTAATCACTTCTTTAGCATCTATTAATCCTTGATCTCCAACTCCGCAGTTAGCGCATCCACTATTGGCAACAACGCCTTTAACTAATTTTCCATTTATATTTTGTTTTGAAGCTGTAACTGAATGAGAAACTATTGAATTTTGTGTAAACACAGCTGAAGAATATGAATCTTTATTATTTGTCCATAAAATTCCCACATCAAGTTCGTCAGTATCGGTTTTGATACCAACATTAGTAGCCCCTGCCAAATAACCTTTAGGGGATGTCACAGTTCCATTTTCTATTATTTCAAACATTATATGAAAAAAAATTCAGCAATTAAACTTCATGATCAAGGGTAAGATTATATCATATCCCCTTATAAAAATAACATACAATATACAAATTATATCTAATTAATTTGATAGTCCTTCAAAGGTTTCTTGTCTATACATAGATCTTAACAATTTAAGATAAACATCTTTTGTAAGCAATGGTTCAAACTTATCTACTATCTCTTTCCCTTTTTCGCCATTCCCATGTAAAAGATCAACAACTGTCAAAGCCATAGCTTTTGCTGCAGTAATAACAGCAGAATTATAATCTTCCACAACATAATCAATTCCATGGCCATCACCAGATGCTGAATGAACATAGGGATGAATAGTTGGCATTAATTGTGATATATCCCCCATGTCAGTTGAACCACCTGAATGACCAGCTTGACCTACTTTATCATCACCCACCAAATCTGATGCATTTATTTTATACATTTCAGTAAGATTCTTATCATTATTAATTGGCAAATATCCTGGAAGTGTTGTTATTTCAACCTGAGCTCCTATAGCCATAGCTCCAGCTCTTAACGCTCTAT
>CAYTCC010000040.1:0-11974 GCA_964436345.1 uncultured Dehalococcoidia bacterium
CAATAATAAAATGCTCCAAAAAATGCAAAGACAACGCCTCCAACCATAGTGTAATGGAAATGTGCAACGACAAAATAAGTATCTTGAAGATATAGATCAGTAGCAACGTCAGCAAGATAAATTCCAGTCAAACCTCCAATTGTGAAATTAAACAAAACAGCAGTGGAAAATAAAAATGGAGTTTTCAGAGATATTTTTCCTTTCCACATGGTAGTCAGTCCTGCTAAGAAAATAATACCAGTTGGGATAGATATCAGTTCAGTTAAAAACATAAAAGGCGCATGCAACCAAAGTTGCATACCACTAGTAAACATATGATGTGCCCAAACAATAAATCCTAAAAACACAATTCCAAAAATAGCCTTTACTACCCATGAGTATGCAAAAACTGGTTTCTTTGAAAACGTTGATATTGATTCAAGTATGAATCCAAATCCTGGAAGAGCCATAATATACACTGCAGGATGTGAATAAAACCAAAAAACATGCTCAAATAATAAAGCATTACCACCCACTCCATCGACAGGGTTGAAAAATCTCATTCCCGCAGTTCTTTCTAAAATAATCATTAATAATGCAAAAGCTACCCATTGTGTTGCTATAAGAGCTATAACTGAAGCTCCTAGAACTCCCCATACAAATATAGGGACTCTTCCCCAAGTCATTCCAGGAGCTCTTAATTTAATAATAGTTGCAAGAAAATTTAATCCTCCCAAAATTGAGGAAACTCCAAATGTGAGAAATGCTAATACAAATAATAAACCACCTGTTGCGTTTTTAGAAGCAAGTGGTGGGTACGCAGTCCATCCAGTATCAAAACCTCCAAAAAGAGGTGTTAGTAATAATAATACAGCCACTGGAGGAACAACCCAAAAACTTAAAGCATTTACTCTTGGGAAAGCGACATCACGAGCTCCTATCATTAAAGGTACTACGTAATTAGCAAAGCCACCCATGAAAATTGCAACTACTACAGCAATCATCATTATTCCATGAAGGCTCATTAAGGTATTATAATCTGTTAAATTGAATAAATTTTGTTTCCCATCAGTAAGCTCTAATCTCATTAACATAGATAAAGCTCCTGCTAAAAAGAACACTACAAGTAATATAACTAAATATTGTATACCAACAACTTTATGATCAGTACAAAATCTAAAATATCTTTTCCATCCACCTGAGTTATCATGAGGTACTGAGTTCAATCCAAACCATTCTTTCCCCCACACTTTCCACATACCAACTCCCATCAACCATCCTATTAAAGCAAATAAATAACCCAATGTAATTAGTGGCTCAGTCAAAGGAAAATTCGTTACACTTGTAATTGCTATTGCAATAATAGATCCAACAAGAAATCCTATGAAAGCAAATAACAATCCTTTTAATATAGGGAATAATCCATTTGTTAAGCTAGCCATATTTTTCTCCAGTTAAAATTATTTTTTCTTTTGTGACAACCATTTTTCAAATTCTTCCTTCGAAACAACACTAACTTTATTAGACATCATTGAGTGGCCCATTCCACATAATTCGGCACATTGAACCCTGTAATTAACATCCTCATCATAATTGCCTATTCGATTTGTATTAATATTCAGTGCTGTATACATTCCAGGGATAACATCAATTTTAGTTCTGAAAGCAGGAATCCAAAATGAATGTAAAACATCGTTTTCAGGTGCGGTAATATGAAATCTAATTAAACTATTATTGGGTAGAACAACAGTTTCTTTACTTCCTCGTATAGTAACAGAATCATCAAGGTTATCAGTATCAATATATTGATAACTCCATGCCCATTGCTGACCAGTCACTGAAACAGTTAAATCAGGAGTTTTATCTTCATGAGCAAAAAGTTCATTGATTCCTGTGAAGCCAGGATGCACAAGAACAGATAGACACAATACAGTTGACACAATCAACCAACCCCATTTCCAATATAAAATTTGTTTTACAGATTGTTTATCAGCAGACTGGGAAGCAATCTTATTTTTACTAGCACGAAAATTCATAAATGAATATCCAAGCATGACGCACACAAGAGTAAATATAGGAACACTTAATACTGTCAACAAAAAGAATGCATCATCAATAAATATTGCCTCTTCAGAGCCTTGGATTGGGAAAATATGATCTTGTACACTAAAAAGACCAATTTCTCCAATCAGTGTAAAAATTATCCACAAAAACAATGTAATCAAAAAATCTTTATTCAACATAACAACCTTAATTCATTTTGTAATATTAATAATCATTAATTTATTTACAATCAAATGAATCACATTTGCAATCTGTGCATTTACAATTAGGATTAATGCATTTTTCATCTGACATATAAGCTTTTATTTATCTTGATTAATTAAATTTTATTTATAAGCTTTACCAAAACTAGGTTCATTTGTACTAATTCCCATATTTTTAATTAGCTAATTAGCATATTTGCTTAAACTTCCCATCCACATATAATACAAATCAGTTGATAAATATCAAAACGTACATATGATTTGCATTTGTAACAATTTGCCATAAAAAATCTGGATATTAATTTATTATCATTATTATTTAAAATCTATTCTTGAATAGATTTTAAATAAACAATTATTGATAAAATATTCTCATCAGTAAGCGCTGGATTTCCTCCTTTAGGAGGCATATCAATCCCTGTTGTATTTTCTTTGTCTCCAGATGAACGACCTTTTTTAATAAATTGAAGTAGTTCTGCATTATCCTGGTCTTTAATAAATGTTCCTCCAATTAAATCTTTACCTAAGCCATCAAGTCCTTTAGCATCCATACCATGACAAGAAGAACAATATCCCATGAAATCTACCTCTCCATCTACTAATTGATCCTCAATTGATTTGTGAGAGATCTCATCTGAGGATTGGTTCGATATATTTTTAGAAGTAACTCCATCGTCGTTATCAGTATTAGATTTTTCATTATTATCAGCGCCGCCACATGCAGTTAATAATAACAATGAGAAAACTAATAATGTTTTAGTAAATAATTTGATTCCCATATTCGCTCCTAAGATAATGTATGTATGTGAATATTATGTATTTGAATACATTTATATACATAAATTTATGACACAAATAGGTACATATGTACCATTAGTGATTGTGGGTCACATGATTATTACCACTCGTAAAATAAGAATACAAAGGATCACCATCTTTATATTTTTTTGATAATTCTAAAATATCCGTAATATTTTTGATTATCGGATTTGCATAATCAACAAAAAGTAATGCTTCATCATAATTATAAAATGCAATAACTCCATGCCCCATAGGTGTAATAATATTGTTATTAATCAGAAAATGAGCTTCATTAGCATTTATCCATGTTCCTGTTTGATAATCATGTACCCAAAATTTGATTACAGTATCAGAATTTTTAAAATAAGAAATAAACATACCACCTATATCATCAAATTTTTTTATTTCATTTTTATTGTTAATATAAGCTGCAGCAAAATGTGGATCACTGATTATCATTGAACATTCCATGCATATATCTTCTCCATAATAAATTTCAGGAGCTTCGTGAATATTTAATTCAGATTGACATCCGTGAAAAATAACAATAGTTATTACTACAGCTATAATATTGGGAAATAAATCTTTATAAACTTTGAACATAATAATATTCCTTTAAAAATCCCTTTTATTTTTCAAAATATAACAACTTATTATTAAAGGAATACATATAAATAATGCGGTAATAATTAGTAATATATATATTAACGATTGGCCATATGTTCTCATTGCATAAATACCGCCTGGCCCGAGTACTTCCAAATTATTATTTAATACAAGAATTGAGAGTATTTTAAATACTTGCAATGGGTTTATAAGAGAAATAGTAAATAATTGATTAACATTAAGTTTTAAGATTAATGATGTTCCCATAATTCCCAAATCAGTGAAAAATACAAATAACAACCAAGTAAATAAAGCTAATCCTAATGAAGTTATACTTTTTTTTGTGATAACAGAAATCAATAGTCCAATACTAATGCTAATTAAAGCCAAGCAAGTTGAAAGAGCTATCATATAAATATAATTTGTTATTTGATAGGATCCAACTTTGAAAGAAATTAATATGCCACTTATTCCAAATCCAATTAACAGGGATAATGTAAGAGAAAGTGAAATTCCTAAATATTTACCTAATAAATATTCTACTCTAGTAATTGGCTGAGCTATTAAGTAGAGCAAATTACCATTTTCATGCTCTGAGGATATTAATAATGCTCCAAGAGATAATCCCATCAATGGAATAATTAGTATAATTATATTTATCAGGGTTGCTGCAGTTCTACCAAATCCAGCTGCTCCATATATATGGGATTGAGATAAATCAATCCACGCAAATACAAATGATAAAATTACAAATACAATTGTATAAACAATCATCCACTTATTGTTTTTAGCATCCCTCAATTCTTTGTTAGCAATAATTAAAACAGTTCTTAAATCTAAATTTATTACTTTAGTTTTACTCATTCATATTCCATTTCGATTGTTTTCTACATACATATCTAATTCAAAATTATCAATCTTTATATGTGCTTGATTTAAACATAAAATTGATTCAATTTTTTCGCTCATTGTGGTTTTGACTAAAATGCAATCGTCATTAATGTTTACATTAAATCCTTTATTCACCAATATTTGAAATGCCTCTGAAATTTGAGAATGAGAAACATAGATTGATAAAACTAATTTTTCTTCTATAAATTCTTCTAATTGCTCTGGTAAACATTCTTTTACCAAATTACCATTATTTAAAATTAAAACTCTATCTGCCAATTTCAATATATCATCTATACGATGAGAAGCAAAAATAATTGTTTTGCCTTCATTTTTTAATTCCTTGATTAAAGATGAAAACGATATTCTTGAACTAATATCAAGATTTGCTGTCGGTTCATCTAAAATTAAAATAGGAGGATCAGACAAAAGAGATATAGCTAAAGATAATTTTTGCTTCATACCTCCGGATAATTCGGAAATTGTTTTATAAATATGATTTTCTAATCCTATTCTTTGAAGCTCTTTCTTAATTATCTCACTGTTGACTCTTTTTAATTGAGAATAAAAATTCATAGTTTCTATTACAGTAAGATCTTCGTGTAAATTAAGTTCTTGCGGAACATAACCTATAAGATTACGAGCTTCCTTACCATTTTTTTTAATGTCATATTCTATTAATTTAATTGTTCCTTCATAATGATTTAAGCCCATTATGCAATTAATTAAAGTGGTTTTACCTGCGCCATTTGATCCCCAAATTGCAATTGATTCACCTTTTGTGATATTAAAATTTAAATTATTATTAATATTTTTATTATTAAATTTCTTTGATAGTTGATTTATAGAAAGAATAGGATTAATAGAATCATCAAAAAAATATTCCTTATCATATGGAATTCTAAATTTTCTTACAAAAATATAGGGGATAAAAATCATAGTTAAACCTATACTAAAAATCCCAAAAGATAATATGCCAAAAGATATACTGGCATGAACTGGAGGCATGCGTATACCTTCTGGCACATACTCCTTCATCAATGGAGCAAAATCGATTAACTTTGGCTGTGGTCGCACATAGGGTATTGCTTTCGCAGCAAAATCAATTGCTCTTGTTAAAGGAGAGTAAATATATATTTTAAATGATGGATATTTTTTGGTAAGATTTTCAAATAATTTTTGAGATTTATATGGAATATCTCCAATTTGATCATTATTTTCATCATATCCTGCATAATCACTCCAATAATTACCTATCCCATTTATCGTCCAAACTATTTCTTGAAGTTGTCCTCTTCCCGATATATTTATTTGTTCTTGATTTTCCTTAAAAGTATTAGAAGAAAAATTATTACGCTTCACCGAAGGCATAAATTTCACCCCAATATCATTGAATGCAAACATATTTCCTTTAAATAACATAGTACTATCTATTTCTCTAGGTGAATTATCAAGAGATGCTCCAATACGATTATTACTAAAAATATTATTTTCAATTAACGCATCATCAACATCTTTTAAACCTATTCCAAATCCACTTGGGCCTCTATTATTAGAAATAAAATTATGAGAAAAGTTCAAATTACGACTATACATTAAAAAGGCACCCACAGAATTATTTAATAATTGATTACTTTGCACCAAAGCATTATCACAATACATAAAATGCAATCCGTAACGTCCTTCAGAAATTTCATTCTTTCTTATATAAAGTCTATTTGAATACCAAAGAATGAGATCTCTGCCTCCATAAATTTTGTTATTTTCTACAATCACATCGTCGCTATACCATATTCGAATAGGATCACCTCTTCTTGGTAAAGCAAGGTTTTTAGAATTAATAATATTATTTATAATTGTGGAATTTGATGCTTTGCGAAGATAAATTCCAAATAGAATTTCGTCAAATTGATTACCGTCAATAGTAACATATTTTGATTCAACAGCTATTCCTGAATTTTCTTCATTTAAAACATGTCCACTATTTCTAATAGAAAAACCTTTGATAGATGTATTTGGAGCCAATATTGTTAAAACTGTTCCAGAGTTATTTCCATCTAATATAGGCCATTCGTGCCCAATCAAAGTTAAACTTTTATCAATACTAAATCCCCCATAATACTGACCTCCATAAACATTTATCACATCTCCATTTTCTGAATACTTAATAGCTTCTTTTAAAGAATAAAATGTTCCTTTGGGTGAAATAATATATCCTGGCTTTAATTCATCTCCATAGGTAAAATCAGAGATAGAAAAAAAGCATACTAATAATAAAAAAATGAAAATATATCTTTTAAAATTTATCATTTAAATTCCAGTTAAATTAAATAATATTTTTATAACATGTGAACTAGTCTCAGGGAGTTATCGGATGTGGCTTTTCAATCTGTTTCATCAGGTCGTTATTCCAATCTCCTTCAACAATAATATGTGCTGCAGCGCCAAGTAGCACTGCCTCTATCAAATTGTGGTTAAGATATACATACAAACCAGGCTGCTTAAATTCATACAGCATAGCCACAGCAGAACCACCTTCTACATACCATGTTTCAAGATTCGTTGCCGGTATATCTCCAAATGATCCGCCTCTCCACACAAGCTCACCGTGCCCACCAATAAGGTGCGGGCGAGAGTCTCTATTTGCTTGTGAGTGAAGGAAAAGCACTTTATCTCCCACGTCTGCCGTTAATGCATGATCCCCAGTCAGCGCACCTACTGCTCCATTTAATACTACGTGAGTAGGTGTCAGAGTTTTCATAACTTCAATCATGTCACCAAAACCAAGGGCGGGCGTTTCGTATTCTTTATATTTTCCGTCCGAATCCTTAGGAATGTAATAATCTTGTTCACCAATGTAATATGCTTTGTCATATGTGATTAAATTGCCTTTATCGTCTTTAAGTCCGTCTCTAGGCAAAACCATAATAGCTCCATTCATGCCTGAAACAACATGCAGAGGTATCATTGTTCCGCCCGGGGCACAATGATAAACGAAAACTCCAGATTTTAATGCCTTAAATCGCAAGAGCACTTCTTGCCCAGGCCCTACTTGTGTAAGTTCCCCGCCTCCTAATGCTCCTGTTGCCGCATGAAGATCAATATTATGTGCTAAAGTATTTGTTTCAGGATTAACCAATGTTAGCTCCACGTAGTCACCTTCATGGACAACTATGATCGGACCCGGAATACTTCCGTTAAATGTTAAAGCCCAAATTTTTGCACCGTTCTGTTCTACATCAATAAGTTTCTCTTCAACTGTCAGGCGGACTTGCACGACCTTGGGGCCATCTTTAGCAACTTGTTCATGTACAGGTAAAAAAGGTGGGGCCACCAGCATTTGGGTAATTCTTTCTAGTTCCTCTGGATTAGTTGATGTTTCACTCGATCCAAGCGTGCAACCAATTAAGAATAAAATGCTCATAATCGAAATGATCGACATCTTCATTTTTGTTTTATACTCCATGATTCTTTCTTATACTGAATTTTTTCATACAAAAGATTTAATATTAAATTCTATTGAATTATCGTCCATTGATTTATATATTTTTTGATGATAATAAAACCCAATCAAAAATAATACAATTGTAAAACACATAATATAAAAACCAATATCTACTTCATTAATAACTACAAAATTAGCAATTTTTTTCGTTCCAATTACGGGAGGGGTAAATGGGTCAACGGAAGAACTTAATGCTGCCCGGGGATCTAAATTCTGACCAAATGATCTAAGCCAATAAAAAAGATCTGCTAAAAATATCAAAGGGAATAATAATATTGGTAAAGCAAAAATTATTAACCAGCGTGTATGTAAAAATATAGGTAAAGCAGAAAAAATAGCTATAAAAATCATAGCGTATTTACTAATTGCACGCTCAATAGGTGCTGCTTCAGCTAATGAACGCATCCCAATATAGTGATTTAATCCCTCTATCTCAAAAATATCTCCCTGAACATTGTCAATGAATAAATATATATTTAATCCCTTAGGGTATTGAGGAGCTTCTAATTTCATATGCCAAAATGGGAACATAGTAGATACAATTACAAGAATTGCACATATACTAAATAAGATAGTTGGAATTGGATGAACATTTTTTATAATTCTTATTAAAAAATCAGATTTTTGAATTGAAAATAAAAACTTGCCAGGATTATTTATTAATCTTTCACTGTGATTCGTTAAATCAGATTTATTTGTTTTAGTTTCAATCATATTTTCACTCACATTCAAAATACTATATTCCCTTATATTATTTATTTAAGGTTGAACTAATAAATACCCAGTCATCTCCAAGTGAAGAGCTGAACAAAATTCAGTACAATAATAACTAAACACACCATCATAAATGGCATCAAATTCAAATGTCGTAGCCTCTCCTGGTTCAATACTAAGATTAATGTTATATCCTCCTAGAGCAAATCCATGAGTTGCATCATGGGCTCTTTCAACATTAGTTATATGCCAAGTAACATGGTCGCCTTTTTTGATCTCAACTCTTTCAGGTGTGAAATGACTTCTAACAGCAGTCATGAAAACTTCTACATTATTACCGTTTCGAACAATTCTTTCTTCTCCGATCTGTACAGCATTTTCGTCAAGTTTTTGATTAGCAGGATTCCACCCAACTTCTGGATAAACATCCCAAGGACTTAATTTATCTGCTTTTATAATTTGAGCATAATGAGGTTCACCTGTACCAATCGGCATATCATAAAGTATTTGCATATTGTCACCTTGTTCAGAAATATCTATTAATTGAAAATTCTGAGGTAACAATGGGCCTACACTTGTAAATCTATCTATAGCCCACTTATTTAAAGAAACTAAATAATTTCCATCAGGACTTACAGTATCTCCTTCCGCAACTGCAATATGCCCAACATTATATTGAACCGGTATTTTTGAAACTAAAGACCAGTCAGGTTCAGGATTTTTCTCACCAGCTGATCCTCCCATAGCCCATCTAGCAACTGCAGGTTCTAAAAATAAACTTGTATATGCATATCCTTGATGATCAAATTGAGTATGTAGGGGGCCTAATCCTACTTCAATTTGTGCTTCCACAACATCATCAAAATTTAGAATTGGGATTCCATAATCATCTTTATCATTAGTTCCTTTGTTAATAGCAGTGAGTATCTTCTCAAAGCTAAATATAGTCACATGAGGGTCTAATTTTCCTGATACAACCATATAATCACCACCAGGAGATACATCAACTCCATGAGGACTCTTAGGTTCAGGTGCAAAATACAAAAGATTTTCCTTTATTGTAGTATCTAATGAAATAACATTAAATCCATTTATTTTTACTGTTTTACCAGAAGCAGCAATTTCTGTTGCTTTTTTCAAATTAATAATATGTAAATAATCCATATCTCTTTGAGATGCTCCAGCTTCAAATGGCGGATTTCCATCTTCTACTCCTCCAGTACTGATTTCAGTATTAAAAGAATTACAAAATATCCATCCATCACTGACTTTTTTACCTGCATCACAAATATCTTGCCAATATGGAGGTAATTCCATTGCAAAAGATGAATTGTAATCTATTCTTCCCTTAGATCTATCAAATTTCCAAAATGTAATCATACCTCTATATTCATCAGCATATTTATCTATTGAAGCATACTTACCTCCAAGAGGAGCTGCGTATTGGCCTCCTTCGATTATCCATTCAGAATTTGGAGTCGACATTGTGCCTCCATGATCATTGATTGCTATAGGATTTTTTATTATTTGTTTTGTCTCAAAATCTTTTAAATCAATAACAGCAACTCTTGCATTTGCTTTATCATTAATAAAAACAAATTGTCCATCATAATCACCGTTAGTCTCACTTAAAGCCGGATGGTGGGTATCTCCCCAAGTTAATTCGATATCATTAAAATTGCCTTGTTTTAGAATTTCCATAGTATCTTCAGCTCCATATCCCCAACCTTGCCAAGGCTCAGGAGTGAAAACACCAATCATTTTAAGCAATCTCATAGAAGGTAATCCTATAACCAACATTTGCCCAGAGTGTCCTCCTGATGCAAACATCAGATATTCGTCATGTTTTCCAGAGGGAAGATAAGTTTTAATAGCTGCAATCATATCATCAGGAGTTAAACCTCTACTATCAGCTAATTCATAAATATCAGAAGAATTATTGGAAGTTAGTTTTGTGTCAGCAGATTCATCTGCACTACAACTAATCAAAATTATTGGAATTGACAAAAGTGAAATAAAAACGGGAAATAACATTTTTAAATAATTTCTCATAATAACCTCCAAACTTAATTTACATTAGGGAGATAACGTAAAATTATTAATTAGGAAAATAGTAGCAAGTAATAATTATCTTGTCAAGGGATATTTAAGGTACAACAATATTTGTTTAATTGATATTGTTGTATATTGAGATATTGTTCAGGTGTGTTTATTCGTTTTGCCAATATGATAATATATACATAAGGATAAAAATTAATTATGGAATTAAAACAACTAAGAAGTTTTGCTGCAACAGCTCAATTAAATAGTATTTCTAAAGCTGCAAAGAAATTAAAGATAGGACAGCCAACTGTTACAACACATATACAGCAACTGGAATCAGAATTAGAAATAATTTTATTTGATAGAGTGAGAAGGCCTATTGTATTAACAGAAGAAGGTAAAGCATTTGCAAATACTGTAATTGAATTAGTAGAATCAATTGATAATATTTCACCAAATAATATTATCAATAATAAAGATATAGTCGTCACAATTGGTGCAACATATGACATTATTCCTCACATATTATTTGATGTAATTAAAAATTTCATGAAAAAAAATCCAAATATTCCAATTAGTATAAGATCAGGTCACAGGGAAGACGTTATTAATATGTTGGAAAATCGTGAGATTAATTTTGGGATAATTCCTGGAACAACAAGTTCTCAAAATATAAATTTCGAAAAATTATTTAATTATGAACGAGTATTAATTACACCCAAAGATCATCCACTAACTAAAGAAAATACAATATCACTTAACAAAATTTCAAAATATCCATTTGTAATGATGGAATCACGTTCTTACACAAGAAAACTAATTGAAAAAGAATTTTCTGCAAAAAATTTGTCATTCGATGTAGTAATAGAACTAGATAGTATTGATTTCATAAAACAATTCATAGAAATTGGTATGGGAATTTCTATTGGTCCAAAATTAGCCATAGAACAGAAAGATTTAAATAATATTTCAATAATCAAATTAAATAATATTCTAAAACAAGATGAATGCGGAATTATAACTTTACCAAATAGAGTTTTATCCAAAGCAGCAAAAACAATTATAAAATTCATGAAAATTTCATTAGAATCTTCTGATACATAATAACTACATAACTACAAAAATATGAGAAAATCTATATTTATTTCTATATTATTATGCCTTACAT
>CAYTCC010000041.1:0-11935 GCA_964436345.1 uncultured Dehalococcoidia bacterium
GAGATTCGAAAAAATTATGATTTAATTAAAAAATATGCTTTATGTTATCCTGAGATTAAATTTAAAGTTATTTCTGATGGTCGGAAATATATTGAAACATCTGGGTCTGGATCTTTAGTTGAATTACTTTCTCAAATATATAATAACGAATTAGCAACTTCTATGATCCTAGTAGAATATAATTCAGAGCATCTGGGCATAAATGGATACATCAGTAATGTAAATATTAAAAAATCAAGTAATGTAAATATTAATTGTTTTGTTAATAAAAGAGTTATTAAAAACAGAATTTTCAATTATGCAATTGAAAGGGCGTATGATACTTTGCTAGTAAAAGGGAATTACCCTGTTTGTGTTTTGAATTTGAAATTGGATCCTTCTTTTTTAGATATTAATGTACATCCTTCTAAGAATGAAATTAAAATTAGAGATGAAAGGGAAATTTTTAGTCAAGTAGAAAAAACAATTAGATTAAATTTAATTAATTACAATACTAATAAAAATGATATTTCTTCACATGGGATGCAATTTGATTTTAATGTAGCTGAAAAACAGACTCCCCATAATCTCATTATTCACAACGAACGAAAATCAGATTTCAAAGCATTTCCAAACAAGAATAATTCAAATATTCAAGAATTTATTTTGTCTGAAAATGATCCTAAAAATCTGATTTTTGAATTTAAATTATTAGGACAATTGAATAATTCATATATATTGGGAGAATATCAAAAAAATATTTGCATTATCGATCAACACGCAGCTCATGAAAGGGTAAATTATGAGAAATTACAATTTAATTCTGTAAATATAATAAACAAACAGGAATTATTGAATCCAATAATTTTGAATTTGAATATTAAAGAAAATGAATGGTTGGATAAAAACATAAAAATGATGAATAAGTTAGGATTTGATATTGAATCTTTTGGAATTTTAAATGAATGGAAAATAAACAGAGTACCTTCCTATTTAATAAATAAAAATATTCAATCTACAGTCGCGAGAATCATTACAGATTTTACTAATAATCATTCAGATAATCATAATACTGACAGTAGACTTAAGACCTTAGCATGTCACTCTTCCATAGAATTTGGAGATAAATTATCCAATATGGAAATGCTAAAATTGATTGAAGATATTTCCAAATGTAAAGAACCTTGGAAATGCCCTCATGGGAGACCAGTTTTAATTCAGATTAACGAACATGAATTAAGTAAATGGTTTAGCAGAACTTAAACAGATCCATCTATTTGAATATCTATAAGATTTGGTTTGTCTGAATTAAGACATTTTTTTAAAATAGATTGAATTTGAGAGGGGTTATCAATTTTATAAGAATTAATGTTAAATCCTTTTGAAATTTCGCTGAAATTAAAACTTTCCTCAAAATCCATCCCCTTATATTCACTAGATTTTGTATCACCTAATTGTTGTTTATATATATCCATATTTAATTTCAGTATTCTATATGTTCCGTTATTACACATGATGTAAGTTATGGGTATTTTATTTACAGAAGCAGTCCACAGTGCTTGAACAGACATCATACCAGTTCCATCACCCACAAAAGCTATTACAGGCTGGTCTGGAAATGCAAGTTTTATTCCTAATGCACCCCCCATTCCCCATCCTAATGATCCTCCTCTGCCTCCAAAAATAGAGTTAGGTTTGTTAAAATCAATAAAATTAAATATAGAATTACCAGATGTCACAGCATCGTTAACAATTATTGCATTTTCAGGTAAAACCTCCGATACTTCATGAACCATTCTGTCAGAAGTCATAGGAGTGTTAGAATAATTTGCATTTAAAGAAGTTATGATATTTTTTTTATTGATTTCCTGTTCTTCTTTTAATATTTTATTTTTTTCTTTTACTAATTCTATTGTTTTACCATCAAGTATAGATTCAACTTCTGTTGTTAAAACTTTCAATGCCTCACTTGGATCTGAAATTATTGCCACATCAGTTTTTTCTGTAGTGGCTACTTGATCAGGATCATTATCGATATGAATTAATTTTGATTTTGGATTAAATATCCTCATTCTTGGATTAGAAAACATATAACTTATTCTTGGTAATCCCCCAATAGCAAGTATAGTATCAAATTCATCAAATTCATCCGAAGAGTTGAAGCCAAGTTTAATATTTCCTTTATAACTTGGGTGCCCAGAAGGAAATATCATTTCCGAGTAATTTGAAGAATATACTTTTGCACCTAATATTTCGGCTAACTTAGTAGGTATATATGGATGATTAATTTGTACTAATCTATCTCCAATTAATATTCCAGGGTTTTTTGAGTGTGCTAAAATTTTCGCAGCTTCTTTTATTAAATTTTCATCAGGTTTAATAATTATTTCATCATTATAAGTTTTAGTAGGCTGAACATCGGTAGTGTCGTCTAAAGCATTGGTAGTAAATGCAACAAATGTAGGTCCTGTAGGAGGATTTAAAGCTATTCTAAATGCTTTTTGTATTGTTTGAGCTACTGCATCTGGATGATTTACCTCAACAGCCCATTTGGTAAATGGGGTAACCATTTCTACTAAATCAGTTTTTCCAGGTGCAATTTCTCTTGAATCTTTATTACCTGCTGTTAAAACTAATGGAGTCCCACCTGAATGAGCATTATGTAAAAGACTTAACCCATTTGCTAACCCCGTTTCTATATGAAGATTAACAAAAGCGGGTTTTTTTGTTGCCCTAGCATATGCGTCAGCCATTCCCATAGCAGCTGATTCTTGTACCGTTAAAATATATTCAAATTCAGGATATTTTTCCAAAGCATCCATTATTGCTGTTTCTGTTGTTCCAGGATTCCCAAAAATATATTTTATTCCCTGAGCTTTTAATGCTTCTAATAAAATATATTTACCAGCTAATTTTTTCATTTTTTCTTTTCTCCATTATTATTCTTTGTCTTAATTGTGAGTATAAATATTAATGATAATAGTATACATAAACCCAATGAAGATAAAGCAATTGGTTGCCCGAGATTAATTGTTGTAACTATAAATCCCCAGCTTGCAGTTCCCATAATACTCCCTAATCTTCCACTAAATCCATGAAGTCCAAAGTATTCACCTATAAATTCATCTGAAATTAATTGGTGCATAAATGGTCTGTCACAACTCCAGACACCTGAAATAAGAATTCCAGTAAAGCCGCTTATAAACCACCATATATTATTAGACATTTCAATAACTCCGGCAGATATAGAAATTATAAGATTTAAAATCCAAAGAATTAAAACTAAAGATAGAATATTTCTTGGTTTATACTTATCTACTAATTTCCCCCATATTAACGCACTGGGAATTGCAGTAACAATCCCAGTAAAAATTAGATATTGTATTTGTCTTTCTGATAAACCAATTGTTTCTAATATATATAATGAAGTGAAAGTTGACGCTGTATACATGGCCCATGAATACCAAAATCGAGCAATTAAAAATCTACCTAATCCTGGAAATTCTTTTATATCTTTTAATGTATGCTGTAATTGAATTGCAGAACGTTTTAAAATATTTTTTGATATTGCTATATACCTGTTTTGTTTTTTATATGGTTTTTCTTTTAGATAAATAAGTACAGGGAAGCCAAATATTATGATAAGTATTCCCATAATAATAAATCCAGATGTATATCCTTGGTCTTCAATTATAAATAAACCAATTAAAATAGCTATGATTGCACCTATGTACCCAACTCCAGCTCCTATTCCACCAATCAATCCAATATTTTTATTATTACTAACATCTTTAAGCATGGAATTATAAAAGATATCACCAATGTGAAGAGTTGTTACAGCAAAACCATAACTTAAAAGACTTAAAATAATTGTGGAATTCCCTATTAATGTAGTAGATATCCCACATAATATAGTAAAAATACCTAGAAAAATTTTTCTGGTTTCAACCTGATCTGATACTGCACCTATTATAGGTGAAATTATTAAGGTAGCTAACAAACTAATTGAAAGAGTATATCCGACAGTGGCATCAGTTCCGTTTAGTTTGGTTATTATCCATAAAGGAAAGAAAAGGCCTGTTACCCCAGCATTAAATAATGTATTGCCGATGTCGTATATTATCCATGAAATAATTGATAGATTCATATTAGCAAACTATTTGAAATTAATTCGGGAGTGAGAGGGAATCGAACCCAACGTTTCAATAAAAGAATCAAAGCCAACGGAGTTGAAGTCCGTGGGACCCACCAGAGCCCATTCACTCCCATGTTCATTTTTAAGATATAATTTTATCTAAACGTTCTGCAATGTGATTTTTAGGTACTGCGCCTACAATTTGATCTATAGCAGACCCATCTTTAAACATTAATAAAGTTGGAATTCCTCTGATCCCATAATTTGTAGCAGTTTGAGGATTGCTGTCTACATCTAATTTTGCTACTTTAACTTTTCCATTGTATTCATTAGATAACTCTTCAACTATAGGTGATACCATTTTACATGGGCCACACCATTCAGCCCAAAAGTCAACTAAAACTGGTAATTCTGAATTAAGAACCTCGTTTGAAAAACTATCATCTGTTACTTCTAATGCTGCCAAAATCTTACTCCATATTATATATATAGATTAGAATATCATAAGAAAAATCAATCTAAAACATTAAATTAGATGTTATTTAATTTATTTAGGGAGATCTATTACTATATCGTCTGATTCTCTCCACCAAATTGTAAGTGGTTTAATACTTCTGGGGATATCAAAAATCATCCATCCTTGTACTTCGAATCCTTTGTTCAATTCTATGTGCCCATTTAAGAATGGTGTGTATTTGTCTAATTCGGATTCTTCAGTTGCAATTATAACTGAATTAACATACGGATCTATATTCCATCCTCTTGAACCCCCTCTGTCACCTAATTCTGCAGCTTCAGTATCAATAAATACAGGGACATGAGTAACAGAATCATTTAGTATTTTTAATTTAACAATCACTAATTTATTATTGGCAGATATTGGTTTTACCAATCTTAATTTTCCTGCTGTATCTGTGAATGTTACTCTATCTCTAACTATAGGTGGGGTTGCTCCAATAGCAATTGTACGCCCTTTTCTAAGTAGAAATTCTGAATCATCATTTTCACAACCTAACATTGGTAATATTAATATAAATGTTAGGAAGATAGTTAAATGTTTAATATTATTCATTGAGCAGTGTTTTAACATCATTTTATTTTGAATTTTATTATTTTATATCTTTGAAATTATATTTCAACTGAAGTTTCATATTTTAATTTTGAGCTACGATTTAAAATAATTTTAAGTATTTTTAAGAATTCGCTTATTTCTTCTTTGGTATTGTAACGACCAAGACTGATTCTCACAGTGTTTATAGCTAAATTAGCTTGAACACCTATAGATTGTAATACATGTGAGGGCTCTAAGGAATTTGTAGTACAAGCACTGCCATTAGATATACAAATATCTTCTAAATCTAATGCTGATATTAAATCATCAGCTCTTATATTTTGAAAAGTTAAGTTAATTATGTTTGGTAAGCAGTTTTCAGGATGTCCATTTATAATCGTATCTGGAAAATTCTGATTAATAAAATCTATAATTAGATTTCTGTATTGGTTTAAATTTTTGGATAATTCTTTTTTTTCTTTATGGGCTAATTTCATTGCGGTTGCGGCACCTGCGATAAATGCTATATTTTCAGTGCCAGATCTTTTTTGTCTTTCTTGTCCTCCTCCTGACATTTGTGATTCAAATGGTGTTCCGTTTTTCATGTATAAAACTCCAATTCCTTTTGGTCCATTAAATTTATGTGCTGAAAGGCTCATAAGATCTACACCTAATTCCTCAACATCTAAATTTAAAAAAGGAGCAGCTTGAATGGCATCAGTGTGAAATAATGGAACTTTAGGTTCGGTTTTCTTTAGTTTAGCTAAACTTTGACCTATTTCTTTAATAGGGTTTAGAGATCCAATTTCATTGTTTCCATATATAATTGAAATTAAAATAGTATCTTCTTTGATAGCATTGAAAACAGATTCTTTTGATACTATACCGTGTTTATTAGTAGGTAAATATGTTATTTCGAACCCTTGTTTTTCAAGTGCATTGCAGGTATGTAATACCGCATGATGCTCTACTGCAGTTGTTATTATATGGCTGCCAAAATATTTTAATGATTCAGCGGGGCCTTTTATTGCAGCGTTGTCAGATTCAGTGCCTCCACTAGTAAAAATAATTTCATTTTCAGAACAATTTAATGTTTCTGCAAAAATTTTCCTTGAATTATCTATTGAAACTCGAGATTGCCTGGCAGGTTTATATGGGCTTGAAGGGTTGGCAAATGAATGTCTTAATTCATTTGAAATAATATTTAACACTTCTTCTCTTATTTGCGTTGATGCCGAATTATCTAAGTAAATCATATTTATTAATTGTTAATTTTTATATACTTATAAATTGTTATTATAATATTATAATTGAATATTTTTATAATAATATGATAATTGGAATATAAATATGACAAGAAAGAAACATACAATTTCAAAAAATAACTCTAAATTAATAGTTATGGCATTTGCTTTTATTGGATTTGTTATTGGAATAGCTTTAGGTGTTAATTTTATTTCGATATTACTAATTACAATAATGCTTTTTTTATTAATGATGTATGTCAGAACATCAGATAATTATGGCGAATATAATATTGGGAATAATTCTGTGAAATTTATATCATCCGTAACATTTTTATTGTTTTGGATAATAGGTTTTATGGTGAATTCTTTATTGTAAACATATGTTAATAATATGATTAAATCACTACTTTTATCAATATTAGAAATATTATCTCTAAAGAACGTTTTTAATAAGATTGATAATTGTCACAATACAGAAGATTTTCAAAAATTAGCCAGATCAAAATTACCCTCACCAATATTCCATTATATTGATGGAGGTGCTGATGATGAAATTACTTTAAGAAGAAATACAGAAGCATATGAACAATGTGATCTAGTTCCAAATGTATTGGCCGGAGTTGAGAATATAGATCTTTCAACAACTGTGATGGGGCAGAAAATTGATATGCCTTTATTTTGTTCCCCAACAGCTGCTCAACGCCTATTTCATCATGATGGAGAAAGAGCAGTTTCAAAAGCTGCGCAGAAATTTGGTACCATGTTTGGTATTTCTTCTTTGGGCACGGTTGGACTGGAAGAAATTGGAAGTACAATTAAAACGCCTAAAATGTTCCAACTCTATTATCATAAAGATAGAGGACTTACTGATAATATGTTACAACAGTGCCATGAGGCTAATTTTGATGTTTTAGCCTTAACTGTTGATACAATTGTTACAGGTAATCGGGAAAGAGATCTTAGAACGGGTTTCACTATGCCTCTCAAGTTATCTTTGAGTAGTTTGATAAGTTTTGCCACTCATCCTTCATGGGCAATAAATTATTTTACACATGAGAAATTCGATTTGCCAATTTTAAAAGATCATATTAATGAAGCTAATTTTATTGTTAATTTAGGAGAATATTTTACAAGTATGTTAGACCAATCGATGAATTGGAAAGATGCAGAAGAATTAAGAAAAAAATGGGGGAAAGAATTTTGCTTAAAAGGAATAATGAGTGTAGAGGATGCCAAAAGAGCTGTTGATATAGGAGCTACAGGAATAATAATATCTAATCATGGAGGAAGGCAACTTGATGGTAGTAGGGCGCCCTTTGATCAATTATCAGAGATAGTTGCTGCAGTGGGAGATAAAATTGATGTCATATGTGAAGGCGGAATAACAAGAGGAACTCATGTTCTTAAAGCTTTAAGTTTAGGTGCCAAGGCTTGCAGTGGAGGTAAAATGTATTTATATGCTTTAGCTGCAGGTGGACAAAAAGGTGTGGAAAAAGCTTTGGGGAATTTGCAATCAGAGATGATTAGAGATATGAAATTAATGGGTTGTACTAAAATTTCAGACTTAACAAGTGATAATATTCGTTTTAGATAAAATTGTCTTTAATTATTTGATAAGCATTTTCGGCAATTAATTTACCGGCATTATTTATAGCAAATTCTATTTCTTTCTCATTCACACATAAAGGGTATATTTTCTTAATTCCTTCTTTATATACTTTTTGATAATCTTTTCCAAGAATTCCACAAATTGCAAATACAGGAATTTTGTATTTTTGTGCTATTCTAGCCACAGCAATTGGTGCTTTGTTATTTATTGTTTGGAAATCCATTTGCCCTTCTCCTGTTATTATTAAATCAATATTTTCACAATGTTTTGCAAAGTCAAGATAATCTAAAATTATTTCAGATCCTGATTTGAGTTTTGCATTAAGGAAATACATTGCAGCAGCGCCAATTCCTCCTGCAGCGCCACTGCCAGGATGTTTTGATATTTCTTTTTTACTAATTGAATCTATTAAATTCCCGTAGTTTTTCATGTATGAATCGATTAATTTTATTTCATCTGAATTAAACCCTTTTTGTGGCCCAAATATATATGTTGCTCCGTTAGGTCCATAAAGTGGATTATTAACATCGCAAGCAATCTGAAAAGAGGAATTGTAAATTCTTTTATCTATATCTCTTAAATCTATTGTGCTTAAGCTACTTAAACCTTTAATTCCTCTTTTTATTTGTTTATTATTTTTATCTTTTAATATTGCACCTAATGCTTCTGCCATTCCTAGTCCACCATCATTTGTAGCTGACCCTCCAATTCCAATGATGAAATTATTAAAACCATAATCTAAACATTCTTTAATTATTTCCCCCATTCCGTAAGTAGAATATTTATGTGGTTTTAATTTGTTTCTATTTAGTAAAGCAAGTCCGGATATTTTAGCCATTTCTATGACAGCAGTTTTATTATCACCAAGAGCTCCCCATTTTGTTTTGATTTTTTCTCCGCTTGGACCTGTTGCAGTTGTTTCAAATATTTTACCTTTTGTGATTTCAACTAAAGTATCAAGTGTATCATCGCCACCATCAGCCACGGGTAATTTAATAATATTGTGATTTGGATTAGCTTTGATTATTCCTTTTTCAATATTATTTGCTACTTCAATTGCAGAAATACTACCCTTGAACGCTTGAGGAGATATTAATATATTCATATATTGTAATTATAATTAATCATAAAAAATTATAATTATACTACTGAAAATATCTCAAAGAGTATACTGTTTATAGAGAGGAAATTTTGACTCATGGAATTGTAACTGCACCACAACCTGAAGCTGTAGAAGCGGGATCTATAATATTAAAGGATGGAGGTAATGCAGTTGATGCCGCTATTTCTAGCGCATTAGTTCAAACTGTTGTGGATCCTATGATGTGCGGAATTGCTGGCTTTGGATCACTTCAATTGTATATTCCTGAAAAAAACTTTCATGGATTTATTGACTTTCATACTACTGCTCCCTCTTCAGTTAAAGAAGACATGTGGGAAGACCAGATTGCTCATGAAGCCAGAGATGGTTTTGGTTTTATATTAAAAAATAGAGCAAATGAAGTTGGGTATGAATCAATTATGACTCCGGGAACATTAAAAGGTTTTTATGAAGCTATTCAAGAATTCGGCACAATGCCATGGGCAGATATTATTCAACCAGCTATTGATTTTGCTGAAGAGGGATTTACAATCAGTCCTGCTATAGATGAATTTTGGGATCGTTCGGCTGGGCATGGAAGAATATCTATGGATGATAAATTAAGGCAGAACGAAATGTCTAGAAAAATATTTTTGGATGAACAAGGAAATCCTTATCCGTTAGGTACTAGAATAAAAAATATTGATATGAAACAAACACTAGAACTCATAAAACAGGGTGGGGTAGATGTTTTTTATTCAGGTGAGATTGCTAAAAAGATAAATGATGATATGGAATCTAATGGAGGATTTCTTTCTGATACTGATTTGAAAGACTATAAAACAATCCGAAATGAACCTTTATGGGGGAATTATAAAGGTTTGAAAATTGCTACTAACCAACCACCTGGTGGAGGGATTATGGTAATACAAATGTTAAATATTTTAGAACAATTTGATTTGAAATCTATGGGGCATAATAGTTCTGAATATATAACAGTTGTTGCAGAAGCAATGAAATATGCGACTATTGATAAAGATACAAAAGTGGGAGATCCATTATTTAGAGATGTTCCTGTTGATCAGATAACTGATAAAAATTATGCTTTTGAAATAGCTAAACTTATAAAAAATGGTGAAAAAGCTAATGTTGTTAGATATGGAGAAATGAAAGAATCTGAAGATACAACTCATATTGCTGTTATGGATGGAAATGGTAATAGTGCTTCTATGACACATTCTCTTGGAATGCCATCAGGAGTAATAACAAAAGAACTTGGTTTTATGTATAACGGTTGTATGAGTGTATTTGATCCGAGACCAGGAATGCCAGGCTCTATTTTACCGGGGAAAAGAAGATTTACTGGTATGAGTCCAACTATAGTGTTTAAAGATGATAAGCCTTATATCATTGTAGGAGCCCCTGGAGGGACATATATAACAATGGGAATATTACAAACTATTCTTAATGTAATTGAATTTGGAATGAATATGCAAGAAGCAGTTTCCGCCCCTAGATTTACAGCTAACAGTAATGCGATAGATATCACAAATAGAATACCTAGATATATTACTAAGAAATTGGAGAAAAAAGGGTATGAAGTGATCAGAAACCCTTTTAGCTATGGATTTGCAGGCGTTCATGGAATAAGAGTTAAAGATGGAATTTGGGATGGCGGTGCTGATCCAGGAAGAGATGGAATGGTTTTAATTGTTTAAATTAAACAATAATAAGATTGAGTTTTGTTATTAAGAATTTCATTATTCTATTTAAATAGTACTTTTAAATATTATTTGCTAATTTTATTACATAAATATAGTCATTAAATACTTGTGATGAAATTAATATATTCTTATATTACAACTTGGATTAATGATAATTACAAAATAGAGGATATTTTAATGAATATAGAAGATATAAAGAAAGAAGTAGAATCAAGAATAGATAGCAATGCAGAAGATTTGATTGGAATAGCAAAAGATATACTGGAAATGCCAGAACCTGGGTATAGAGAATTTAAGACATCAAAGTATACAGAAGAACAGTTTAACAAATATGGTTTTTCAAATATAGAAAAAGTTTCGATGACGGGATTAAAAGCAGTTATTGATACTGGCCGACCAGGACCCACAGTCTGCGTGATGGGAGAATTGGATTCACTTGTAGTTTTAGGACATCCTCACGCTGATTCAGATACCAGCGCGGCTCATGCGTGTGGGCATCATTGTCAGATTGCACAAATGATAGCTGTCGGGCAGAGTTTAAATGATCCTGAGGTATTAAAAGGGCTATCAGGGAAGATAGTGCTGGTTGCTGTACCTGCTGAGGAAAATATTGAAGTTGAATACAGAAAGACTTTAAGAGATGAAGGTAAGATAGAATTTTTGTTGGGTAAACAGGAATTTGTAAAGCTTGGAGCATTAGATGGTGTAGATATAGCTATGATGACTCATACTTCAAATTTTGATGGCGAAAAAATTCTTGGTGCAGGCGGTACTAATAATGGAACAGTATCAAAGAGTATCAAATTTATAGGAAAAGCATCGCATGCAGGAGGAGCTCCACACAATGGAATTAATGCGTTAAACGCAGCGAATCTTGCTATGACGGGAATACATTTTCAAAGAGAAACTTTTCAGGAAAAAGATAGTATAAGAATCCATCCGATTATTACACAAGGAGGAGCTGCAGTCAGCTCTGTTCCTGCAGATGTAAGAATGGAAACGTATGTAAGAGGGAGTACCATTGAAGGTTTTTTAGATGCAAGCGAGAAAGTTGATAGAGCGTTAAGAGCTGGAGCTATGGCTATAGGAGCTCAGGTTGAAATAACAAC
>CAYTCC010000042.1:0-11206 GCA_964436345.1 uncultured Dehalococcoidia bacterium
CTCTGCCAATATTTTTTTTGTGTTTTTTAATAAATCATCATAACCTATATATCCATCCCAAATTATAAATTTATTATCTGACTTTGAAACAAATATGGTAGTAGGAAAAGAATTGATTTTATAATTTTTAATTGTCGAATTATCCGAGTTATAACCAAGTTTGTATGACAAATTTAATTTTCGAGCAAATTCTAAGCCATCATTGGTATTATCGATACCAATCATTTGAATTCCTATAATTTCGATTTTATTACCAAATTCATTGTTTAGTTTTTCAATATGTGGTACTTCTTTTGCGCAAGGGCTACAAGAAGGAAACCAAAAGTTTAAGATATAAGCATCTTTCGTAATATCTTTAGTCTGATACATATCTACATTTGGCTGATATAAAGAAATATTAAAATTTATAGGATTATTTGATGTTATACATGCAATTGAGAAAATTAATATAATCGAAAAAGATAATAATAATTTACATAAACTATTCATTTTCATTTTCATATTCATTTATGATTTCTTTCCCAAAATCTAATAATCTTTTACGTTTTTGATCATTAATTTCTTTGAAATTTTCTAAATATTTTTCGAAAGAATCTACAATGCCTAAATTTTCAGAAATTTGAATATCATTAATCTTCTTTTCAGATATTAATTGTAATTCAGTTGAAACTAGATATTTTGCTTTTGATAAAATAGATTTTATTTTCGGATCATTTATAGATTCATAATGTTCCCTAGTGGATTCAATTGTAATTCTTGCAATAGAGTCTTTAATTTCATTAGAATTAAGTTCTTTTTCTATAATATTAACTGGGAATTCTGTATCTTTAGGTATATTAATAATATATTCCTTGAAATTTCTTGCTGAAACTTGAATTTTTTTATAACTGACCAGTCTATTGCCTTGAGATTTTTCTAGTTCAATTTCTATTACGTAAAAACCTTTAACATCGTCTTTTTCACCAAAATCGATTCTTTCTAAACTTCCAGAATATATAACAGGGGGTGATTCTATAAGAATTTGATCTTTATGAACATGACCTAAAGCAACATATTCAAATTCTGGTCTTGCAAAAAATTGAGCAGGAAACATATAATCAGCTCCAATTGACATTAAGGTTTCAGTACTCGTTTTTGCTTCCATTACTGTAAGATGACCACTAAATATGCAAGGTATTGATTTATTTACTTTGGCTAATTCTTTTTCTAGAGAATTATCTAAAGTTTGAATGATTTGTTTATTAAGGTCTTCAATTGTAATATCTTTTTTTATATTAGATAATCTAGATATCAAAGATCCTTTTCTTATCCATGGCATTCCTAATATTTGAATTGGATTTCCTGATTTGGTATTTAATTCATATAATTGTAATTTATCTATCACAGTTATATTATCTAAGTTCATAGTAGGGAATATATCTAAAGCTGTTGCTCTCCCTTTGTTACCCGGCATATCATGATTTCCTACAATTAGAGCAACAGAAATATTAGCTTTAGTTAATTTTAGTAATCTTTTCGCAAATTCTTTTTGGTGTGTTTGGGAAGGATTTCTATCTTTATAAGCATCGCCAGCAAAAATTACCAGATCAACATTTTCTTGTAATGCATAATTAACAAGTTCATCAAAGGTATTTAGAAAGTCTACAATTCTGTTATCTAAGCCTGTTTCTAAATCTATTCCCTTGGAATATCTAGTATATCCAATATGTAAATCGGAAAAATGTATTATCTTCAATTTTTATCACTGTTATCAAGAATGAGTAAAATATATTTTATAATTTAATTATATATTTCTGAGGAAAGTTTTTGGGATAAATCATTAATATTTATTCGTTCTTGATTCATAGAATCTCTGTGCCTAATAGTGACACAGTTATCATTAATAGTTTCAAAATCTATGGTTACACAATATGGTGTTCCAATTTCATCTTGTCTTCTATATCGTCTACCAATACTTTGAGTTTCATCATATTCGATTTTACCTAAATTTCCTTTATTTATTAAATCTTTTTGTATTTTTTTAGATAATTCTGATAATTTGGGATCTTTACTGAGAGGTAAAATAGCTATTTTGATTGGAGATATTTTAGGAGATAATTTTAATACTGTTCTTGTTTCTTCTTTTGATTTTACTTTTTCTTCAGTATAAGCATCTAATAATGTTATTAATAATAGTCTGTCTACACCTATAGATGGTTCAATTACGTAAGGAGTATATCTTGATTTTGTACTTTCTTCAAAAATGCTAAAATTTTTTGATGCAGATTTTGAATGTGCATCTAAATCAAAACTTCCCCTATTTGCAATGCCTTGAAGTTCTGCCCATCCCCAAGGAAATTTATATTCTATATCAGTAGTCCCTTTGGAATAATGAGAAAGATCTTCTTTAGTATGTTCCCTAAGTCTAAGATTAGATTTATTTATATTTAAACTGAGAATGAATTCCATACTATTATTAATCCATTCCTGATAATACTTTGCACTATCCTCTGGTTTTACAAAATATTCTATTTCCATCATTTCAAATTCTCTTGTTCTAAAAATAAAATTTCCTGTAGTGATTTCATTTCTAAATGCTTTTCCTATTTGCGCTACTCCAAAGGGTATTTTTTTCCTTGAAGTATTTAATATATTTTCAAAATTTACAAATATTCCTTGAGCTGTTTCAGGTCTTAAAAATATTTCACTTGTATCTGATACTAATGGCCCTATATTTGTTTTAAACATCATATTAAATTCCCTAGGGTCTCCAAATTCAGAATTCGAACATTTTTTAGTAGGGCAGATACCTTTGGTATTATCTAAAACGTCAGATCTGAATCTTGCATTACACTCTTTACATTCTAGTAACGGATCCGAAAAGTTTTGGGTATGGCCACTAGTTTCCCAGACTTTATTTGAAGACAAGATTGCTGATTCAAGTGCAACTATGTCATCTCTTTGGTACACATGATAATTCCACCAATAATCTCTAATGTTTTTTTTTAATTCTGTTCCTATGGGACCATAATCCCAAGTACTTGCTAATCCTCCGTAAATTTCACTGTTTTGAAAGATTAATCCACGTCTTTTTGCTAGAGATGTTAATTTTTCTAATAAAGATTCCAAAAAATTATCCTATAAATAATGGAGCAAAAACTACTGAGATAATAGTCATAAGTTTTATTAAAATATTAAGAGCGGGACCAGAAGTATCTTTAAATGGATCACCAACTGTGTCTCCTACAACTGCAGCTGTATGAGCATCAGAACCTTTTCCGCCTAACTTTCCTGATTCAATATATTTTTTAGCATTGTCCCATGCTCCACCAGAATTTGCCATCATAATTGCTAATAAGAATCCAGAAGCTATAGATCCTGCTAGCATAGCTCCTAAAGCTTCTTTACTTAAAATTAAGCCTGTGGCTATTGGAACAATAATTGCAATTAATCCTGGTACGATCATAGCTTTTAATGAACCATTAGTGCTAATTTCAACAGCTTTTGCATAATCCGCTACTGCTTTCCCTTCCATTAGTCCTTTTATTTCTTTAAATTGTCTTCTTACTTCATTCACCATATCTATAGCAGCAGCTCCAACAGCTTGCATAGTAAGAGCCGAAAAAACAAAAGGCATAAGAGTTCCTATTATTAATCCTATTAACACTTTTACTTCTAATAGATTTATCGATTCTATACCTGCAATACTTGCGTAAGAAAATAATAATGCGCCTGCTGTTAATACTGCAGACCCAATAGCGAATCCTTTACCAGTAGCTGCTGTAGTGTTTCCTAAAGAATCCAAAGCATCAGTTCTCTCTCTTACTTCGGGTGGTAATTTAGCTTGTTCAGCAATACCTCCTGCATTATCTGCAACCGGGCCATAAGCATCTGTTGCGAGAGTTATTCCCAATGTTGATAACATACCTACCGCTGCTAGAGCAATACCATAATAGCCACCTAACATATATGCTAAAGCCATTGATATTATAATTACCAAAGTAGGTATTATGGTACTAATCATCCCCAAGCCTAAGCCTCCAATGATAATTGTTGCAGCTCCTGTTTTGGCTTGTTCGGCTAAATTTTTTGTATATTTATATTCATAGGATGTTGCGATTTCAGATGCTGTCCCAATAATTACTCCGGCAATTAATCCTGTCAAAATTATCCAAAATACTCCTAAAGGAAACATTGAAGTTAATGATCCAAGTAACATAACAATTAAAACAATAAATCCAGCAGAAAAAATTCCTGTTCTCAATGACCATAACAGGCTACCCATACTTGCTCCTTCTTTTGTTCGAACTAGGAATGTCCCAATTATAGAGCTTATAATTCCTATAGAAGCTATGAAAAAAGGAAGAACAACAGCATTTTTTGAATCAAAAGAATCACTAATTAGTGTTACGCTTGATGCAGTTGCAGTTATTACTGCGGCCAAAGTCATTGTTGCTATAATAGAACCTACATAAGATTCAAATAAATCTGCTCCCATTCCAGCTACATCACCAACATTATCGCCAACATTGTCAGCAATAGTAGCAGGATTTCTTGGGTCATCTTCCGGGATTCCTGCCTCTAATTTTCCAACTAAATCAGCTCCTATGTCTGCTGCTTTTGTATAAATACCTCCACCAACTCTTGCGAATAGAGCTATAGTAGATGCACCAAATCCAAAGCCGGCCGCTGCTTCCATACTATCAAAAATTAAATATATTATTGTTATTCCTAATAAACCAATGGAAACAACAGATATTCCCATTACAGCTCCGCTTTTAAAAGCTATTCTAAGAGCTGGATTTAATCCTTTCATAGCCTGTACTGTTGTTCTATAATTAGCTCTTACTGCAATCGACATACCAACAAAACCTGCTATTCCTGATCCAATGGCACCTGCAATATAAGAAATAGCTATTTTAGGAAGTTGATAATTTGTAATATCTTTTCCAAAGTCTAATAATACTGTAATAATTATGGCAACTATTATTACAAATATACTTAATACTCTGTATTCCTTAGAAAGGAATGCCATAGCCCCTTCTTTTATTGCATTGCCAATGAAAATTATATCTTTATTACCTTCATCTTGTTTAACAATATTGAATGATAGATATAAAGCAAATATTATTCCAATCAAAGGAATTATTAATGCCATAATTAGTATTAAGTCGTTATTCATATTAAACCTCTATATTTTTTATATTTTATTATATTTTATTAATTTTTTAATTCTAAAATTAACTCAATTTCAACAGGTATATTAGAAAATACTGAATCCATACCTGCTACTGTTAAAGCACATTTGCCCTTTTCACCAAAATAGTTAATTAAAAATTCGGATGCTGAATTTGATACTTCATAGTGTTCAGTGAAATTTTCTGTGGCATTAATAAAGATTAAAAGTCTTACAAATTTTTTAATTTTATTGAAATCTTTTATATCTTTTTGAATTGTAGAAATCATATTGGCGATGACAGTTTCAGCTGCGATTTGAGCCTGTTTCACAGTTATTCCTTCTCCTAATCTGCCGGTTATCCATTCTTTATTTTTAGATATTGGTAGATTTGATGTATCGAAATTATCAAATCCAATAAGCTTCGGACCATGCCCTGAGACAAATAATAAATTTCCCGTTTTAACTGTTGTGGAATATTGAAAATCTGGACCAGAAGATTTTGGTAAAAAATCCCAATAAAGCTGAGATTTTGGTAAATCGTCAAATCTATTTTTCATAATCAAAAAACCTTTTAAATATATTTGCTTCTAATTCGGGGTTTGATGATTTAACAATCTCAGATACAACACAAATTGAATCTGCCCCTGATTTAATAACTTTTTTGGCATTGTTTTTGTTTATACCTCCAATTGCAACTACAGGTATAGAAGTTATTTTCTTAGCATCTGCAATTAAATCTAATCCTACAATATTCCTATCTTTTTTGCCCATAGTGGACGTTTGAAATACTTTACCTATTGCTAAATAATCTACATTTGCTTTTATTGATTGATATATTTCTTCCATATTATTATTTGAAGTACCAATTATTTTTTCATTAAACAAGGTTCTTTTACAGTATTCGACTGTATCGTCATTTTGTCCTATGTGTACTCCGTCTGAATCAACTTCTTTTGCTAAATCGGCAGAATCGTTTACTATAAATATAACATTGTATTTCTCGCAAATATGTTTAATTTTTCTTGCATTTATAATTTGTTGAGAAATTGTGTTGATTTTATCTCTGTACTGGACAATCTTTACACCACCTAATATGACTTTTTTTGTTAATTCAAATATATTTGATCCTTGTTCTGGATCAATGATCGTATATACTCCGCTAATTAATTTTTTATTCATTAATTTTTATATCTAAGTTTTTTATTAAAAATGATTTTCTGTGTATTTTAGATTTACCATATTTTATTATGGAATCAATATGTGATTTTGTACCATATCCTTTATTTTTATTAAATAAGTAGTGAGGATATTTATTACTTATATTAATCATATAATTATCTCTTGTTACTTTTGCTAAAATTGATGCAGCTGCAATAGAAAGAGATTTTTGATCTCCTTTTATAATGCTTGTTTGTGGAATATTATTATATGTATATTCAATTGCATCAATTAATAAATGATGAGGTTTTTGATTTAAATTTCCCAATGCTCGAGATAAAGCTAACTGAATAGCTTTATTTATCCCTATGCAGTCTATTTCAGATTCGGTACTACATCCAGTACTATATGATATTGAATTTGAAACTATATATTTGTAAAGTTCTTGTCTTTTTGTAGGTGAAAGTTTTTTACTGTCATTAATACCAATATCTATAAGAAGTTTTTCATTGTTGTTATTGATATCAAATATTACTATTCCAACTGTTACTGGGCCAGCTAATGTCCCTCTCCCAGCCTCATCTATTCCGGCAATATATTGTTTTTTATTGGTTATTATTGTTTTTTCAAATTTGAAGTTTGGTTTTTCATGCATAAACAATTAGATTTTAATTGCATTAAAATTTGAATTGATTGAGTCAATTATCCCGCCTCCAATTACTTCTTCACCATTTGATTCTGTTGAATAGAATACTACTGCTTGCCCCGGAGTTATTGCTCTTTGAGCATTTTCAAATTCAATATCTGCAGTTTTATTTGTATGAAGTTTGATTTTAGCTTTGAATAGTTTTGCTTTATATCTGATTTTTACATATGCATCAAAATCCGATAAATTTAATTGATTACTTTGTATGTTTATGTTGACTGCATTAAAATTTGTTTGAAATAGATATTCATGTGGTCCTACATAAACATTATTATCACTTTTAGATATTTTTAATACAAAATAAGGTTTTGTAGAATTATTATCAATTCCTAATTTTCTTCTTTGACCTATTGTGAATGATTGTATCCCTTCATGATTTCCTAGGAAATTACCATTTATATCCAAAATTTTACCAGGCCTGGGATTTGTTCGTTCCATAATAAATTGCCGATAATTACCATCAGGAATAAAACAAATTTCTTGGCTATCAGGTTTATCTGCAATTGGAAGATTGTATTTGTGAGCCAAATTTCTTATTTCTTCTTTTTTATATTCACCAACTGGTAGTAATAGATTTTTCAATTCTTTTTGTTTTAATGTGAATAAAACATATGATTGATCTTTGTTTTGATCTAAGCCTTTATATAATTTGTATTCATCATTTTCTTTTTTAATTCTTGCATAATGTCCGGTTGCTATTAAGTCAGAACCTAAGTTTTGAGCTCTTTTAAATAAAAAGTCGAATTTGATTTTGTCATTACACGCAAGGCATGGATGGGGAGTTTTTCCCTCGATATATGAATTTACAAAATAATCTACGACATATTTTTGGAATTCGTTTTCAAAATTTAAATGATAATGATTAATCCCTAAAATATCACATACTTTCCTGGCATCTTCTACATCTTCTACTGAACAGCATCTTTTGTTATTTTTGGGTTTGGTGTCATCATCAGAACTCCATAATCTCATTGTTACGCCGACAACATCGTATCCTTGTTCTTTTAATAATAAAGCTGCTACAGATGAATCAACTCCGCCACTCATAGCAACAATTACTCTTTTTTTCATTTAAAATAAAATTTGATAATTAATGTTTACAATTTCAACTATGGATCATATCATTGTAAGAGTAATACTTAAATCAATTTAATTATATCTAAACAATTAATTATTTTGAAAAGTAATATTAATTATAGTTGTGTTAAAAATTAATAATCATTTAATAGATCAAATAATAGAAATTGCTGAATCAAAACAGGCCTCAGACCTTATTCTTTTAGATGTAAGTCCGGATTGTGATTTTGCAGATTTATTTATAATTATGTCTGCTGAAACAAAAAGACAGATCAAATCTATTTTAGATGATATAATGATTGAGCTCAAAAAAAATGGATTAGATAAAAGAAGAGTTGATGGTGACAATACATTAGAATGGGTTGTTATCGATTATGGGGATTTGATAGTACATATTTTCGATGAAAAAAACAGAGAAAAATATTCTATTGAAAATGTATGGGGAAAATCTAAGGAAATAGTTAGAATTCAATAATTAATTTAACTATTAAAATAAATATTAATTAAATATAAGGAAGGAAAATAATGCCAACAGGTAAAATTAAATGGTTTAATCCAACTAAAGGGTATGGATTTATTGGAGCTGATGATGGAGGGAAAGATGTTTTTGTACATATTTCTGCTCTTAATGATGCTGGAATAGATAAATTAGAAGAAGGTGATGCCGTTTCTTACGAAGTTTCTCAAAATAGAGGTAAAGAGAACGCATCAGATTTGAAAAAATTATAGAACGATATTTATTCTAATATCCACTCATCTACATTTTTATTGTAATCGACTAATTCAGATTCTTCAAAGAAGATTTTTAATTCTCTTTTAGCAGATTCTACAGAATCTGATCCATGGATTAAATTCATTGACAAAGATATGCCAAAATCTCCTCTTATTGATCCCGGAGATGCTTCTGACGGATTAGTACTTCCCATAATATTTCTGATTTTTTTCACACAATCTGGTCCTTGGAAAGCAATAGCAATAATAGGGCCTGAAGTTATAAAAGATACTAAATCATTAAAAAATGACTTTGATTTATGTTCTTTATAATGTTCATGTGCTTTTGCTTGATCAAGAATCATTAGTTTTAAACCAATAATTTTAAATCCAATTTTTTCTATTCTATTTATAAGTTCTCCTGATAAATTTCTTTGTACTGAATCAGGTTTTAATAATACTAATGTTCTTTCCAATTTTATTCTCCTTTATATAGAGTTGTTAGAGCTGATGATATTTGTCCTGAATTTGCATAAACAGGATTAATACTTATAGTTTCTAAATTATTTAAAAATGCTTTATATTTTTGTTCTATTCGTATTATAGATTGAATTTTGTTACTAGTCAGCGATATAAAATTTTCTAATTTGTTGTTTTTAATGTACTCGTTTGTTTTTATATTTGGATTAGAACTGGCAATGACAATATTTTCTTTTTTTGAAAAATTTATAATTTCATTTGCTGTTATTATTTCAAATGATATATATTCTTTTTGAGTTTCATAATTAATATCTTGCAGTCCATTATAAATCTTTGAATAAAATGTACCTTTAGAACATTCTGTAATTGACATAACTTTGTAATTTTCTGTAATAAATTCCATAGCACAGCTTAATAATGTTGGTATTGGTATTAAAGGAATACCTAGAATGATACTTAATCCCTTAGCAGTACTTACTCCTATTCTTAGAGAACTAAAACCACCAGGGCCAATAACAACAAAAATTTTACTGCAACTTTGAATATTGAGATTATTTTTTTTAATTAAACAATTTATATTTGGTAATAATGTTTTTGATTCATTATTATTAGATTCCCATTCACATTTGGAAAGTATTTGATTATCTTTTAATAATGCTATTAAAGAATTAGGAGAAGAAGTGTCTATTATTATTTCAAAATTATTTTTATTAATTCTCATTATTATTATTTAATATTAAAATTTATATTCCCTACATAAGTTATATTAATAATTCTGTCATCATTACTTTTATTTTTTGATATATTTATTTTCAAATATTCTTTATTCATTAATTCCATACCTATTTCCGGCCATTCAATAATTTTTATAGAATCCATATTTAAATAATCTTCAATTCCAAAACCCAATAAACTGGCTAGCCCATCTAACCTGTAAAAATCCATATGTTGAATTTTGTATTTAACTATATATTCTTTAACTATTACAAAAGATGGACTTCTTGGCCAGCCTTCAAACCCTAGTCCTTTAATTAAGCCCTGAGATAAAGTAGTTTTACCTGAACCTAGTTCCCCAAATAATAATATTATTTCATTACCTTTAAGTTTAGTAGCTATTTTTTTTCCAATCATTAAAGTTTCTTGAGCTGATTTACTTTTGATTATTTGTGATTTCATTTAATATATTTTTATTATTATTATATTAATTATAAATTTGTGAATGTGAATAAATATATAAATATTCAAGGTAATCAGCTTTTGATTCCTAATTCAGATAAAGTTAATAATAAAACAAAAAGCATTACTTTTTTTTTACACGGTTATGGTGCTAATCAATCTGATTTAGTATTTATGTCAGAATTCTATCCATTCAATAACTCTTTATGCGTTTTTCCTCAGGGGTTTTACAAACTTGACAATTCTTTTCAAGTTGAATCTTACTCATGGGGAGACATTGGTAATTATGAAAATATAATTAAAAGTGCTGAATTGCTAAATTCTATAATAAATGAATTTATTTCATTAAATAAATTTAACAATGTGCCTGAAATTTCTATTGTTGGCTTTTCTCAAGGAGGAATGATGGCTCAAATATTAGCTATTAATTATTTAACTAAATTAAATAATTTGATTTTACTATCTACTTTATTACCACCAATTATGTATGATTATAGTGGATCGTATCCACCTATTAACAAGATATTTATTAGCCATGGTACAGAAGATACTGTTATTGATATAAGTAATGCTGATTTAATTTTTGATTATTATAAAAAATACAATTATCATGTAGAAATTAAAAAGTATATTATGGGTCATACAATTCATAACAATCTATTTAAAGATTTAGAAGGGTATTTATTTTAAATATTAGGAGTTCACATGAGAAATTTTATAAAAGATCTTAAATCGAAAAA
>CAYTCC010000043.1:0-11047 GCA_964436345.1 uncultured Dehalococcoidia bacterium
CTTTTATTAAAAAATTTCCAATAGCAAAATCGCCGTGAATCCACACGGGTTTCTTATTTGGTTTTGTTTTGCAGGCCTGTTCCCAAAATTCCATAGCTTTATGTTCATCTATAATTTCAGAAAGTTCAGCTATCTGTTTTCTAGCACCTTCATCATAAACACTCACATGGTCACCACCCCACCCATTATGTTTTCCTGGTGATGGGCCATTAACTCCATGTATGTCGTGAAGTTCTTTTAAAAATTTTGCTAATTGGACAGCTATTGATTCCAATGATTTATTATCAAATTCAAGATGATTTGCACTTGTCCCTTCTAACCATTTGTAAATAGAGAAATTAAATGGATATTCTTGCGAAGGATTACCCATTTTAATTGGAATAGGGATATCGACGCTTAAATAAGGTTTTAGTAAAGGTAAAAATTCCTGTTCTTTAGGTACTTTCAAGGAATAATATTTTGCAGAAGGTATTCTTATCAACATATCATTCCCTAAACGAAATGTACGATTATCATGTCCTTGTTTTTCAACAGAAGTAATTGTTAAATGAACATATTCAGGAAATTGATCTGCTATAAGTTTTTTTACAAGATCAACGTTAATTAAATGTGATATAAATTCATCTTCATTAATATTTTGAAATTTATCTTTGTCCATAATTTATTATAACTATAATTCTATTGTTTTTTTGGAGCCCATGGGCCAGGAGGGCCAATAGAAGGCTTGCAAACCAGGCAATCTCTAAATCCCTGATTATAAGCTTCATCCAAAGATTTAAAATAAATTCGATTTCCTGGTTTAGTTCTTCTTCCTGGTGGGCAATTTGGTCTACAAACTATTCCGGTTGTAATACAGGCATTAAAAACAATATTATCTATAAAATTCATAAATTAACTATACATGGGTTGAGTAATAATCCATAAACTAGCTATAGTGTATCCAACCATCAATATAAGCATTGGATATTGACTACGTATAGCATATTTATGAGATTTGATTAATCTGAGAGCTATAGTATGAGATAAGAAAACAGCGATTATATGTCCAATAAGTATAGAAATCACAGATGTAATCCAATAAAAATTAGAACTAACAAGCATAAAATTTATTTTATAATTTGTAGTTCCAAAAAGATTCCAATCGAAACCAAAAGGATCGGAAATTAAAGCGAATATTAATTGACCTTGAATAAGTAGAAAGAGTAAGAAATGAGCTATATGGTATGCTAAAGCTATAGGTATTAATGTATAAACAAAAGATTTTGCTATATCTGTAGTCTTTAAATTATTCCCGCTTGCTATCATCATTAATACACAAAAGTAGAAATAAATACCAATAAAAATTAATACTGAAAAAAGAAGTCCAATTGTGTTAATTAACATTATATTAGGGATAAATTGTGTAATGTAATTTTGAAAATTTATCCATATCAAAGTACCTGTAAATCCATCAAATGTAACTGTTGCTAATAATAGTATTACTAGTAGTGTTTCAGAAATTGATATTTTCTTTATATTAAGTAATTCAGATCCAAAAATACAAAGGTATATTTCTTTTAAATTAATTTGCTTAGTTTTAGTAATGGTATTATTAGTAGATTTTTTTAATACACGTGATTGAATAGGTGCGAATTTGGCGAAAAAGCCAAAAACTATTGTAAAAGTTTCTCCGTAACGAAGCCAGGTATTTTTTCCAAATAAAATCATTCCTCCCCAAGTGATCATAGAATAAATAACTATTAATTGACTTATACGTAAAGGTATTATTGCGTCATGATAAACGTTTTCAATCCATGCAAAAATAAGAAAAAGAAAGAATGATGGCCAAACACCAATTTTATTAGGGTATTGAAATAAAGGATCAGGTGTTTTTCTATTACTAAATTTTAAGAAAAGAAGTTCTATCCAGGTAAAAATAATTTTCCAAGGATTTAATAACGACCAAATATTCCCTAAGAAGGCAGAAGTATATGCGATGCCCACCCACCATATTACCCATACAAATGTAGGTGAAATATTATATATCGGATTAGAATTACCGATATATCCGGCCAATATTATAATTACAAATAATAAAACACTTATTATTTGTATGAAAAATATTATTTTAGATTCAATAAAATAATTTATTATTTCCCATTGTTGTAAATTGAATTTAGGATAATCAGTATAAATTTCAGATTTTTTTTTAAAAAAAACAAGTAAGATATATGATGCTATAACAACTATTGCTGCGACTATTAAACATAAAATCAATGGAACAGGTGGGGTAAATGGTTCCATGTAAAAGTGAAATAAATCTGATATATAGCGTTGTATAATTTGGGATAGTGATGAAATCATTTTTCCAATTCCCTTGATGTCTTTCTAAAATTTGTATGATTGATAATGAAATTTTAATATTTTAATTGGTTTTAATAACTACCTGATTATTCCCTGCATGAATATGTTCAAATGTAACTTGATTATTTTCACTAAAGCTTGGTATTTTTGCCCCATTTATGAATACCTGATATTCTCCTGTCATTAAATTGGAAGGAATAATTAAAGTTGTCTTTGATTTAGTGCTTGTAGGTCCAGCTGCTATAAATTTTAGTTCATTATTATTAGTATCAAATACCATGTCGTAAATATTTGATTGTGAAGTTATATCTATATTTGAATTGTTTATTTTATATTGATATGTCGTACTGATTAATGGAGTCAAAACTGCATGATAAAGTACACGTTCTGCATTTCTATTCCTATCATTTCTTTTTGTTTTAACAGCTACAACAATTACACGTCCGGTAGCATCAATCTCCAATGTTCTATCCTGTGCAAAAGTACCTCCATATTCAGAATGACCTGTTTTCGTACGATCAAGACGTAATCGACCTAATAATCTTTCTTGAGCAGACAAGGGTTTTGAACTGGATTCTAATAAAGGAATGCCGAAACTGGTTGCATACCAGTGATCTGCACCATCCTGTGTTCGGTAAATATTATCTGCAGTTATTGAATAAAGTACCAGAGGGTTAAGAGGATCAATAGCCATATCAATAACAGGTCCTTTAGGTATTCCTGAAGAGGATTTTTTCCAGTTATTTCCTCCATCAGTACTCTTATAAATCCCACTTTCAGTAGCTGCATAAAGTATTTCTGGATTTAAGGGATCCATTTGTAAATCATTAGTAAAAACATCTAATCCATTGTTCACAGGAAACCAAGTCTGTGCACCATCTGTAGTTTTATAAATCCCAATTGCTGTTTCAGTTTCATGAAGCGAGGTCATTACATATGCTATGTTTGGGTCTTTTGGATGAACAAATATAGCATTAATAGATGTTTTTGTTTCTATTGGGAATCCATTAGACATTTCAGGAAATGTTTTACCACCATCGGAGGATTTCCATATGTGTGCTCCATCTAAATTGAATGTTAAATTTGGATAAACAGTATCATGCACAGATCCAACATATATAATATTTGAATCAGATGGAGCTACTGCAACTCCATGAATATGAAAATCAGTGGGACCATCAAGACGAAGCCCTAGTTTTCTGGTTTCAGTGCTTAATCCTTCGTCTAATTTATGTGTTAGTGTATAAAAGCTAGCTCCTCCATCAGTACTTGCTGTTAATTCTCCAGTTCTAAGCCATCCAGTAGTATAGAGTACTGAAGGGAAATCGTAATTAAATGCATAAACCATAGGATAATGAGCAGTAATTGAAGCTGAAAATAACCAAGAAGAACCTCCATCAGGTGAGAAAAAGTTTCCGCGTCCTGATTCACCTCCAACCCAAATATTAAAAGGGATAAGTGGATGTGTGCCAATTTGAGCAATCTTCGCCTCATAAACACCTTTATCACTACGTGTCCAATTTTTACCTCCGTTTATAGTTTTATATAATCCTCCATCAGATAAAAGTCCTCTGTTTTTATGTTCAGGATGGATAGTGTAAATTTCATTTAAGGTACCAACATAAACAATGTTTTCATCTGTAGGATGAATGGCTATTGAAGATACAAATTTAAGTTTTAATCCTTGATTATGTTCTGTCCATGATTTACCGGAATCATCACTTTTAAAAACACCATTATGAGTTGTTACATAAGCAACATTGGGATTACTAATTGCAAATTTTACGCGATGTAATTTAGATGTAGTAAGTCCAGAATTACTCTGTTTCCAGGTTAATCCTCCATCTGTACTGCGAAACATTCCATATTCGCTTGATGCTGCTAGAATGGTTTTTGGATTGCCAGGTTGTAAATCAACTCCTATAACTTTAGGAGGTTTATGTTCTCTTATATTTTGTGGGTCTTTTGCTTTTTCATCTAGATAAGGAATCACATTACCACTCCATGAATTTCCTCCATCTTTGCTAAATTGTAATCCACCATCTGCAGAGACCCATATAAAGTTAGAATCTCCTTCTTTAACAACAATTGTTTGTATAGATGAACAAGTTTCACAAATCCCTACTTGTTTCCATGTTTTTCCTGAATCTATACTTTTAAAAATATCTGATGGTTCGGCTGGCCAAATACCTCCTCTTGTATCACCTCTTAGAGCTGAAGTGTAAACAATATCAGGCATATCAGTAGAAAAAGCTATTGCTGTAAATGGTTGATTATTTTTTGTTCCTGTTATCATTGCGCCAACAACTCCTTTCCATGTTTCTCCTCCATCCATAGTACGCTGAACTGCTGCTTCTAAATTTGTATATAAAACTATATTTGGATCTACTGGGCTAATAGCTAGACCGGCATTATGTCCTGTTACATGTACTAGCTTCCAAGTGTTGCCACCATCTTTACTTTGATACATTGTCATATCATTTGAGTCAGTACCTGCATATATAATATTGGGATTGGAGCGAGAAATTTCAATTGTTGTAAATTCTCCAGCCATCACATCAGAAGTACGTTCCCATTTTAGTTCAGCACATTTTTTGTCTTTAAAAATTTGACATTTATTAATTGGAGTTTGGTAATTTGGATTTGGCAATTTTATATTTAATAGATTTGCCTTTTTTATTCCTGGGAGAAGAGGAGTAGGTATAACATTACATTTTGGAGTTAGTGGTAAGCCTGCTTCGTCAAGATCCTTCCCTTCACACTTTTCTGCATCATTGAAATTTTTATCATTATTATCAGTTTCTGATTGGTCAGATTTTTTATCACTATTATTAATTTGTGATTGATCGGATTTTTTATCACTATCAGACATTAGACATTGAGAAATTTCAGATATTTGATTTTCTTGTATTTTATTAGATTGATAAATTTCAAAAGTTTTTTGAGGACCAACAGTATCTATCATACATTTTCTATCATAATCTTCAGGGTTGAAATCTACTAAGGCGACCGATTGGTCAGATTTTTTATCACTATTATTAATTTGTGATTGATCGGATTTTTTATCACTATCAGACATTAGACATTGAGAAATTTCAGATATTTGATTTTCTTGTATTTTATTAGATTGATAAATTTCAAAAGTTTTTTGAGGACCAACAGTATCTATCATACATTTTCTATCATAATCTTCAGGGTTGAAATTAATTAATTCTGAAGGTTGTCTATTATTGCTCTGTTGATTTCCGGTAGATTTTATTTCATTCTGAGATAATTCCAGTGGCTTTTTACTTTCTGTAATTTCATCATTAGAACTAGAGCATCCAAAAAGAAATAATATCACTAATATTAAAAGTAATTTGAAATCCAACTTATTCATAATTAATTATAAACATTAAGTCAAATCTATATGGATGCAAATTAATCAATATAATAAACAAAATTTAGGTTCAAAATACTATTAGAAATAAACATTTAATTATTATTCATCTGGGGGACATTTAACATCTGAATATGAACAAAAAACACAACAGTCATTTTTCAATGGCCTTAATGTTAAAAAACAATTTTCACATTCATAAAAAACAATACATTGATTAGTAGGCATTGATTCATTTTACTAAAGTTACAGTTTGGGCAGGTTATAGTTGCATTATTCATATAATATCAACCCACACGAAATCCAGAATATCCTTTCAAAGCAATCTCATTACATTTTTCACGGTAGACATTATAACCTCCGATATATGGCATAAAAATTCTCTTCTTTCCTGGTACATTTGCCCCAACATACCATGAATTGCAACTATATCTTATTGTCTGATTTGCTACTTCTTCAATATGATCCATCCATTCATCTTCCGCATCTCCCTGAGCCTCAATTTCTGTTTTTCCTGTAGATTGCAAATTCTGAATACATTGAGTTATCCACTCAACATGTTGTTCAATTGCTACCATCATATTACCTAAAACTGAAGGACTACCTGGTCCGGTAATAGTAAACATATTAGGAAATCCTTCAACTGACAAACCCAGATAAGATCTAGGACCGTCAGCCCATTTATCTGTAAGTTTCTTTCCATTTTTACCTTTTATATCTATAGAAAGAAGAGCTCCCGTCATAGCATCAAATCCTATTGCAAATACTACCACATCAAAATCAAAGATTTTTTCTGTTGTCTTCACCCCTTCGGGAACTAAAGATTCTATTGGAGTTTCATTAACGTCTATTAAAGAAACATTCTTCCGATTATAAGTTTCAAAATAGTTTGTATCAGCACACAAACGTTTACACCCAATAGCATTTTTTGGTGATAATATTTCAGCTTTCACAGGGTCTTTTACTATTTCTCTTATCTTAGATCTGACAAATTCGGCTAAAGTTTCATTTGCCTCCTCATTAGTCCCTATGTCTGAATATGAAGATATAAAACCACTATATCCTACATCCCATCTTTTCTGATATTCAATTAATCGTTCTTCTTCAGTCACTTCCAAAGCACTTTTTGTTCCAATATTAGTTAAAGCTACTCCTGCCCTGCCGTGTCTTTGCTTTTCTCTCATTGAAGAGTAATTTTCTTTGACTTTTCTAAGCTTTTCAGGGTCCAGGGGTTCATTATTTGCAGGAATAGAATAATTTGCAGTTCTTTGAAAAACTGTAAGATGTTTGGCATGTTCTGCTATGACAGGTATTGCCTGTATTGCTGATGATCCTGTACCAATAATTCCAACAGTTTTACCTAGAAAATCTATGTTTTCATGGGGCCATTTCCCAGTGATATAGTAGTCTCCATTATAAGAATCTATTCCTTCAAATTTCGGTTTATTTATTGAAGACAGAGATCCCGTAGCCATTACACAGTATCGTGATTGATATGTTTTCCCAGAGTTAGTTTTTAATTCCCATAATTGAGAATTTTCTATATATTCAGCAGATAATACTGTCTCGTTAAATCTGATATCTTTTCTTAAATTAAATCTGTCTGCAACATGATTAGCATATTCCAGAATTTCTGGTTGTGTAGAGTATCTGTGAGACCATTCCCATTCCTGTTGAAGTTCCTCAGAAAATGAATAAGAATATTCTATACTTTCAATATCACATCTGGCTCCAGGATATCGGTTCCAGTACCAGGTACCCCCTACACCATCTCCCTGTTCTAAAACCAAAGAATTCAATCCGAGTTTATTTAGACTGTGAAGCATATACATACCACCAAAACCCGCACCCACAATAATTACATCAATTTCTATTGCCTTAGGTGTCATTCTAATTCCTAAATTAAAACATTACAGATCGTAAAAAATCACATGAAGCATCCATTGCCTTCTGACTTTTGTCCAGTACTCCAATATTAGAATAAAAACCATGCATAACTCCAGAATATTTTATTAGCTTTGACTTAACATTAGCATTTTTTAATTTGTTGTGGTAATCAATACCTTCGTCAAATAAAGGATCATGTTGAGCTACTATAATGCAAGCCTCTGGCAAACCAGAATGATCTTCATATTTTAATGGACATACATAAGGATTAAGCATATCTGAATCTGAATTTATATATTGCTCCCAAAACCATTTCATAGCCGTAGCAGTCAGTACATAGTCGTCTTTATTTTCTTTATATGATTTACGGGTAAAATCTGTATCTACACAAGGATAAACAAGTAATTGTGATACTAAAGAAAGTTCTCCTTCGTCTTTGGCTTTTAAGCAAACTGCCGCTGCCAAATTACCTCCCGCACTATCACCTCCCACAGAAATTTTGTTTTTATCAACATTCAGAGTTTCAGCATTTTCATAAACCCATTTAGTAACGCTATAACAATCACCAAGGGGTCCTGGAAATTTCACTTCGGGGGAAAGTCTATAATCCACAGATAATATTGCACAACCAGAACCAGAAGCTAAATGTCGTGTCACACCATCAGATCCTTCAACATTTCCCGTAACCCAACCTCCTCCATGAAACCATACTAAAACTGGTAAAGTTTGATCAACATCAGGAATATACAATCTGCAATTTATATTAACTCCATCAACAGGGATACTAAAATATTTTACTTTTGGTAATTGTGGTCCAGGCAAACGTGGACGTGCATTGACTTGTTTTCTTGCTTCAACAGGAGAAACAGTGTATACAGGGGGTAAATTTAATGCCCTTGTCTGTTTTAATAATTCTTGTGATTGTTTATCAAGAACCATAGTTTACATTCCTTTTGAGAATATGATACTACATCCTTGAAAGAAATTAATGCTCTACTTCTTACAAATTAATGTAATGATTAACTAGTCGGAGTCACACTTGCAATCGCTACAACAATTTGGATAACACTTACAATCGTTGCAACAATCTTTTTTAATTTCAATTATTTCTATTTCAGTCATATAACTATTATAAATGAATTGAATTAACAATTAATTAAAAAGTAATATTTATTGTATGGAATATAACACGAACTGCGATTTAGAAAAAAGATTTAAATACCGGGATTAAAAAGTTAATAACAAACAAGCCAATGATAAAAGCAAAAAGTAATTTAGTCTTCTTATTCATAAGTTCTCATTTATATAATTTTAATTGAATTTTTAATTGTTCCACTACTTAATAAGTCAATACCTTGCCTTACAACGTTTGTTTGATTAAGCAAATCATAAGGTTTACCTATAGTTCTTCCTACAAAATTATTTGTAACAATTGCCCTTGGGATTTTCATCTGATCTATTAAATGCATAAATGCTTTTACAAAAAAACATACTGTCGATATTCCCATTGATTCAAAAACTCTAGCTACATGCCCGACCGACATGTGACAGACTGGTCAGGCTGCTACAAGTAATACTGCATCTACATTATAGGATTTGAGCATTTCTGCCCATTTAGGTGCATGAGTTTTTATAATTGCTGATTGTTGAGATGCACCAACAAAGGAATAAAAGTTATCTGTATATGAACCGAAAATATTTTCCTTATGTAAGTTCTTAAGTATCTCATACGGAAAAACAACGTTTGGATCTTGTTGGGCAGCTCTAATATCATAACCAGGATGTCTGATAGATAATCTTTCTGTAGAAATATTATTAGGTATTTCGGCCAAAGTTGGAGGTGATTTCAAAAATTCACTAATTTTTTTAATAGCATCTTCTTGCGTCATTCCTTTTGGTTCAATAGGATCGTTATCTGTACAAAACACCCCTCCTGCAGAAATTAGAGATAATTTACTGTCTTTTAATGATTTACCAAATTCAGTCCATGGAGTGTCTTCATAAGTATATTTATCATTATTTGTTTTTGGTAAATAACCTTTAATTTGAGAATTAAATATTAATTCTTTCAATTCACTAAATTCGTCTTTATCAATATCATCCACAATTACATTAAGTAATTTTTCTAAAAACACAGTAAATTCATTTTCACTAATATTTTTGCCACCTAAATATTTAAAAAACAAATTATTTCTGGAACCATAAAAAAAAGAGTTTTTCAATTCTGTAACAGTTTCGTTAAATTTCTGACCTTCAAAATTAGCGTTTTTCATAATAGACATTATAGAGGGAATATCATTTATTATCATTTGGTTTTTTTATACTTTGTCTTCCGTAATACTGATGCCTTGCAACATCTTCTGCCTGGACTATTTTCTTTACACGTTTATCATTCTTAGATTTAGTATCATTTAAAGTATTCCAACAATTATCACAAAACCTAACATTAGCTTTAACTTCATTTCCACATTTATCACAAAAGTTAGTCATCTAAATCCTAATTTATTTAAAAGCGACTATTAAAACTATAATAATTAATAATTCGAAAGTTAATAAAGCTCCTAGCAATTGCCATTCAATTTTTTTATTTGGAATATTTACAGGTATTCCATGCCATTTAAAACTTCTCATTTTTGTCTGCTAAATAATTATTAGTTAATTTTATTTTTGAAGATTTGGATAATTGTTTTATTCTTCTCTCTTCTTTCAATGCATCGCCTTGATTATTATATAAGGCTTTGTAAATCACTGTGAATGGACCTCTACCTCTTGTGTATTTTGCTCCAGCTCCATTTTCATGTTGTAATAATCTTCTGTTCAAATCGTTTGTAATCCCAGTATAAAAACTACTATCTTTACAAAGTAAAATATAAACTGTCCATTTTGTTAGCTTACACACTTATAGTACAAAAAATTTATTCATAATTTATTATAAGCTCTATGACAACAAAAGGTACAAATTCCAACATATTATTTATTATCTTTCTTTAGTTTTGATCTTGCTATAATTGCTCCAAAAATTATTATTAAAGGAATAGAAAGAATTAATAATCCTGAATTTTCTATAAGATTATTTCTAATAGTAGCATAAGTATTATCTACTATTAGATAATTGGATTGATTGGGATCAAGGCAACCTAAAGTCCAATCGTATTTCCCTGAATCAATGCATTGGTCAACAAAAAGTTTTGCTGAATTAAATCTATAATCTTGTTCATAAAACCATAGAGTAAATAAAGTGATTATAATTAATGAAAAACATATTACTATTGATAATGCTTTAAAAGATTTCATATATTAATCTATTGAATTAAGCTCATAAACAATTCTTCAAAGTCTATCTGAATTCTCAATATTAATTTCTTCTAGTTTATCAAATGCTTTAAAATTCAACACTTTGCTATAAAAATACAATTCAGATTCAAGAGAAGATTTAAT
>CAYTCC010000044.1:0-10932 GCA_964436345.1 uncultured Dehalococcoidia bacterium
TTTGCTTTGTAATTTCCTATGTAAATTATTTCTTTATTGTCTATGCCTAGCTTTTTCGAAATTTTAGATATATGATTCATTCAGTTCCTTATATTTTGATCCTTTTATTTTACGAAGACTATAATGAGGATTTTATAAGAATAAGTCAATATTATTTTTTAATGGATAACTGTTATGGCAATGAATTTAAAAGATTTATCAGATAGCGATAAGAAATCTATTAGAAGTTGGTATATTTATGATTGGGCTCATTCTGCTCATTCTACAAGTGTAATGGTAGCAATTGCTCCTGTATATTTTGTTGAGCTATACAAAAAAGTATTTGGTATAGGAGGTTATACTGTTTATGGATTTGATTTTACAGGTACGAATGTATGGAGTATCGGGATATCTTTATCGATATTGATTATTGCTTTTTTAAATCCAATCTTAGCTGTCATAGCTGATAAAACACCCACAAAACTTTCTTTTCTTAAAGTATTTACAATATTTGGTTGTATCCCAACTTTGCTTATGTTTTTTACTCCCTATGCTGGTACAGGATGGTTATTTTTATTATTAATGATTGTAATTTCTGTTATGGGATTTTCTGGTGCATGGACATTTGCAAACAGTTTTTTACCTCATCTTGCTCCCAAGAAATATTTAGATGAAATAAGTAGTAAAGGATTTGCTTATGGATATATAGGAGGAGGCTTATTACTTGCTATTCATCTTGCTATTGTAACCATTACTGGCTCATCAGTGAATGAGCCATTGTTTATTCAATTATCATTAGCATCTGTAGCTATATGGTGGGGAGGTTTTTCTTTAATAACTTTTAGAAACCTAAAAGAACCCAAAATAAATTCAAAAGATCAAATTAGTATTGATTTAAAGATTATTGCTATGGCTTTTAAACAGATCAAAACTACTTTATCTAATATTGGAAGATATAAAACTTTATTTTTATATTTAATAATATATTTGTTTTTTAATGATGGAATTCAAACTGTTTTAAGCATCGCCGGTGCATACGGAGCAGACACATTAGGTGTAGATCTGATTTTCAATATGGCTACTATACTAATTGTACAATTTATAGCAGCACCAGGAGCTTTATTATTTAACAGATTTGCAAGTATTTATACTGCTAAAAAATCTTTGATGATTTCTTTGGTAGGTTGGATAATTATTGTATTTTTGGCAATGGGATTTGCACCACTTGAAGACACTGGTGAATATGCTATAAAATCCGGATTATTTTCATGGTGGCCAGAATTAATTAGAAGTTATATATGGGCACCATTAGGATTAAGTGTTAATTTGCAGTGGCTTATCTTAGGTTGCATGGTAGGAATAGTAATGGGTGGTAGCCAGGCTATAGCCAGAAGTATCTTTGCAGTAATGACTCCAGTAAAACAAAGTGCGGAATTTTTCTCATTTTTGGGATTTATGTCTAGGGGAGCTTCTGTTTTTGGTCCTTTATTATATGCATTGGTAGCCGGATACCTTGGAGCCAGAACTGGGATTTTTAGTGTTTCATTGTTTCTAATTGCAGGAACTATTGGAATGCAATTATTTGTTGATGTGCAAAAAGGTGAGAAAGAGGCATTAAGTTAATTTATTCTTTAGCTTTAGGTTCTTCTGTACTATCTTCTTTTTGATCATTGTTTAAATATTCTTGTATTTGATCAGGCCAGTCAGAAGTTACTGCAGATACTCCAATCTTTTTAAGCATTACAACTTCTTCTGCATTTTGAATTCCCCACACTGCAACAAATAAGCCCTTTTCTTTTGCATACTTTACAGAGTGTTCAGAAGTCATTTTGGCATATGGAAAAATCCCCTGTATGCCTAATTTACTAGCAATATCTATATCTGTGTCAGTCAATTCTCCAACTAACCATCCATGTCTTACTGCTGGCATCAATTCAACAGATCTTAATAATTGTTCTAAATGAAATGAAACGATTGTCAAACCAGGGATTTGGGACATTGGATTCCCGGCAATTTTATCCCAGTTTTCATTTTCAATAAGAGCAGAGACTTGTTTTGGTAAATCTGATTGATCTGATTTTAATTCTAATACTAAATGAATTTTATTATTATATTGTTTTAATAATTCTGACAAAGTAGGTATTTTTTCATTTTTATATTTGGGGCTAAACCAACTACCAGCATCTAATTTTTTTATATCAGTCAATGTTTTTTCACTAACTTTCCCTTTCCCATTTGATGTTCTGTCCACTTTCTCATCGTGAATAATGACAGGTATATTATCTGAAGTTAATTGTACATCAGTTTCAATATATAAAAAATTATTTTCAATAGCTTTATCAAATGAAGCAAATGTATTTTCAGGTGCTTTTGATGCGAATCCTCTATGTGCTATTGTTCCAAAATCCTCATTACTTTGTACTGCATTAGAAGTTTGTATATCAGTAAATCCATCATATCTTTTTTCTATTTCTTTTACAAAATGCGAGTTATTTGGGACATAATTTAAAGGAACTACACCGTGTTCAGTGGAATCTAATAATAGTGTTGTATAGTTTAATGATTTGCCGAACATTCCGTGCTTTGATTGTACTTTTGTTATTTTTGTTAATGGAAGTTCATATTTCTGTGATCCGAAAAGAGACCCTTGTGTAATGTTAATTTGTATAGCTGTTATAGTGTAGTTTGTTCTATATGTTGATATCATTCTTGGAATAACAATTATTGCAGCAAAAATAATTAAAGTGGGTGAAAATGTGATTGGATCAAATAATACAGATACAATTATTATTATTATCCATGGTACTAAAAACCATAGCCATCCCCAAAAAGATGGTTTGACCGTAACTGATTCTATATTATTAGTTTGATTTTCTTTATCTATCATTTTGCTTAGCTACTATATCACAAAATAAGATCGTTTACATAAGTAAAAATGTTTGGGGTTCCACCACTGTGTATGAAAATGACGATATCATCTTCGCTAAATTTGTTTTTATGTATATCGTTTAGTAATCCATCCATACATTTTGCGGTGTATATTGGATCTAGAAATATTGATTCTTTTCTTGCAAGAAATTTTATTGCATCTTTAGCTCCTTGAGTGATTATCCCATAATCCTCTCCAACATAATCAAAATTGTAATTTATATCAGATACATTTAATAATGTATTTATATTCAATAGTTTAGATATTTCTTCAGCTGTTTCGATTCCTTTTTCTTGAAGTCCGTTATCAAGATAAGGAGAAATTGCATTGATTTCCCATTTAAGATCACAATATTTGTTTGTGAGTGCCATTCCAACAACAGAATTTCCTGCAACTTGGTACACTTTTATTTTATTATTTGGTTTTTTAAATATATTTATTTGTTGATTTAATTCTATAGCACCAGAAATATATCCTAATACTGCAGAATGTTGTGCAAATTTGTTTTCAGATCTTAAGTAAGGTTTATGCCCATTTTTTATATATTTTTCAGATAATTCTTTGCAATAATCTTCAATCGTGTCATTATCCTCTGTATCTAATTCATGTATTTCTACATTCATTAGTTTTTGAAGCAGATAATTCCCTTGTTTTTCTTCGTTTGGTCCTTTGCCCATTACCACTACATATTTGATTCCTGCTTTAACACATGCTGCGGCGTTTATTCTTGAATTATTTGAAACTTTGACATTGCTGTTAATAAAAATATCACAATTATTATTGATAATATCTCCAATTCTAAATTCTAAATGTCGAACTTTGTTTCCTCCGAACGCCAATCCGCTTAAATCATCCCTTTTGATATATAAATGTTTTAGTCCAAGTGATTTTTCAATATTTTCACATTTATATAACGGGGTAGGGAAATCTCCTAATTGAAATCTGGGAAATTTGTCTAAAAGCGTATTTAATTGATTTGATTTTATATCTGACATTTGTATTTTATTTGTTTGCCCACCATTCAGATGGTTTTTTTCTGTTACCAAAAAAATTATTGAATTTTAAGAGAATATATCTAAAAGGAGTGTTTGTTAGTTTGATACCAATTTTATGAACTAATTTATCATAATCTTTGTTATATGGGCATACTCTAATACAAATAGAACAGTCAGTACTCTGAGATGCCCAGAATTTAAAACATTTTTCTGCATTCACTGACCATTTATTAATTCCTTTAATATTTGATTTGTTTATTTGCTTAAATGACGGTTTATCAAAAGATATAGCTCTTGGTGGACATGAATTTGCGCATTTATTGCAAATAGAACAATAATTTTTAACTCCAAAAGATATAGGTTTATCCGATTCAAGGGGAAGATCTGTAAATATTTTAGATATCCTTACTCTTGGACCAAATTTTTTTGTAATAAGTAATCCATTCCTGGCATATTCACCCAATCCTGCTTCTATAGCAAGAGGAATTGAGAGAGCAGTGTCATTTTGACTCGGCACCGCTTTATAACCTAAATTTATTATATATTGTGATAAAGAAAGTGTAGTCGAGAGATCATTTGAATAACCTAGCCCTGTTGCAGATCCGCTCAATGCTGATGGAGCTGTATCTATGAGGTCTTTATCCATTTGATTAGCAATTACAATCACTCTACTTAAAGAATTATCAATTTTATTGGGTTTTATTTCATTTGTTGCTCTTCTGTATTTATGAGAATATATCCATTTAGGATTACTTTTAGTTATTCCAACTAAATCTGCACCTAATTTTTTTGCTATGATTTTAATTTCATCTGTGAGGTCTTTGTTAGATTTAAATATATATTTAGATTTGGTACCTGGTTTTTGGACTTTGAATTCATCTGTAAATCCTTCGGCTCGACCATTGTTTTTATGTATATTAGAAAATGTGTCAGACATAAACCATGTCGCATTACGAAATGCATAATCTTTATGTTTATATCCTTCTGGCCTGTTTTCTGATTCCGGTGGTTTTATATAATCATTATAAAATTTTTCAGTTTTTTTACTTCTTACAGTTTTATCCCATAATGATCTGTTAAATATATCGTTTTTCTGATTAAACCTTTCGAAAGTTTCATTATTTTTAATTTTACTTTTATTTTCTTTATTCATTTTCAATAATTTAATTAATAATTATTATACTCAACAAGCTACATATACCTACTATAGATGCTACTATTATTCCCACTAAGAAAGGCTTGAGTCCAAGGCTTTTTATTGATTTTATATCGGTTGTCAAACCTACTGATGACATGGCAACAACCAACATGAATTTTGAAATTGTAGTTAATTGCTTTGTGAAAGATTGCCAATTATTATCAGTGATAATAATTGAATTATTAACAATGAAATCTCCTGATGTTCTTAAAACACTCATGAAAAAGAATCCTATTATAAACAAAGGTATCAGTTTTGAAATTTGCCTGATATTAATATAATTTTCCTGAGAAGAAGATTCTTTTTGGTAAAGAATTGTCATCAAAGGAATAACAATAATCATACTTAGGTTCCTTACAAGTTTTACAGTCACAGCATTTTTCCCCACATTTACAGTGCCGAATGTTTCATCATATATAAATCCTGCCCCTGTTACTTGAGCAGTTTCATGTATGGAAGTTCCAAGGAATAATCCGGCAGATTTTTCATTCAGTTCTAAAAAATTGGATAAAAACGGATAAAAAAGCATAGCGATTATTCCGAATATTGTTATGACTGTTATGGAATATGCTATTTCTTCTTTTTTAGCGTGAATTCCCGGAGCTGTTGCCATAATAGCTGAAGCTCCACATATACTTGTTCCTACAGCTATTAAAATACCTAATTTATTAGGTAATGAAAGTAATTTGGTTAAAAGATAACCAGCAAACAAACCGGACAATATACATAATACTATGATTGGTAAACTTGAAACTCCAAGAGAAAAAATCTCAAATATACTTAATCTTATTCCTAAAATAACTATACCGATCCGGAGAATTCTTCTTACATTGAAATCCAAACCTTTGTTAAAGAAATCTTTAACACCAAATATGTTTTTTATTAATATACCGATTACAATCCCTAACAAGATAGAGCTGATTAGTGATTTGTAACCTATAATTTGATTTAAATATTTAGCACCATAGTGTGATAATATGGCCACTATTATTCCAAGAATTATTCCAGGGGCAAATTCGTTTAAATTGTGTATATATTTGTTTATATTCTTTTGCTTTTTCAACATATTTTAAGTTTTTGTAGTTGTTTGTTATCTAACTGTGCAAAAAATTTATGATATCTCCGTCATTTACTATATATTCCTTTCCGTTACCTTTTACTTTTCCTTCTTTTTTACAGCTATTCCATGAACCTAATTCAATAAAAGTATTATATTCTATAACTTCTGCTCTTATAAAACCTTTAGATATATCTGAATGAATCTTTGAAGCTGCTATTAAAGAATTGTCACCTTTATTGATTTCCCATCCTTTTATTTCTTGATCACCAGCAGTTATGAAAAGTATTTTCCCCATGGCTTCAAATAAGGATTTTAAAACCAGATAATCTTGTCTTGGTTTTATATTTAAACTTGTTCTGAATTCTGCGGATTCATTTTCAGGTAATTCTGAAAGCTCCATTTCCAGCTTAGAAGGATAGAAGTATTTATTTTTTATTTTAGATATATTGTCATTAGTTTCAATGGAACTTTTATCTTCATCATAATTTAGCAATATAAATATAGGCTTCAGAGTGATTAGATTATATCCTCCTAATTTTTTAAGTTCTGTTTTAGGCAAATTGTATGAGTTTAATGGTTCCCCTTTTTCAAGGTGCAATTTAAGATTTTCTAATAGTTCGATTTCACTATTAGTATTTTCTAATTCTTGTTTTGTTTTTCCTTTAGTATTACTTATTCTTCTTTTGATTATATTTTCTATGATAACCGTGTCTGAAAAAATTAATTCAGTAATTATTTCATCTATATCTTTAAGAATTTGATTACTGTCATTGTTTTCAAAGCATTTAATAACCAATAAAAGCCCGTATGAATTTTGAATAGATTCTATTTCTTTTAATTCAGCTGCTTTATTCTTTATTGATAATATATTGACTTCTTTGAACGTAATTTCTGGATAGGCTAATTTATTATGCCCTAATAGTTCACCCACTTTAATTAACCTGTCATCATTAATTTTCAAGGTACATATTTCAGGCAATTCTTGAGTTTCATTAAATTTTATGAGTGATTTTAGGAATGTTGATTTCCCAGATTGAGGTAAGCCAAGTACCGAAATATCCATATTTTTAAGATTGTAAAACTTTAGCTATAGCTTCACCAACAATTTTATCTTGTCCTGGACTTAATGCCCATGGAACTAATTTAATCATGTTTTCTTCATGATTTTGCCCATTTCTTGTCCATATAGGAGTATCTAAATCTTGAAGTTTTTCAACAAGTTTTGCAGCTGAAATACCAACAATGTTTTCATCTATTTCTAATCTAACTCCGAAGGGTTGATTACCTATAATATTATTAATGATTTCTGCTTTTACTCCTTTTATGTTCTGTAGAGGGGCAAGCATTACATTAGATTGTTGTTCTGCCTCAGCCAATCTTTCTTCATGATTCATAGTAACCCATTCGTTTACTGCAACTGTAACACCAATAATTTCTTGTCTATCAACTTTCATAGGTCTTCCAATACCTCTGATTCTTCTTCCTTCGTATCCAGTAAAAGATTGATTAGCAATTTTTCCAATCATTTCTTCAGTACCAAGAGCTAAACCTACTGACTGTGATGCTCCCATATATTTTGCAGCAATAACCTGAGCATCCGCGCCCATTCTTATATATTTTCCTAGAATATCTAATGGATATATTTGAGCGGCAGCATCTACTAATACGTATATACCGTGTTTTTTTGCAATTTCAATAACTTTCTCTAGGCTTAATGGGTTTGTTTGTATATTATTTCCAACTACTGTGCCTGGAGATAACTCATTAGCTACCCAGGTTATTCCACAAGTTTGTTCTGTTATTGCATTTTCTAAATCAGATTCAACTGCACCTAATTCATCACCAAATTCAACAAGTTTTGCTCCAGAAACCTCAATACATCTGTCATACCAATATCTTTGACATTTTTGGATTAACATTTCTCCTTTCATACCAGATGTATTGGGTAATTGCTGTATTAAATCATCGTCATTTCCTGCCATAAAAGCTGCTCCTGCTAAAGCTAGTGCTGCTCCAGCACCAGATGTTACATATGCAGAGGGGACATTACAGTATTCAGCTATTTTTTTACCTACAACTTCTTGGAGATGAGGTAGGTGAACATATGCTGCATCTGCACGGTCCATAGCTTCTTTAACTACTGGTTTTGGTGTTGATCCGCCAAGCAAAGTTACGCTACCAATTGCATTAATTATAGGTTTTGCACCCATTTCTTTGTAAATTTCTCCAAAAATATCGTCTGCCATTTTTTACCTCATCTTTAATTATTTTAGTTTTTCTTTTTAACGTCCATATCGGACATAATGTTAAATAATTCATTTTTTTCTTCTTTGTTTAATTCCCTGAAAGGGGGCCTTACAGGGCCGCCGGTTAATCCTACATATTCTAGAGAAGCTTTTATTATAGCGGCGTTATGCCAATACTTTGATGCCTTCCAAAATTCCCCATGAAATTTTGCCATATAAGGTGTTATTCTTGCATGTTCTTTATCAGCTTCTTTGTATTTACCATCTTCAAGTAAATCTAATATTCCTAATTCAAATTCAGGCCACCAACTAGATGGGCCTGATATCCATCCTGTTGCTCCATGCATATGTGATACAGAAGCCAAGTATCCTAACGAATTATCTATAAATGCAAAACGTGGAGCAAATTCTTCTAGAGCGACTATAGTGTCATTGAAAATATTTGGACTTCCATATTTTAGGGATACAACATTATCGATATTGGATAATTTGTCTATTACGGGAAGCGTTAGATTGGTTCCAAGTCCTATTCTCCATGACTGATCATATATTACTAATCCCAGGTTTGTAGATTCAGCAATTATACGATACCATTCACACATTGCTTCTTCATCAAGGGCTTCGTAAAAAGGTGGAGGTACCATTACATATTCTGCTCCAGCTTCTTCAGATTGGTTAATAAGATCTATAACATCATTGGGATTTATTCCGGCACAACCTGCAACTATTGTTATTTTGCCTTTCCCGATTTCAACAGCAGATTCTACTATCGATTTATGTTCTTCGGGTGTAATATTCAGATATTCACCTGTACCGCATGGTACAATCCAAAAACCTCTTCCAGTACTCATGCCTTCATCAAGAGTGTATTGTAAATTGTTTTTCAAACCTTCAAGATCAAGATTTAAGTTATCATCAAAAGGTAGCATTATTAATGAGGCAGGGCCTTTAATTTCATTTTTTACTTTATTTATATCCATGAGTCTATCCTTGTATTTTGTTTATCAAACATTTTGACAAATAAATTGAGATATTTAAATACTTTATATCAGTGATTTGAATGATTTTTAATCAATATAATAATTATTCATAGAAATCAAATCATTTTTGGAATTAAATGCTCCCATCCCAGAGCCATTATGTGTATCCCATCAATTCCTTTCATGTCTTTTATTTCTGAAATTATTTCTTTATTTATTTGAACGCATGTATTTTGAGGATCATCAGTAGTTTCCATTAATTTTATAATATTTTCAGGTACAGTTATTCCTGGAACTTTAGTATTTAAATAATTTGCCATTTTTACTGATTTGATTGGAATCAAGCCTGCAAAAATCTTAATATCTTTTTTCTCTTTAATTTCGATAATACTTTGTAATGTTTCCGGATCATATATAGCTTGAGTTTGAAAAAAAGTAGCGCCATTTTTTATTTTATTTTTAAATTTTTCTAACTCTTTATCAAGATTATCTGCTCCAGGATTAACTACAGCTCCAATATTGAAATTTGTCATAGAATCTAATTTGTTGTTAGTATAATCATAGCCATTATTTAATTTAGTAACGATTCTAATTAATTCTTCTGAATTGATATCAAATACATCTTTTGCGTTAGGATGATCTCCGTACTTTGCGCTTTCTCCAGACATACATAAAATATTATTAATTCCTAAAGAATGTGCAGCAAGTAAATCAGATTGTATGGCTATTGAATTTCTGTCTCTGCAAGTAATTTGATAAATTGGTTCTATATTATTTTCAATTAATTTTATTGCTAAGCCAATAGGGGCCATAGTCATTTTAGAATTGTGATTATCTGTAATATTGAATGCATCTACCATATTTAAAGAAGATGCCTTATTTATTAATTGTGATAAATTAATACCTTTTGGTGGAGTCAGCTCTGAGGTATAAATAAATTTGTTCTGATTTAATTTTGTGGATGTTTTAGGCATTATTGTGAATAATTAAATTGAGATGAAATAATAATTTCATATTATATACTCAGGAGTTTGATTAGATATACCTAGATTGTTTAAAACATGTCCTACAGAGCTAGTTTTATTCAATGAATAGAAATGAATGCCTGGGATATCGTTGTCAATAAGTTCTAAAATCTGATTTGTTGCATATTCAATACCAAGTTTTGTAGTTTCCATATCGTCATCAATTGAATTTTCTAATTTTTTATTTAATTGGGCTGGGATTTTCGCACCACACAATTTAGTAAATCTTCTTATTTGTTTTGTACTGGTTATAGGCAAGATACCTGGAATAATTGGGATAGTAACACCATTTTTAAGTGCTTTTTCTCTAAATGATAAAAAATCTTCATTGTTAAAGAAGAGTTGTGTTATTAAGAAATCTACCCCTTTATCTTGCTTTATTTTAGTAAATAAAATATCATCTTCAAAATTATTTGATTCCGGATGAGATTCAGGATAACAAGCTCCAGCTATACAAAAATTACTGAAATTAGATTTTATTATTTCGATCAGATCAGTAGCATGTTTTAAATTATAATTG
>CAYTCC010000045.1:0-10774 GCA_964436345.1 uncultured Dehalococcoidia bacterium
TTTACCTTTATTTTTCAAATTAGAAATTGTTGATTTTAATTCAGGTATATCAATTCCATCATTATTCATTTTTACTTCAACAACATCACAATTGAAACCACGGATGGCTCTGACAGTTCCCGAATATGATGGTTGCTCAACAATAACAACATCTTCAGGGTCTAAAAGTATTTTACATACATTTTCAAGGGCTCCTGAACTTCCATTGTGTACAATAAAATTATCTAATGTTAATTTTTTTCTATCTAGAATTGTTTGACGTTTGGCAATTTGTTCTCTTAAGCCATCATAACCATACCAACCACCATAATTATAACTACCTTCAGTTTCTTCTAAAGAAGCTTGTTCTAGCATTTGAGTAAAATCACTTATAGGTAAAGTAGGGAAATCTGGAATTCCTCCTGCTATTTGTATAGGATTTGGGTGATCGGTTTCACCTCTGAAAGACATACCAGCATCTGTAGGTGAACCTGCACCTATATTCAGAGCTGATTGAGATAATTTTGATTTTATTATAGATTCTTTCATTTGAAGTATTATACACTAGAATGGGTTTATAATTTTATATTAAAATAGTCATGAAAAATCAATATTTACATATCAAAAGTAAAGAATTAAATTTTAAAGCTAAATTATTATGGGACAATGCTCCTGAGACTTGTGAAGCAATATTAAAGATATTACCTTTAACTGGAAAATTGATGCAAACAAGATGGAGTGGGTTTGGAGTATGGATAGATTTAGGAGAAGTAGAAATAGATGAAGTGCCATTTGAAAATCATTCAATTTATTTGGCCAAAGGGGAAATAATGTTTTATCCTGGTTTTGAATCAATGAAAGAAATAGTTATCCCCTATGATAAAGTTGTTTTTGCAAGCAAAGCAGGGCTACACCCTGCCAATCATTTCGCAACAATAGAAGATTCATCTGATATATCGGAATTAGGACGTAGAGTGATTGAAGAAGGTCTTCAACCTGTAATATTTGATATTAAATAAATAAAGGATTAAATATGAAATTAATTAATAAATATATATCAGATTTAAAAAATATTTCATGGATTTCATATGATGAATATTCTGATGCTGTATATTATCAAGAAAACAGTGTTGAAATAAATTCAAATAAAAGAAAATCTAAGATATATAAAATTGAATTACAAACTAATAATAATTCATCAGTTACTGATGGGAATAATGATTCAACACCGAAAATTTCCCCAGACGGTAAAAATTTAGCATACATAAAAAAGAATCAAATTAGTGACAATTTAACACTTAATTCTTTAATTATAAAAGATTTATCTAACGGCAATGAAACTCAAATAACTTCGAATAATCAAACTATATCAACAGCTTATGATTCAACAGGTGCTTTCAATTGGAATAATAACTCATCACATATAGCTTATACGTATAGGAATATTGAAGAAAGAGATAATGATTCAGAACCATATGTTGTTAATAGAATAAGATACAGACAAGATGTCGTTGGTTGGTTGGGAGATGAATTAAATAAAATTAAAATATATTGTTTAAATCATAAAGATAATATATCAATCACAAATTCAGGCGGTGATGATACCCATCCTATATTTTCAAATGATGGGAAAAATTTAGCATTTATAAGTGATCAAGGTGATTCAAGAGACACCCACTGGAGAGAAGATATACATGTCTTTAACATTGATTCTTCCGAAAGAAAAAGAATCACCACATATTTTAATGGTATTGGCAGCATGACATGGAGTAATGATGATAATTTATTGTTCATAATAGGTACATCTGATAACAAAGAAGGAGATGGAAGAAACTCTTCATTATTTAAAGTAGATATAAATAATACATCTGTATCGAATTTAAATACCGAGGAATTTGCATATAATCCTCAACCAAACTTGAAAATAATAAATGATAATTTACGAGTATCATATACCGATCAAGGGATTTCAAAAATTGTTGATATTAATGGTGAAAATAAATCTATAGTTTATGAAAACAATTCCAAAATTATTCAATTATGTGATTCAACAAATAAAACAATTTTCATTGAAAATAACAGAAATATGCAGGAAGTTGTAAAAGTTTTAAATAAACAAAATAATGAAATACAGAATATATTAATTCCCAATTCTAATTTTTATGAAGAAAACCCTCCATCTAAGATGAATAAATTTACAATAAACAGAACTGGTTTTGATATTGAATCGAGAGTTTATTTACCTTCTGATTTTTCTGAAAATAACATTTATCCCTTAATTGTTGATATACATGGAGGTCCGCATGGTAGATTTGAAGATCAGATTGCAGTTAATCAGGAAATATTTACCAAAAATGGCTATATAGTTATAGCTATAAACCCTAGAGGATCATCTTCGTATGGATCAGATTTTGGTAAAGCTGTTCTTAATGATTGGGGTGGAGAGGATTATCATGACATAATCGAATCTGTTAATGAACTAGCTAAAGAGAAATATATAGACAGCAATAAAATAGGTTTATATGGATATAGTTATGGAGGATTTATGTCTTCATGGATGATTGGACATACAAATCAATTTAAGGCAGCTGTTATCGGAGCTCCTTGTATTAATTTAAATTCAATGTCGGGTACTTCTGATATAGGTATAAAATTTGGCGAGGAACAATGGGGAGGATTAAGATATGACAATGTCAAAAAATATCAATTTAATTCACCGCTAACTTATGCAAAAAATGTAAGAACGCCATCAATAATATTAGTTGGAGATAGAGATTATAGGTGCCCTATTGAACAGGCTGAGCAATATTTCGTGACTCTAAAACGTATGGGAAATGATGTTCAGTTAGTAAGATATCCTGGTGGTAATCATGGCATGCTATCGGGTTCAGCTCCTAACTTGGTAATAGATTACTGGACAAGAGCAGTAAACTTTTTTGATAAAAATTTAAAATAAAGGAAAAAAATGGAATACAGATATTTAGGAAATTCAGGTACTTTAGTTTCAGTAATTGGACTGGGGACAAACAATTTTGGACGTAGACTTAATTCAAATGATACTAAAAGAGTAATAGATACAGCAAATGATGAAGGAATAAATTTTCTTGATACAAGTAATAGTTATGGCGATACATTGTCTGAAGAATATATAGGGAATGCAATTAAAAATAAAAGGCAAGAAATAATTTTGGCAACTAAAGTTTATTCAAAAGTTGGTGAAGGTATCAATGAAAAAGGAGCAGGTAAAGTTCATATTATTAGTGAAGTTGAAAATAGCCTAAGAAGACTCCAGACTGACTATATAGATTTATATCAAATACATTTTTGGGATGAAAATACCCCTATAGAAGAAACTTTACGGGCATTAAATTATTTAATTGACTCAGGTAAAGTGAGATATATTGGTTGTTCTAATTTCACATCATGGCAATTAGCGATGTCACTGGAATCATCAAAATCAAATAATCTTGAAAAATTTATTACAGTACAACCTGAATACAGCTTGATGAACAGAGATATTGAAGCTGAATTAATACCAGCCTGTGAATATTATAATATTGGAATATTGCCATATTTTCCTTTAGCAAGTGGAGCATTAACTGGAAAGTACAAACGTGGAGAAAATTTACCTGAAGGTACCAGATTAGGTGAAAATAAAGAAAGAGCTAACCAAATTCTTACTAGTAATACATTTTCATTACTTGAAAGTTTAGAAATTTTTGCAAAAGCCAGAAATAAATCATTATTAGATTTAGCTTTTGCATGGTTATTAGCTAACCCATTAGTTTCTTCTGTAATAGCCGGGGCTACAAAACCTGAACAGATAGTAGCAAATGCCAGGACTGCATCCTGGAAATTAACCAAAACTGAAGTAAATGAAATAAATGAAATATTAAATAGTCATAAATAAACAGATTTTGATTTTTTCAGTTCACTAAATTTATATCCGGTAATAATATTTACATAACCTGTAAATATTTTATCTGTGGTTAAATCACCTGTGTCAATTAAAATCTCATTATTTAAAGAATCTAATTTTGTTTTTGTAGAATAAATCAATAAATTATTTTTATCTATTTTGTTTAATATTCTGGGGCTTATTTGTTGATTACCTCTTCCAAATAAAAAACCTTGATTTCCAATTACTGTTAAAACTAATTTTGAATCTTTACCTTGTTTAGTATTTAAATAATTATAAATATCATTCTCAGAACAATCTTTATAAAGTAATTTTTTATTTTTAATAATATCAAATCCCAACAATGTACCATCTACATCAATGGATTTTAAAATTGAATTTGTAGTTGACCCAGGTCCGAATATATATGTGTCTACATTAGTATAACGATCACTGAAATCTTCTATTAAATTGTCAATTTCATTACCTTCATCAGAGGTGATAGAACCCTTTGATTCCTGTAAATAATTATCATCTAAATTAAGAGGTGTATTTAAATAACCAATAAATTTTGTTGTTGTTATTCCTTTATGTATATTGCGATCATCTAAATCAGATACTTCTCTAAGGATAAATTTCGAGTTATGGAAAGTGCAAAATTCAGATATAATTTTTGAAGAATATATAGGACTTAATGGAAAAATTGAAGAATACATTTTAACACCAACTGGTATTCCAACTACTGGAATATCAGTATTAATAATTTTTATTAAATCTGAACTTGTCCCATCTCCGCCTGCAAAAACAATTAAATCAACATTTTGAGTTTTAAATTCATTTAACAATTCATATGTATCACTTCTCGATGTTCTCTGAATTTTAGATGTATAAAGAATTTTATATTTGAAATCAAATTGTTTTAACAAATATTCACCTAACAGTTCATTACCTGTATAAAAAATTATTTTATCGGCTATCTTAGAATCAATATTATTTAGTGTATCGTAAGTTCTTTGTAATGAGGGCAAACTATAAACATCAGTTACATGATCCCAGATATTATCTGAGTCCGAACCTTTTAATCCTAAGGGTCCACCAAAACCAGATATCGGGTTTACAATTAATCCTATTTTTATTTTATCCATAGCTTAGATTATATATTTGGATTAAAACGACCATCAACATTAATCCAACCTGCATCAATTCTAAGATTTGAGGCTGTGACATAAGATGAAGCATCAGAAAGTAAGTAAATTATTCCACCTGCCAATTCATTGGGCTGAGCCCATCTTTGTAATGCAGTTTTTGTAGTATAAGCTTCATTCCATAGTTTATCATTGCGTAATTGGTCGGTTAATGGAGTCATAACTGGGCCAGGAGATATAGTATTAACTCTTATATTATATTCAGCCACTTCTGCTGCAAGAGTATTCACTAATTTTTCTGTACCAGCCTTACTCGCAGCATATACTGACTGCCCTGGTTCAACAACACTACCTCTTATACTTGAAAATGTAACTATACTACCCTTATTATTCAATTTCATTTTCTTTGCAGAAGCTTGTAAAACATTAAAAGTTGCTTTTAGGTTTAATGAAATTACTTTATCAAATTCAGATTCTGTATAATCTATCAATAATTTTCTTACATTTATAGAAGGTGTACATACTACGCCGTCGATAACATCGTATTCATCCATAAGTTTAATTATTTCTGATTTATTAGTAATATCAATTTCAAACGGAATAACATTTACTTTTGAATTAATTTCTTTCACAGCTTTTATTGTACTTTCAATATTTTGAATATCGGCACAAATTAAATTACCACCATGTGCAGCTATAGCTAATGATGCTGATTTACCAATCCCACTCGCTGAACCAATAACAATAATATTCTTATTGTTGAGGTTAAACATATTTTTGAGATAATCATTAGAAGTATAATCCATTATTTTGGCCTTTTCATACTGAATATAGTATTTATCAAAGCATATTCATCATATCCCATTCTAGATATAGGTTTTAATTCGCCGATATCTATCCTATTGTTTTTAATAATTTTATCTGAAACATTAATACCTATTATATTACCAATTATCAGGTGATTGGGATTTCCTTTTGAATCAGAGGGTAAATCTATAATTTTAAATAATGTACATTCAAAATGAGCGGGGGATAATTTAACTCTAGGAATAGATACCATAGTAGAATCTTCAGTTTCAATATTTAATTTTTCAATCTCACTCTCATTATTATCAAAAGAATAAGATGATTCATTCATAATATCTTTTACATCCCAACTAACAAAATTACATACAAATTCAGGATTATTTTTTATATTTAACAAAGTGTCTTTGTTATTGCCTGATTTACTATATCCACCTGGGCCTATTACAACCATAGGCGGAATAGTAGCTATTGCATTGAAAAAACTATACGGAGCCAAATTTATCTGACCTTCATTATTTTTTGAACTTATCCAACCTATTGGTCTTGGAACAATCAGGCTTTTAAAATGTGTTAGCCAATCGTTTTTGTCTGTTACTTGATAAAACATTATTTATATTTCTCCTTTAATTTATATTTCTGAATTTTTCCTACTGCAGTTAATGGAAATTTATCAACAAATATTATTTTTTCTGGTACTTTATATGAAATTAAATTAATTTTACAAAATTCTTTAATTTCTTTAGTGCTTATTTCTTTATTTTTTGGAATTATAAAAGCAAATATTTTATAATCCATGATCTTGTCAGGATAGCCAACAACGCTTACTTCTTTTACTTTAGGATGATTTAAAATGACATGTTCTATTTCAATGGTTGAAATATTTTCGCCGCTTCTTTTAATGACATCATTTTTTCTATCAACAAAATATATGAATTCTTCATTATCTTTATAAACAATATCACCTGTATACAATTCATTATTAACTATAGTTTTCAATGTTGCTTCATGTTCATTTATATACCCTTTCATTAGGGTTTCATTTTGGATTCCACGTAAAACAAGTTCTCCTGCTTCAAATGAATTTAAATTTTTTCCATATTCATTTGAAATTCTATATTTATAGATATCTAAAATTTTACCCATGCTCATATTTCTAGGGTTGATTAAAGGATTCGCAGAAATCATTCCTGTAGTTTCACTCATACCATAAATTTGAATTAAATTAATTTTAAATCTTTTCTGCCATTGTTTTAATTCTTCTTCCGATACTGATTGTGCAAACATAATCAGTCTAATATTATTATTTTCTTCATATTTGTTTATTCCTGACAATAATAACATTCTTATAGTAGATGCAAATAATGTACTCAAAGTAACTTTGTATTTAGCTGCAATTTTAAAATAATTACTTGCAGAGAATCTAGAACATATTACAGCTGATCCACCTTTAAAGAGAATGGCAAGCAGGGAATATTGACCATTTGTGTGAAATAATGGCAAAGTTAAATAATGCCTGTCATTTGAATTTAATCTTAATACATTGCTAACACTTTTGATTTTATTTATGTAATTAGAATGAGTAGAAATTACTCCTTTAGGAAAATTTGTTGTACCCGATGTAAATAATATAGTTGCCTCATCAGTTAAATCTACATTGTCAGATGTAAATTGACTATTGAATTTATTTATTAAATTCGTAAAATCCATTAGCGTGTTATTATCAAGTGTGGCAAATGATGATAAAGAATTTTTGCTTTGATCTGATTTAATAGAAATTATATTTTTTGAGCCAGATTGTTTGAACTGATATTTTAATTCTCTTGTTGTCAAATTAGGGTTTGTTGTTACAGCTACAATTCCCATTCTAAAACAAGCTAATAATAATATTACGAAAGGAAAAGAATTTGGAATATTAATTAATAATTTGTCATTTTTCTTATAATTATTATGATTTAAATAATTACAAGTTTTAGATATTAAAATATCTAATTGACTATATGTAACTGTTTCTTCAATATTTTTATCTATATCAACAAAAATTAATGCAGTTTTAGATGGATTTTCTTTAGCATGTAATTTTATTATTGAATCTAGATTTATAATTTCACTACTATTCATAATACCTAAACTAAACAGAAATTTTATAATATCATGAGTTCATATTTATTTTGCCCTTCTAACATAGAAAAATATATAGATAATGCTATTAATAGCAATGCGACTGTTATAGTCCCGGACCTAGAAGACTCGGTACCTAACAGTGAAAAACATTATGGCTTAGACAATATTTTAAATATATTAAAATCAAACTCTATTAAAAATAAAATCATTATTCCCCGCATAGATACTTCTTACTTAGATATTGAACTACAAGTAAGTAAAATTACTGAACTTAATTTACATGGATTAATCATTCCTGACGTTAAAAACTCTCAGACAGTTAAAAACGTAATAAAATATATTCATAAAAGCAAACTTGGGAAAATATCTATAATCCCTTTAATTGAAAGTATTGAAGGGATTAATAATTTAAAATCGATTATTCAAGATAATAACATTAATACTATAGCATTTGGGAAATATGATCTTGGCTTAAGTTTAGGTATTGATAGTGATGAGGCTGACAAATTAATTGATTATATTAAACTGCGCTTTGTTTATGATTCATTATCCTTATCATGTCTCCCAATCGATACTCCCGAATTAAATATAAATAATATAAATCTATTTAAAGAAAAATGTATTATGTCTAAATCTATGGGTTTTAAAGCAAAATTTGCTGTGCATCCAACTCAATTAGATATCATCAATGATATATTTAATACATCAGAATATAATAAAGACGAAATCATTTTAATTATCAATAAATTTGAAAAATTATCCTCAGAAGGTATTGGGACATTTAAATATAAAAACAATATAATAGATCTTCCAATATATAAACATTTAAAAAACATATACGGGAGTAAAAAATATGACCAAATATAAATCAGATGATGATATATTCGTATTATTTGCCCACGCTAATTATCAGTTAGATATAGGATTCAAAAAACTTAATCCCCCTTATAAATCAATCCAGGTATATAACTATAATGATCTTATGAATAACATAGCTAATGCAGATGTATTAATAATATCTGGGTTATGGCAAAATGAATTGATTGATAAGGCGAAAAAATTGAAATATATTCAACTTACAGGTGTGGGTTATGATGGATATGATTTAAATCAATTGAAGAAGAATAACATAAAACTTTGCAACGCAGTAGGACTAAATAGAATAGTTGTTGCTGAGCATACTATTAGTCTTTTATTAGCTCTTTCGCGTTTCTTACATATTGCAAGAGATAATCAATTAAAAAAATATTGGGCTCCGTTTATTTCTGATCCTTTAAAAAGACAATCTGAAATTAATGGTAAAACTGTAGTTATTTTTGGACTCGGAGATATTGGCAATACTATAGCAAAATTTTGCAAAAGTTTTGATATGAATGTTATTGGAATTAAAAGAAATACTAATATAAAATCAGATTATACCGATAAACTTTTACATACCAGTAAACTTCATGAAGCTGTAAAAGAAGCCGACTTTTTAGTTATAAGTAGTTCATTAAACGAAGAAACTAATCAGATCATTGATAAGAAAGTATTTAATAATATGAAAGAAACATCATATTTGGTAAATGTTGCAAGAGGAGGATGTGTAAATGAGCAAGATTTAATTGAAGCATTAAATAATAATAAAATAAAAGGTGCAGCTTTAGATCATTTATCTACAGAACCTCTTGATATAAATAATCCATTATGGGATTTTGAAAACGTAATAATTACTCCACATACCGCAGGCGAAACTCCAAATTATGAAACAGTAATACCTGAAATATTAATAGAGAATATTGAACATTTAAAAAATGATAACGACAATTTACTTCATAGAGTTGTATAAATTTTCAAAAGATATTTTAGTTCCTTCATCTAAGAACTCTAGATCAGATCCGTAAGTAAAACATTCCGCACCCTTAGAAACAAATTCCTTAGCTACATCTAAAGATCCTGCAAATAAACCGGGTATTTTATTATTATTTTTACAAATATTGATTATTTCTTCCATTTTATCTTTTACTATTTGTGATTTTGGTGGAAAATTTGGTACTTCTCCTATTGAAATAGCAAGATCAGATGGCCCTATCATTACTCCGTCCCATCCATTATGAGTACACATTTCAGATAAATTGTTTAAACCTTCTAATGATTCTATTTGTGGAAATAAAAGCTGCTTGGAATGAGCATTTTCAAAATAATCTTCATATGAATTGTAATTTTCGCGTAGTCTAACTGGGCCCCAGCTTCTATTACCAATCGGTTTATATCTAGCAGCATCAATACAATTTTTCAAATCATTTATTGTATTGATCAAAGGGACTACCACTGCATCAGCTCCAATATCATATGCTCTGTTAATATCGGAAAAATTATTATGTCCAACTCTTATCCAAATTTTTTTATTTGTATATTTATAAATTGTTTCAATAACAAAATCTGCAGTTTCCCATGTAAAAGCTGAGTGTTGAAAATCTAAAAGCAAGAAATCAAATTTACCTTTTGCAAGGGAAATTATACTTTCTTTGGTGGGATTAAGGATTAAGGTTCCTACAATCATAAGTTCGTATTAAATGTCTTGATGGATATTAATACTTCAGTTCCTTTAGATAATTCACTATTAATTGTAATAGTACCATTATGAGATTCAATTAAATATTTTACAATAGATAACCCTAATCCACTTCCACCAGATTGTCTATTTCTAGATTTGTCAGCTCTATAAAATCTATCAAAAATATATGGTAATTCTTCTTTGGAAATGCCCATCCCATTATCTTTAATTTTTAATATTAATATATTTTTACTTATTGAAGTATCAAAAGAAATATCTCCTCCATCA
>CAYTCC010000046.1:0-10728 GCA_964436345.1 uncultured Dehalococcoidia bacterium
CAGATATAAGTCCTTTATCATATGCAAGCCCCACGGTTGTAGATAAATATGTCTTTGTCACACTAAACGTCATATCAACTCTGTTAATATCTCCCCATTCAGCAACAATATAACCATCTTTAATAATCAATCCACTCATCTCACCTCTTTCTTTAACTGGCCCTAATACTTCATCATGAGGTTCTTTTGTTTCAGATGCTGTGCGGGTAAACATCTGCATATTGTTAATAGATAACTTATTTTCATGGCTTTTAGCAAATCTAACTGCTTCTTTTACTTGTTTCTCTTCCATATTCAAAGCAGCAGGGGTTTTTCTTATCCAATTACCGTATTCTGGAAAATAATCTTTATTCATACATACTCCGTTTAAAAATTAAGTTATTCGATTACTGCACCTGAATCGACATTTATATTCTGCCCAGTAATATTACAAGCATCATCAGAAGCCAAAAATGCTGCCAAATTACCTATATCATCAGGGGTTTGTGTACGCCCTAGTGGCATCATTGGAACATACCTTTTATCAAATAAATTTTTCGCATCTTGATCACTATGTTGCTTGTCTGCATTAATTGAATTTTTCTGAAAATCAGTCCAAACTGCCCCGGGAGATATAGAATTCACGTTGATATTGTAACTGCCTAATTCAACTGCCAATCCTTTTGTATATCTTATAACACCTGCCTTACTTAAAGTATAAACTCCACCTGTTCTTCTAGCACCTAAGCCTGCTATAGAAGCTATATTAATAATATTTCCATATTTTTGTTTTTTCATATAAGGAATAATTGTTTCAGTACAATTAACAGTGCCTGTTAAGTTAACATCCATAACCAATTTATATATTTCTTGTTTAGTTAAAGATGAATTTTGAGGTTCTGGTATTCCCGCATTATTAACCAAAATATCAATGCTACCAAATTTTTCAATGCATTTATTTACAGCGTTTGTAATTGAATCATTATCTGTAACATCCAATTTTGAGGGAATATTTTTATCTGCATTTGAGATGTTTATTGTTTCCTGAGCAGATTTCAAATCAATATCAGTTACAAATAAATTTGCTCCTTGATTTGCCATTATAATTGCTATTCCTCTACCTATACCATTCCCTGCCCCAGTTAAAAAAACATTTTTGTTATTTAAATCAGCAATCAATTTAAAATCCTTTTTATATATAATAATAATAATATCACTAAAATTACTTATACAAATAAATAAAAGGATCTGAATATGCTTATAAGCGGAATCTGTGGAAGTTTAAGAAATGAGTCTTGGAATAAAATATTACTAAAAATTTTCCTAGATAAAATTTCTCAAAATAGTGATTTTAAAACTGATATTATTGATGTTTCAAAATTTCCTTTATATAACGCTGATATTGAAGCAAAAGGTTTGCCACAATCAGTATTATCAGCAAAAGAACAAATGGCAAATTCAAATTTAATCATATTTGCCTCGCCTTCATATAACAGTTCTATATCTGGGGTCATGAAAAACATTGTTGATTGGATTTCACGACCTCCGAAAGTAATTGAAGATAAAAACACTTTGGTTATTGGAGCAACTCCTGGTATGTCAGGAACTTTGCTAGGATATACTCATTTAAATCATATTTTATTAAGCCTTGGAATGAATGTTTTAAATCAGCCAAGATTACTTGTAGCTAAAATTGATAAACAAATGGAACCAAATGGCAAAATCATATCAGAAGAACTTAATAAACTATTTGATAATTCAGTTAATCAATTAATAAAAAAATTAAATAATTAATATTAAACAATTAGTTAATTTTAGTTATAATATCTCTCTTAATAGTTACAAGCCGAAGTGGTGGAATGGTAGACACGCTGGTTTCAAAAACCAGTAGGGGTAACCCTGTGTGAGTTCGAATCTCACCTTCGGCATAAAGGTAAAAATATGGAAGAGTATAAAAAATTAACTAATTTAGAAGGTAATGAAATTAATGGTGAGTTATATCTGAAAATTCAGGAAGAAGCTCAAAATATGAGTGCAATTAAAATGAAACTCTCTGCGAATTCAGAAACTCCTTACCATACACATGATCATGAATCACTTGGAGTAGTAGTAAAAGGCAAATTAGAGGTATACGATGAAAATAATTCAACAACTTTACTCCCAGGGGATACATGGGTAAACCCTATAGGACAAACTCATAAGGTAAAAGCAATTGAAGACACATTATTTGTAGAAATAAAGTCGCCATCACCTGATTTCAGTTCATTCTTAAAACTTGATTAGCAGGAGTTGAATAAATGAAAAAAATTATTGAATATAAGCTTTTAACTGGACCTGATAACAGTGAATTTTGTGATAGGGTTACAGAATTTTTAAACAAGGGGTGGGAATTATACGGTTCTCCTATAATGAATACAGAGGATTTATCTACTAAAAGCAAAAGAATTGTTGGGCAAGCTATTGTAAGATCGAAATCAGAATAAACTTTGCCCTCTGAAAAAAGAAAAATAATACAATACTGCATGTACCATAATTAAACTTTTAAACATTAAAGCAGGAATTCTTGAAATCATTTTACTTTTATCTTTAATAAGGAATTTTTGGCAAGATTTATATGATCCTATTATCAACCAGAACGCAAAAGCAAAACCAATCCATTTCAAATTATCATCAATTCCATTAACTATAAATCTATCAAAAGCAATTAACATTAAAATCCCGGGTATATAAAAATATAAAAATGAAATCTTAACAGACAAATCACCTTTCATATATGTAAATAATATTTGCATTAATAATCCTTTAGTATTTTGATAATAGAAAGTCCTGCCAAAGCACTAGTTTTAGGATTCTTGATAGATTTTTCTAATTTGAAATCGAAACTTATTTCACCAAATTGACCTTTTAAATTAATTTTATGACAATTCATTTTAACATCAGGATCTGCAACAACAGTCACATTTGTTTTATCTGGGCCAAGTCCAAACAAAGATAAAGTAACAGCTACGTTTAAATTTTTAGGAAATAATTTAATAGCATTGGTTGCAGTTCCGTTATAAATAACTTCAGGAGAAGTGAAATTATAGTTTTCATAATCTAAAAATCCCTTGGCACCAGACAAACTTTCTGGAGATTTTGTTGTTATAATTTCTATAAATGTAATTGAATCCTTAACCGCATCAATTGCATCTAATCCTCCTATAGCTCCAGGTGGAATAATTACATTATTATTATGATTGGCAGCATCATCCAAAAGTTTATTATAAAAAACCTGATCTGACATCGCACCTACAGATGCAAAAATAACATCAGCTTTTTTAACTAAATCATTTGCATATTGATTTGCAGCTTGAACCGAAGCTGTTTCAATAACAAGATCAATATTCTGCATCTCTAAAAATATATTAATATCATTAGTGATAACAGGAGATATATTATATTTGGTTGAAAGTTTTTCAGCGTTATTTATCTCATTATCAATTATTAAAGTAATATTAAATTTATTTTTCAAATTATTTACAACATAATCTATAACTTCAGTGCCCATAGCACCGCAACCTAGAAAAGCTAAATTGTATTTTTTCATTTCTATATTATTCTCCTGTAATTTAAATACTATTTATATTACAAAAATGATATTATCTGAAATATTCTATCATTAATTATTATTTCATTCTGACTTGTAATGGCCTCTAAAACAAAAGAAGAATATATAATTGAAGTTTCCAATTTAACGAAGTTTTATGGAAAAACAAAAGGAATAGAAAATGTTTCATTTCATATTAAAGAAGGTGAAATATTTGGATTAATGGGTCCAAACGGCGCAGGGAAAACAACAACTTTAAGATCGATGCTGAATTTAATTCAATCCAACTATGGTGAGACAAGAATATTTTCAAAAAATTTATTGAATTTATCTAAGATAGAAATGTCAAATATTAGTTATCTTCCAGGTGAATTTGAAATGTATGGTAATTTGACTGGCCAAGAATATTTAAAATATCTATCAAATCTTAGAAATGCAAAAACCAATAATACAAATGTTCTTGCTGAAAGATTAGATTTAGATCTTAACAAAAAAATTAAAACATTATCAAAAGGGAATAAACAAAAAATTGGTATAGTTATGGCATTTATGAATAATCCTAGCATTGCAATTTTAGATGAACCAACAAGTGGACTTGATCCTTTAAAACAACAAGAATTTCAAAATATAGTAAAAGAATACAATGCTGAAGGGTGTTCAATATTATTATCATCTCATATATTGCATGAAATTGAAGAACTGTGTGAAAGAGTTGGAATCATTAAAGATGGGGATATTATTGCATCAGAACAAATATTAGAACTAAAAAACAAAACAATAAATAAATATGAAATCAATTTTGATAAAAATCCAGAAACATTACAAATATCTAAAATCAAAGGTGTATCAAATTTAAATATCGACAAAAATATCGTCACATTTAATATGCAGGGAAATATAGATAACCTGATCAAAGCAATATCAAAATATAAAGTGAATAACTTAAGAATAATTGAGCCGGATTTAGAAGAAATTTTCCTTACATACTATTAGGAGTATTAATGTTTAAAAATGTATATCTAAAAAATTTAAGAGATATGAAAAATAATTTAATTTATTGGGCTATAGGAATAACCATATTAGGATTTTACATATCTTATGCATACAGTTCATTTGCTGAAGACATTGATACATGGAATGAACTACTTGCAAATTTTCCAGAAGAATTAATGTATTTTTTTGGGGGATCAGAAGGAATGGATATGAGTACATTTGCTGGTTTTCTTAATCTAGAAATATTTGGGCTAATGGGACCAATCATGTTAATAATAGTGGGGATAAATTCTGGCACTCATATTGTTGCAGGCGAGTTAAACAACAAAACGTTAGAAATGGTAATGTCGACTTCCATAGGAAAAAATAAATATCTTTTTCAACAAATACTAGTTATGGTTACAAGAATAGTAATTATATCTATTATTTTGTGGAGTAATTTCTTTATTTTTGCAAATTTATTTAACTTGGAACTTGATTTGAAAAATTTAACTGCAATTGTGTTTCATCTAACTTTATTAAGTTTATCAATAGCAAGTTTTTCATTACTCATTGGATCAATTACTGGAAACAAATCTACAACTCTTGGCCTTTCGGCTGGTATAGCTGTTCTTTCTTATTTCATTAATTCAATAAGTCCTATGATAAAAGGTATAGAAAATATAAAATATTTATCAGTTTTTTATTACTATAAACATTCTGAACCTTTGATAAACGGAGTAAATTTGGAAAGTATCTCAGTAATGTTATTTATCAGTTTATTGTTTATAATATTATCTTTCGTAGCATTTAAATACAAAGATTTATATTAAGGATTATTTTAAATTTTGTCTAAACTAAAATTTCTCATTTTCGCATCTTTTTTTACTTTAATACTTATAGCCTGTTCCTCTGAACAGAAAACTATTGAAACACTACAAAGTGAATCTACTACTATAAACTTAGATAATAGTTTAGATATGGCTATTGAAAATTCTTTAGCAAATTATCAGGCAGTAGTTATAGTATTTTACAGAGGTCATTTCTGAGGTATTTGCAGAGCACAACTAGGTGAGTTGTCACAAAATCATGACCTGTTTAAAAGATTTGGAATTGATATTATTGCTGTAAGTACGGATGATCAGGAAAATACTCAAGCTATGATAGATGAAGTCAGCGCTACATTTGAAATAATTTCAGATTCTACATATACAATATCCCAACAATGGGAAGTATTTAACATATTGGGTGATGGAGTTGCAGCTCCATCTGCATTTATAATTGGTAAAAATAATTCAATATTGTGGGCTCATCGTGGATCTTCTCCGTCAGACAGACCTCCGACAGATTTTCTACTTGCAAAAACATTAGAACTCCTAAAAAAAGTAGCAAACTAATTATTTGACTTTAAAAGATTAATATGACTAATATTAATCAATATTTTTTCAAAGGGTTAGTTATGGATTCAAACCAAGATATCGCTGATGTAAAAATGAAAATGATGATGGGCATCAAAGTCCCTATGAGAGACGGAGTGGAACTTACAACTGATATCTATCTTCCTGAAGGCAAATTACCCTGCCCTATAATATTGCAACGATCTCCTTATAACAGTAATACTGAAGATAGTGTTAAAGAAGCAGTATATTTAGTAAAAGAAGGGTATGGAGTTGTGTTACAAGATGTTCGGGGAAGATGGGATTCTGACGGTGAATGGTATCCATTCAAACATGAGGCTGAAGATGGCTACGATACACAAGAATGGATAGGTTCTCAAGAATGGTGCGATAGAAATATTGGAACCATAGGCGGTTCTTATCTAGCAATGGTGCAATGGCAAGCAGCTCCACTACGTAGTAAATATTTAAAAGCGATGGCCCCCAAAGTAGGTTATTCAGATTTTTATCATAACTGGGTTTATACAGGCGGAGCATTTCAACTTGCTTTTAATTTAAGATGGATAGCTATCCAAATGCATACAAAAACTAATCAAGTACAATATTTATGGATGCCCAAATCAAATCATCAATCTGAAATTCAATGGCACTTACCATTAATTAATATGGATGAAAAAGCTGGTAGAGATTCGAAAATTTGGAAAGATTGGGTTAGTCATCCAAGTTATGATGATTATTGGAAAAAATTAAACCCCATAGGATCAAATTATGATCAAGTAAATGTTCCTACTTTTGGAATGGGAGGATGGTACGATGTTTTTCTCCAAGGCACTTTAAATAATTACATGGGTGTTAAAAAACATGGTTTGTCTCCTGGAAAAGAAAACCAAAAAGTTATTATTGGCCCATGGATTCATTCCCTTGCAAATGATGGAGAAGAAACAATAACAGGTGATATTGATTTTGGAGAGAACGTCAAAATAGATTTATTTAATGAAAGATTAAAATGGTTTGACTATTGGCTTAAAGGTATTGATAACGGCATAAACAAAGAGGATTCTGTAAAAGTTTTTGTAATGGGAAAAAATCAATGGAGAACTGCAACAGACTGGCCAATTCCTGAAACTAAATATACAAAATTTTATATTCACAGCGATGGTAGTGCTAACGGTTGTAAGGGTGATGGTATTTTAAATATTAATCCACCATTAGATGAAAAAAATGATCAATTTATTTATGATCCTTCTGACCCAGTTCCCACAACAGGTGGTAGTACTTGTTGTAGTGAAGATGTTACTCCTGTTCCTATGGGACCAAGAGAACAGAAAAAAATCGAACATAGAAATGATATTCTTATTTACAACACTGAACCTCTCGAAAATGATATTGAAGTCACAGGGCCTATAGAAATGATCCTTTATGCTTCTAGTGATTGTAAAGATACTGATTTCACTTGTAAGTTAATAGATGTTTTTCCTGATGGTAAATCTATAAATATTGCACAAGGAATACAAAGAGCTCGATATAAAGATTCATGGGAAAACCCTGGACTTCTAGATTCAGGGAAAATTTACAAATTTACTATTGATATGTGGTCAAGTAGTAATTATTTTTTCAAAAATCATAAAATCCGTATCGAGATATCTAGTAGTAATTTTCCTCAGTTTGACAGAAACCCTAATACAGGTAATGAATTTGGAATGGATACTGAACTTAAAATTGCTAATCAAAATGTATTTCATAACAAATCTTATGATTCGCATATTATTCTACCAATTGTAAATTAAGCTATGTGACTTTCTTTTACAGTAAACTTTTTTAGTAGTTTTTCATTAGGTGTGGGGAAATCAGTAATAGGATCAAACAAATATGGAGATTTGAATTCATTATAAGGTTCAAACAAATCATTACTATAAAATCGACTAGAAGGAAACAAATCACCAGGGTAAGTAAAATTTTCTAAAGTTGCCAATTCAATACAAATAGCTACCCCTAAAGCACTTTCAAGCATTCCTCCAATCCACACTGGTATTCCTGCTTGCTCAGACAATTCATTTATTTTTAATGAATTGGTAATACCTCCTACTCTGCCAGGTTTTATATTAATGTATTCACAAGCTCCAATTTCTATAGCTTGCCTAGCCCTATCCACGCTACTTATTGATTCATCAAGACAAATAGGAGTTTCGATTGATCTAGCTAGTTTAGAATGATCAAGTATATCGTCATTACTCAAAGGTTGCTCAATAAAAGCTAGTCCAAAGTCATCAATAGATTTAAAAAAATCGATATCTTCAAGAGTATAACCAGAATTACAATCTATATGAAATAAAGTACTAGGAAATGTAGATTTCACCGCTTTCAAAACTTCAAGATCCCATCCTTTTCTAACTTTTAATTTAACTCTTGGGGCACTTTTGTCTACGGCAATTTGTATTTTTTCTAATAATATATCAATGCTATCTTCAACTCCAAAATCTGCGCCAGCTACAACTTCTTTTCTTTTTCCTCCAATCAAATCATGTAAAGGCAGATTGTTAATTTTACTTAACAAACACCACCACCCTATATCTAATCCGGCTTTTGCAAAAGGATTTCCTTTATAAATTTTCAAATCATTATTCAATTGATCAGAACTCTCATAATCATTACCTAAAATCTTTGGAGAAAATACTTCACTAAGATTATAAAAAACTGAATTAACACTTTCAGAAGAATAAGTTGGTAATTCTAATGAACAAGTTTCAGCCCATGCAACATCATTACCACTAATTAGTTTTAACAATATAGAGTGAGTATCATAATCCGCCCCATAAGCTGTAACCCATGGATCAATTAATGGCATTGCAACATGATATATATGTATTTCGTCAATTTTCATAATGAACCATATTATATTATGAAAGTAATAATTGTTAAAATAACTTTAAATTAATTAAAACAATCTTATGCAAGAAAATATATTTTGTAAACAATGTGGCAAGCCAGGAACAACAACTGAAAATTTTTGTAAATATTGTGGAGAGCAAATCAATTCAGATTCAATTAATTCTATATCTGATGAAAGTACACAAATTCCAGTTGAAGATATAATTCCCAATAATTATACTCAAGAATTCATACTTGCCAGTCGAATGAAAAGATTATTTGCAAGATTATTAGATGTTGTATTCGGAGTTATTGCAGCCCTAATACCAGGTTTTGTTCTAACTTTTTTATCAGGAGGAAACTTTGATCCTGAACCTTTCTTATTGGGTGCTGTTGTTGGAATAATTTCTTTTGTTATCTATCAATGGTATCTACTTGCAACAACTGCACAAACAATCGGGAAAAAATATCTTAAAATAAAAATTGTTAATAAAGATGGCGAACAGGCAGGTTTTTTTGTAAATGTTGTACTAAGAGAATGGGTTATGGCATTAATAGGAATATTTCCTGCAATCGGAGGGATTATACAACTAGTAGATATATTGTTTATTTTCAGAGATGACAGAAAATGCATTCATGATTTAATTGCCGGAACTGTAGTGATCAGTACAACATTTACAAAAAAAGTCACACCATAATTCATTAATACGGAGATGAAAATGAACGGAAAAATAATAACATATGGAGATCAAGAAAACCAAGGGTATCTAACCTTACCAAAAAATAAACAAGGGCCTGGATTAATTATTTTACAAGAATGGTGGGGATTGGTAGGCCATATAAAATTAGTGGCTGACAGATATGCCGAAAATGGTTTTGTTGTACTTGCCCCTGATTTATATAACGGAGAAAAAGCTACTGAACCAAATGAAGCACAAAAACTAATGATGGAATTAAAAATTGATGAGGCAGGAAATAATATTGAATCTGCAGTTAAATATCTCCGTAATTCAGAAAACTTATCAACAAACAAAGTTGGATGTATTGGATATTGCATGGGTGGAGGTTTATCTTTATATATGGCAACAACTAGACATATAGATGCTGCTGTTCCTTATTATGGAGTCTTAGTTAATGTAAAACCTGATTGGAGTAAATTAAATTGCCCAATATTGGGGCACTATGCGGAACATGATGGAGCTACAGAATCTTTACCTGAAATAAAAAAAGAAATTGAAAAACACAGAAATGATTCCAAATTTCATATTTATGAAAATACCGAGCATGCTTTCTTTAATGATGAAAGAGAAGAAGTATATAATAAAGAAGCAGCAGAAAAATCATTTGACAGAACTATTGAGTTCCTAAACAAATCATTCAATTAAAAAATCTATAAAAGATTTACTTGTTGATTCCCATTCATTTCCGATCGTGTATTTTATTTCATATAAATTCAATTTTGAAATAGCAATTTCTTTCATTGCCTGAGAATTACCGGTAATAATTCTCGCAGAAATATTTTTACCCCAGTATTTATTTATAAATCTGTCAATTAATACTTCTGCATCAATATGATTAATTCTATGTAAATCTAATAATTCTCTTTTAATGGGATTCATAAATCAGTTATCAATTATAAATTTATTTAATCTTAAAATTTTCTTAACAATATAAGTATAGGGTATTTTTTATGAATTATATTATAAAGAGAGAATTTAATGGATAAAAGGAACAAAAGAAATACTGAAAAAACTTCAAACTGCCCTAAATGTAATTCATTTCTTTCATATGATTTATTTGAGCCAACTTGTATCATTTGTGGGTGGGTTGATTATTCTGAACAAAAAAAAGATAAAATCAATAAAAGACCTATTATTAATTTAAATAAACTGAAATTTTCACCGTATTGGTTTTTAAGGATTTTTA
>CAYTCC010000047.1:0-10714 GCA_964436345.1 uncultured Dehalococcoidia bacterium
ATAGAGCGTTAAGAGCTGGAGCTATGGCTATAGGAGCTCAGGTTGAAATAACAACTATTCCTGGTTATTTACCTATGTTTCAAAATAAAGAAATAACTAACCTGTATGAAAATAATTCTATTCACTTGGTTGGAGATGAAGGAGTAGACAGATCAAATGTAGGAAGGTTTGGGGGATTTTCAACTGATATGGGAGATATGTCACAATTGATGCCAATTATTCACCCTTCGGTACATTCCACATCAGGAGATGGGCATGGTATTGATTATGTTGTAACCGATTATAATGCAGCTGTAATTACTGCTGCAAAAGCTATGGCTTTGACAGTAGTCGATCTATTACATGGAAATGGAGAAAAAGGGAAAGAAGTAGTAGATAAGTTTGAACCAATGCTTTCTAAGGATGCGTATTTAAAATTATTGAGATCTATGTACAAAGAAGAATCATTTGAAGGACTTTCTCGTTAATTTTCTTTATATATTATTGTTTTCAAGAATGGATATAGGATAAAGATTAATCTTTTTTACTATTGCCTGATGATAATTTGATCTTTTTTTCTCCAATTATTCCTTCGGGTTTAAATACTATTACTAATGTGATTAATAATCCTATCATTAAGAATTTTAAATTTGGATCAGCAAGGAACCCAGGTAAGAAATCTGTCCATGTCCAGATAGCCCATACTATAAAAGCTCCAATGATAGCTCCTTTATTATTACCACTACCACCAACCATAAGCATTGCCCATATGATGAAAGTAGCCATTAAAGGGTCAAAAGTTAAAGGATCAAGATATCTGATACCATGGGTATATACAACACCGCCGATTCCCATAATACAAGCACCTAATACAAATGATTGAAGTTTAAATATAAAAACATTCTTACCTCCAGCTGCTGTTGCAACTTCATCTTCCCTGATTGCCTTTAATACCCTACCCCAAGGGGAATTAATTGCCCTTTGTACTATTAGGTATAAAATAAAAATAAGTAATAAAATAAAAAATCCATAGAAATAGTTATAATATGCAGGTGGAAACCATTCACCTAAGAATTTAGGGATTCTATACATACCTCTTGATCCATTTGCGAGCCATTTTTCATTTAGAAATATAAATCTTACAGTTTCTGCTAAACCTAATGTAGAAATTGCAAAATAATCATCTCTTAATTTTAAAGTTATCCATCCAATTATTGTTGCGGCTATGCCACAGACAATAATGGCTCCTAACATACCAACAAAATACCACAAATCAATACCTAAATTTAAAAATCCCATATTTTGAGGTAAATTTCCTCCCCAAATAAAATCTTCAAACATTTCTGATGAAGGACTTGAGGAAGTTAGTATTGCAGCAGTATAAGCACCAAGGGCAAAAAAGGCAGATATTCCTATATTGAATATCCCGGTATATCCCCAATGGATATTTAACCCTAAAGAGAATATTGCATATATTCCTGCAATTACTACATATGTAGATAAATAATTAAATATTGACAGTATAAAATCCATTACTCTTTGCCTCCTAGTAAACCTCTGGGTTTTACTAGCAATACTAATAACATAATTGTAAAGGCTATACCTAATTTATAAGCAGGGTTTATATATTCTGTGGAAACCTCCATTGATATACCAACAATAATTGCACCTATGAATGCACCATATGCGTTACCAACCCCACCTAAAACTACAGCTGCAAAAATGGGGATTAACAATTTCCAACCCATTTGTGGCATAAATTGAGCTGAAAATACTGATACTAATATACCAGCACTTGCTGCTAAACAGGCTGCTAATATCCAAGTATTAATTATTACTCTATTAACATTAATCCCTGTTACCATTGCTAAATCCGGATTATCAGAAGTTGCTCGCATAGATTTTCCAATTTTTGTGTATTGTAAAATGTAATGAGTTATAAAGCATAATATTAAAGCTGAAATACCCAGGAAAATTAAATCAGGAGGTACCGCAATCCCGAGGCCTAAATCTAAAAAAGGTTTTGAAATTCTGTCAAAACTTCTTAATTGAGTGCCAAAGATTGTCTGTATAGCTCCTCTGAGTAAGATTGCAATTCCAAATGAAGACATGGCTAACATCACATCACTACTTCCCCTATTTCGTAATTTTCTATATACAAAAATTTCTAATAAAATCGCTATTGATGCTAATATAAGCATTGCAATTGGGATAGCCAATAAAAGCGATGGGCCAAATGTGAAGATCCAAAGACCAACTTGATTGAATCCTAATAATGCAAATAATCCTGTAAAGGAAAAATTATCAGCATAAGAAACATATTCTATGTTTACTGATGATGCAGCAAATGGAAATGCGAGATATGCAGCCAAAGTCATGAAGTCTCCATGAGCTACGTGTGCAAATTTAACAATTGCATACAATAATGTAATTCCTATAGCTCCCAATGCAAATACAGTTCCTATTAACAAACCATGTACATATAAATCCTGGACACCTAAAATAAAAGATAAACCTAAAGAAATAATAAAAAAGAGAATAATTTTTATATAAGTTGGAATATTATTAATATTTTGTGAGATTTGATTGTATGTATTCATGGGATTTATTATTTACCACCTAGATAAAGAGATGCAATTTCTTTATTTTTTAATAAACTTTTACCTGTACCTTCTGCTTTATTTTCTCCTGTGGCAAGCACATACCCTCTATTTGATCTTTCAAGTGCAGCTTTAGCATTTTGTTCAACCATTAGCACCGCAACACCAGCTTTATGAATTGTTAAAATTGTTTCAAAAACTGAATTTACAAGGTTTGGGGCTAAACCTGCTGAAGGTTCATCTAATATAATCAATTTGGGTTTTAACATCATAGCTCTTGCAAAAGCTAGCATTTGTCTTTGCCCCCCGGATAGTTGACTTGCGGGATCATTTCTTTTTTCTTTTAAAACTGGAAATAATTCATACATTGATTCTATTGATTCAGCCATTCCTTCTTCTTTTATAAATGAGCCCATTTCCAGATTTTCTTCTATTGAAAGTGATGGGAAAACATTGTCTGACTGAGGTACATAAGATAAACCTTGTTTAATTAAATTTTCAGTGTCAAAATTATTTATTGTAGTTAATTTATTATCAATCATAAAATCAATATTCCCTGAAGTTGCTCTGAGTAATCCAAATATTGTTTTCATTAAAGTTGATTTTCCACAACCATTAGGCCCTATGATAGTTACAATTTCATTTTCATATATTTCTATAGAAACTCCATGTAATATTTCAGTTTCTCCATATCCTGAGAATACATTATTGACTTCTAATATTTTAGTTTTGTTTTTCATTTAATTTCCCAAATATGCATCTACAACAGCAGTGTTACTTCGAATAGATTTTGCATTACCCTCTGCTAATTTGCTTCCATAGCTCATTACAATTATTGGATTACATAAATTCATAATCAAATCCATATTATGTTCTATAATCAAAAAAGTAATTTTGCGCTCATTTGATATTGCAATAATGCGGTCTACAATATTGTTCATTAATGTTGGATTGACTCCTGCGGCAGGCTCATCTAATAAGATAATTTTTGGATCTGACATTAGAGTTCTTCCAATTTCTAATAACTTTTTTTGCCCGGTAGATAAATTTCCAGCGTATTCATCAGCTAGATGAGATAACTTTAAGAAATCTAAAATTTCTTCAGCTTTGTTTAAGTTATCGCTTTCTTCTCGTTTGACTTTCCATGGATTAAACCATGTTGTAAATAAATTTTCTCCTGATTGATTTGATTTTATTACCATTAAATTTTCAAGGACTGTCATTCTTTTTAATTCACGAGGAATTTGGAAAGTTCTTACTATTCCTTTTTTAAATGTAGTGTGAGAAGGTAATTGACTTATTTCTTCTCCGTCGATTTTAATACTACCTTCTTCAGCTAGTAACTGTCCTGTGATCACATTAAAAAGCGTTGTTTTGCCAGCACCGTTTGGACCAATTAAGCCAGTGATTGACCCTTTTTTTACATTAAAAGAACAATTGTTAACAGCTTTTAACCCTCCAAAAGATTTCGTTATTCCATTTATTTCTAATATGTTTGAATTTTCAGTAGATTTATTTTTCAAAAGTGACATATGCCTCCTTTTGCAACATATTCTTGATGGTATTCTTCAGCTAAATAGAATTCAGTTGCTTTTTTGATCTCAGTAACAATATTATTATTGAAATTTCCTTGCAATGAATTTATTTTTTGTTCTGCCTGTGACTTTTGATTATTATTTAAATAAAAAATTGAAGATCTGTATTGTGTTCCTACATCTGGTCCCTGCCTATTTAATTGTGTGGGATTATGGTTTTCAAAAAAAATATTCAATATTTGATCATATGTAATAACTGATTCGTCATATTCAACTTTTACGACTTCGGCATGATCTGTATTGCCTGTGCATACTTCTTCGTATGTTGGGTTTATTTTATGGCCTCCAGAATATCCAACTTTAGTATCTATTATTCCATTGGTAGTTCTAAATACTTCTTCAACTCCCCAAAAACAGCCAGCTGCCAATAATGCTTTTTCCATTTATTCCCCTCTCTTATAAATACCAAATAAATTTGTGTTCGTGTTTGGTGTTTTGTATGAAAAATATTCGGTTATTTTACTTTACTTTTAAGTTTATTTCGTATGGTATAAGATTTATAATCATTTGTAAATTTTAAAAGTGAGTATAATGAATAATTTAAATATCCTAAAACAATTGTCAGAAGCTTTCGGACCTTCAGGATTTGAAGAAGAAGTAAATACTATAATTTCAAACGAATTTAATTCTTTAAATTCGTTTGAAAAGACTGAAGATGGTCTTGGGTCAGTTATATTTTCTAAACAAGACGATTCATCTTTACCAGTCATATCCTTAGTTGCTCATATGGACGAGATTGGATATTTAGTTAAATATATTGATGATAATGGTTTTATCAAAGTCCAGAACTTAGGTGGTTGGCTATCTCAGGCAATGATAAACCAGAGATGGATAATAAGAACTGATAATAAAGATATTATTGGTATATCAGGAATTAAAACAATACATGTAATGACACCAGAAGAAAGAAGAGGTTTTTATAAAACTAATAACGAATTATTTATTGATATTGGGGCAAAGAATAAAAATGATGCTATTGATATTGGTATAAAACCCGGTAATCCTATTGCGCCATACAGTAAGGTTATAGAATTGAAAAATGATCGATTATTAGGAAAAGCTTGGGATGACAGAATTGGATGTGCAATGTTGATAGATCTTGCAAAAAAAGTGGATGATATAACTCTTCCATATAATTTGAATTTTGTTTTCACAACACAAGAAGAAATTGGACTCAGAGGTGCAATGACTTCGGCTTATGTAACAAATTCTGATATATGTATTAATCTAGAGGTAGGCGTTGCTGGTGATTTTTCATATATGACAAAAGATGAATCACAGGAAGAACTGGGATTAGGCCCTTCTATATTTTTACATGACAGCTCTATGCTTCCAGATAAAAACCTTCAGAATTATATTGAAACAATTGCAGCAGATAATGATATTAATCTACAGTATGAAGTATTGGCTGGATATGGAGAAGATGGAGCTATGTATCAAAAATCACGTCAAGGAATACCATCAATTAATCTTGGTATTCCCACACGTTATCTTCATTCACATAATAGTGTAATAGATTTAAATGATTATAGTAATGGACTCAATTTAGTAAATCATATATTAAATGATTTAACCCCAGGAAAAGTAAATTCTATTATAAATTAAATATTGACTAGAACATTTGTTCTATGCTATGGTGATAATTAATTAGCAGGAATATATAATCTTTATGGATTTTTGGCTGATATATTCCTGCTAAGATAAGTTTGCTACTGATAACCTGCCACTAACATTATGTTTGTTTATCAACTCTTGTACGAACCCAGTTTGTTTCATTTCTTCAACAAATTCAGCAATATATAATGATGCATGTATGTTTTTGATAGATGTTCCAACTGCCTGTTGAACAGACATAAATTGCCCTTCTAATATCTTTGCTCCTGATATTTTCTTAACGTCATCTATTAATGCAGGTCGTAATCCTGCTAATGCATCTAAGTTTTGATTTGAAAATACATCAAATGAGCTATCTACTCCTTCAACTTGTATTAATTCAGCATTATGTATATTGCGTTCAAGCCATAACCCATATGCAGTTCTACTAGCTACAGCAATTTTGTTTCCAATTTTATCTACATCAGATATATTCTGTAATTTTGAATTTGGTTGTATCAAATAAGTTGCCTGTATTTCAGCATAGGCAGCACTGAAATTAATTTTTTCTGCTCGCTGTGGCTCAGCTCCTATATTGCATATATCCCATTCATTATTTTCAGCAGAATCTGCAATTTCACCAGGAGTATCGTAAGGAATGAGTTTCAATTGTAAATTTAATTTATTTGCTAATTCTTTTGCCATATCTGGAGATACTCCTATAGGTGTACCATCTTTTGTTTTATCTGTAACCAAAAGAAAATTTGACATGTTTATAGCTGCACGAAGAATTCCATTTGATGTTAATTCTTTTTGTATTTTGTTATCCATATTTATCCATTATTTATATTTATGGCACGCCTGGTAGGATTCGAACCTACGACCCGCTGATCCGAAGTCAGCTGCTCTGTCCCCTGAGCTACAGGCGCACTTTAATCATTATAGTATATCTTTATAGAATTTTGGGATGAGAAATTGTTAGACATATTAGGTAATTGGGGTGGACGGAGGGAATCGAACCCTCGCTCTCCCGGGCCACAACCGGGCGTATTAACCACTCTACCACGCCCACCACGAAAAAGGATTTTAACATTTATTTCATTAAAGGATCAAGAATTATTAAGAGCTTGATAATAAAGATTTCAAAAAGTTAATTATTTATGCACTAGCAAATTTGCTGTCATTTGAATCTTCATCAAACTTTACATTTAAAGCTTGTAGAATTGTGGATACTTCAATATCTTTTTTAGAATGATGCCTTAGATGATTTCGGAAATTTACTTCATATATATTTCGGCGCCCAATACGTGTTTTTGAAATATAATTTGATTGTTCAAGATCGGTAATTATTTTATGGGTTGTTCTTTCAGTAATACCAACTGTTAAGGCGATTTCTCTAGCTGTAATTTTTGGATTTTGAGCTATATGGCTTAATACTAGACCATGATTAGTGATAAATGTCCATTTTTCATCCATATTAGCTGTTGATCCTCCTAATCAAAATTAATTTTATGTAAAGTTTTACATAAGGTTTGGTACATAGAAACGTTATAGAATCATAACAGATTTAGTCATAGTTGTGTCAACTAAATAATCTGTAATTTGATAAATGTTTTAAGAATTTTTTAATAAATTTAAAATAGTTCTTACACTTACACCTGTTGGTCCTTTTGGATTATACCCTTCATCTTTTGGTGATGTGATTGTACTGGCTATATCTAAATGTATCCATGATGCTTTTCCAGCAAATTCTCCAATAATCATAGCTCCGGTAATAGAACCTGCTTCCCTTCCGCCAATATTTTCAATATCAGCAATTGAGTTTTTATATAACTTACTATAATTGTCATCAACTGGTAATTGCCAAAATTTCTCCCCGGTGTTTTTTGCGGAATTTAAAAATTCATCAATAAATTTTTGATCATTTCCAAATAAGCCAGTATATTCGTTACCCAGCGCAATTGATATTGCTCCAGTTAAAGTAGCTATATCAATAATTTTATTTATACCTTTATTAACTGCATAACTAAGAGCATCAGATAAGACTAGTCTACCTTCAGCATCAGTATTGCCAATTTCAACAGTTTTCCCGTTCATTGCTTTTACAACATCACCAGGTCTTTGTGCATTACCGCCAGGCATATTTTCTGCTACAGCGAGAATTCCCATAACATTCTTTTTAGGTTTTTGGTGAGCTACAGCTTTCATCACTCCAAGAACAATAGCTGAACCAGACATATCAGTTTTCATAGTTCGCATACTCATTCCTGGTTTTAAATTTAATCCTCCGGAATCAAAAGTTATACCTTTTCCTATAACAGCAACATTATTATTATTATTATCTTTGTCTCCGTTATAATTTACTATTATCATTTTGGGATCATGTTTACTTCCCTGCCCCACTCCTAGTATCACTTCCATTCCAAGATCTTCCATTTCTTTTACATTTAATATAGTCAATTCTAAATCAGAGTTTTGTACTATTTCTTTTGCGATATTTTCTAGTTCACCAGGATTCATATAATTAGGTGGTTCATTAATTAGATTTCGAACTAAATTTATTGAATCAGATTCATTAATTATTTTTTCAAAATTATATGTATTACCAATTTTTGTATTATTTGATGAATTTATTACATTTATTTTGTTTAAAGTATTAGGAGTTTTTTTTGTTTTGAATTTATCATACTTATAAGTCCCAAGGAGTAATCCTTGGGAAATCGCATCAACAGTTTTATTAAATTCTAAGTTGTCATTTCCTGCACCAGAAATAATTATAGAAGTAGAATTGTTTTTCATCGTGTTTAAAAACCTTCCCAGATTTCCACTTACTTTTCTTATTTTTTCATAATTAAGATCTTTTTCATCACCCATTCCAACTAATATTAATTGCTTAGAATTTAATTTATTAAGTGTATAAATATTTGTTATTGCCCCAATGTTTGAGGAAATTTGATTTTTTTCTTCTAAGTCATTTAAGATATTATCAATTGACTTATTGGCTAAATTTAAATCAGTATTCTTATCGTTATTTTTATAATATGGTATGCAAATTGAATCAGTATTTAATTCTGTAACAGATGAATTTAATATTTCAAATTTCATTATTAGCCCCTTTGTTCATTGTTTTCTCTGAAGATTATAACTTAAATTTTGCCTGATTAGAACTTTCGGTTTATAATATTCTGCATTGTATAAATTATAATAAATAATAATTCGGAGCTTTCAATATGAAATTAGGATCTGCTGCTGTAAATCTTGTGACTGATGGAACTTTATCAAAAGATGGAGGAGCTTTGTTTGGCAGAGTACCTAAAATGGATTGGGAGCAGGCTATTAAGCCTGATAGAAGAAACAGGGTAAAAATGGGGATTAATTTATTATTAATACAAACTCCCAAATTCAATATTTTAGTAGATACAGGATTGGGATCTAAATCCAACGATATGGTGAAAGACACATATTCTTTAAATGGGAATAAATTAGCAAAGAGTCTCAAACAATTAAATCTAAGTCCTAAAGATATAAATTTAATTATTTTATCTCATCTACAATTTGATCGGGCTGGAGGGTGTACTAAATTGGATAGATCTGGAAAATTAGTACCAGCTTTCCCAAAAGCGAAACATCTTGTACAAAAAGTGTGCCTTGATGAAAGTAAAGAACCTTCAGAAATAGAAAAATCTTTTGTAAATCAAGATGACTTTTTACCTTTGATTGAAAAAGATCTGATAGAAGAATTAGATGGTGAAAGTGAAATTATTCCTGGCATCAAAACTCAAATTACTGGAGGCCCTTCCATGGGGCACCAAATAGTATTTATTGAATGGGGAAGTGAAAGAATCGTTTACGCTGGATCCATAATACCCACCAGATTACATATTTCACCTCAACATGTAGCTGCATATGATGTTTATCCTTATGAAACTTTAGCATGGAAAAAGAAACTTATTGATTTGGCTGTTAATGATGGTTGGTTATTAGTATTTGGTAATGAAGTAGGTCATTCTGCAGGATATTTGACATCAAATAGTGGGAATTTAGCAATTCAGCCAATTGAATTATAAAACTTTTCCAATTAAATAATCCTTTTTAAATTCCTGAAGTATTACAGGGGTAATTTTATTATATAAATTATAGTCTGATTCTGTTTGGATTCTTAGATAATCTTCACTGTACCCCTCGAATATTGATGGAGATTGACTTAACGGTTTTTCCCAAAGAATATTTCTTGTTTGATTTAAAACATTACGTCTATAAGTTGATTCTTCAGTCTTAGCTAACTGTAAGGCAATTTTCATTCTTTCTTTTTTAATTTCAGGTTTAATTTTATTGTTGAAATAATATGAGGAAGTTCCAGGTCTGTCGGAATATGGGAAGAAGTGAATTTTAGAAAATTTTGATGATTTAATTAATTTTATTGTGTCATTAAAATCAATTTCCGTCTCTCCTGGGAAGCCCACAATCACATCAGTTGAAATGGATGGATTTGCAAGTTTTGATTTTATTAGATTTACTGCTTCTAAATATCTTGAATTATCATATTTTCTCCTCATTAATTTTAAAATATTATTACTACCGCTTTGCAAAGCAAGATGGAAATGGTTACATATTCTTTGGGAATATTTACTGTAAATATCTAATAATTCTTCTGAAATTTCATGAGCTTGAATAGAAGAAATTCGTAATCTTTCAATACTAGTCTCTGTCATAATATATTTAATTAATGTTTCTAAATTTTCATTAATTAAATCAAAACCATATGAGCCTAATTGCGTCCCTGTAAGTATGATTTCTTTATAACCACGTTCGTGTAAATCGTTTATTTCATTTACAATCAATTTTTTATTTATACTTTTTTCTCTTCCCCTTACTTTTGGGACAATACAATAGGCGCAAATTTGATTACATCCTTCCTGTATTTTTACTGAAGCTCGTGTCCTTTCT
>CAYTCC010000048.1:0-10449 GCA_964436345.1 uncultured Dehalococcoidia bacterium
ATTAATAGACAAATTTTAGGCCATTTTTTATTAAGTAAGAAAAAGTGAGAATAGTTCTTATTTTTCCCTAAATTAATTTACAATTGTATTTCTTTTAAATTTTTATCAATTATTAATTTTGGTTCGGTGATTTCTTGTACATCTTTAATTTCCCATCCGGGTAAGATTTCTTTTAGTACCATAGATTCATTAATTATTTCAATCACTGCAACATCTGTTACTATAGTGTTTACGCACTTGGATCCCGTGATAGGTAATGAACAATTATTTACTAGTTTAATATTTCCTTTTTTGTCTGTATGCTCCATTGCTATAATTAATTTTTTAGCACCTATTGCTAAATCCATAGCGCCACCTATATTGCCAGATTTTCTATTTGTTAATTTCCAATTTGCTAAATCACCTTGTGCAGATATTTGATATGCTCCAAGGACAGCAACATCAATATGTCCCCCTCTAATCATAGCAAAAGATTCTGCTGAATCAAAAACACTTATTCCAGGGTTATTCCAACTTAAATATTGCCCTCCTGCATTTATTAAATTAGTATCTTCTTCCCCCTCTGACGCCATTTCTCCGTAATTTAGTACACCACTTTCGCTGTGATACATAATAAATTTTTTGGAGTCAATAAATTGAGGGCATAGTGTAGGTATTCCTATCCCAAGGTTCACTACATTACCGTTATGGAGTTCTTTGGTAACTCTCATTGCTATTGCTTCTCTTGGTAATTTATTTTTATTATTCATAACTTTTAACTATTCTATTAATATATATTGCTGGTGTATGAATATGATGAGGATCTATTTCTCCAGTTTCTAGTATTATTTCGGATTCAACTATAGTGATATTTGCTGCAGATGCCATAACTGCATTAAAATTCCTTGAAGTACCTTTATATATTAAATTTCCTATTTTGTCAGATTTATGAGATTTCAATAATGCGTAATCTGCTTTTAGAGCGTATTCAAGAATATATTCTTTATTGTTGATGATTCTTGATTCTTTGTTGTTTGCAAGTTCTGTTTTAACCCCGGTTGGAGTATAAAAAGCAGGGATTCCTGCTCCTCCTGCACGAATTCTTTCAGCTAATGTACCTTGGGGAACTAATTCTAATTCTATTTCGTTTTCATTAAAGGCTTTTTCAAAAGAAGTAAGTATTGATGACGAAGGTGCTACTGGATAAGAGGCAATGATTTTCTTCACTTGTTTATTATCTATTAAAATACTTATATCAATATCATTACTACCTTCTTTAATCCCAATTCCTGTTGCCATAGTTATTCCGGCTGTGTTCCCTATTATTGTTAAATCTTTGGATCCAATTTCCATTAATCCTTTAATAAGATTTTGAGGTGTTCCTCCAGGGCCGGCTCCAAATCCATCAATCATAATAGAAGCATTGTCTGGTATGTCTTTTAAAGCTTCTAGAGTGTTTTTATATATTTTGGAATAATTGGTCATCTATTTATATTTAGAATGGATAAAAAGGCTTCTTGTGGTATTTCAACCTTCCCTAATTTTTTCAACCTTTTTTTACCCTCTGCTTGTTTTTCTAAAAGTTTTTTCTTTCTGGTAATATCCCCACCATAGCATTTTGCTGTTACATTTTTTCTTAGTGCTTTAACAGTTTCTCTGGCAATGATTTTACTTCCTATTGCAGCTTGGATAGGTACTTCGAATAATTGTCGAGGGATTAATTCTTTTAATTTGGATACTAATTCTTTGCCATAGTAATATGATTTTTCTTTTGAAATGAAAGTACTTAATGAATCTATTTTTTCCTGATTAATTATAATATCAAGCTTAGCCAGATTACTTTCTTTAAATCCAATTATTTCATAATCCATAGAACCATAACCCTGTGTAACTGATTTTAAATGATCATAAAATCCTATTAAAATTTCCCCAAGAGGCATTTCAAATGTGATTAAAATTCTGTTGAGAGTAGATGAATTTCCAGAAGTGTTTAAGTATTCAATATTTGATGATTTACCTCGCCTGGAAGAAATCAGATCCATGATTTTTCCTATGAATTTGTCAGGGCATATGATAGTGGATTTAATCCAAGGTTCTTGAATGTTTTCAATTTCAGATAGATCTATTGAAGAAGGATTGTTTATTAGTTTTTCATTTTTATTTTTTAAAGTTATTTTATATTCAACACTCGGAGCAGTCATAATTATTCCTATGCCATATTCTCTTTCAATTCTTTCTTGAATTATTTCCATATGTAGTACTCCGAGAAATCCACACCTAAATCCTGGGCCTAATGCTTGAGATGTTTCTCTGTTGTAAACTATTGAAGCATCATTTAATTGAAGTTTTGATAATGCTTCATCTAAGTCTAGAAATTCATTTGGGTCAAGGGGAAACATTCCTGAAAAGACTTTAGGTTTTAATTCAGCTCCAGTGAAAATTGCTGTAATATTTGTATTATTAATGTTAGTGATGGTTTCACCAACTGGAAGATTATTGAATTCTTTTAATCCTGTATAAATATATCCTACCTCTCCGAGTTTTAAAGAGGCTTTTTTTTCTTGACCAGGAGTAAAAATTCCAATTTCGTTTGCAGAAAAATTTGTCTGAGAGTTTATTGTCTTAAGATTAGATCCTGATTCAATTTCTCCGTCAAAAACTCTTACATAATTAATAATGCCTTTATATTGATCATATTTTGAATCAAAAACTAGTGCTCGAGTGAAATTTGTTTCACCTGAAGGAGAAGGGATTACTTTTATTATTTTTGATACAAGATCAGGGATTCCTTCTCCGGTTTTCGCCGAACACTGAAGTATTTCTTCTTTTAGAAATCCGAATGTATTAATCAATTCATCAATTACTATTTCTGTTTGTGCAGAAGGTAAATCTATTTTATTAATTACAGGGATAATATTTAATCCTAAATCTAATGCAAGATAAGTATTTGCAATTGTTTGTGCCTGAATTCCCTGAGATGAATCTACTAGTAATATAGCGCCATCTGAAGCTCTTAAACTTCTTGAAACTTCAGAAGCAAAATCAACGTGCCCTGGAGTATCAATTAAATTCAAACTATAAATATTGCCGTTTTTATCGTGAAAAGGTAATGTTATAGCTTGAGATTTTATAGTTATACCTCTTTCTCTTTCTAAATCCATGGTATCTAGGATTTGTTCATTTTGATCTTTTATTCCTTTGGTAAATTCAATTAATCTATCAGCAAGAGTTGATTTCCCATGATCAATATGAGCTATAATACAGAAATTTCTAATGAGACTTGTATTCATATTTAAATAATATATTTATTAAAGTTATAATTATCACATAAATGAATAATCTTATTTATATAATCTAAAGCAATTTAAACAATGGAGGCTGTGATTGAGATCAGATAATAGAAAAGATAACGAAATGAGAGAATTGCATATATTAAAAGATGTACAAGAACAATCGGATGGATCTTGTTTGATTAGTTTGGGTAACACGAGAGTATTATGTGCGGTAAGATTTAACAGTAAAGTCCCATTATTTTTAAGAGGCTCAGGAGAAGGATGGATAACTGCTGAATATTCTATGCTTCCTGGTTCCACGAATACTCGTACGAGCAGAAATAATATAAATAGTGGAAGAACAAAAGAAATTCAGCGTTTAATTGGTAGAAGTATTAGATCTGCAATAGATTTAGCTCAAATAGGGGAAAACACATTAATGATTGATTGCGATGTAATAAATGCTGATGGAGGTACTAGAACTGCAGCAATAATTGGAAGTTTTATTGCATTGAATAATGCTATTAGAAAATTACAATCAAAAAAAATATTATCAAGAAACATAAATATTTATCCTGTTGCTGCTATTAGTGTAGGATTGACAGAAAATAATATCATTTTAGATCTTAATTATGAAGAAGATTCAAAAGCTATTGCAGATTTTAATTTTGTTATGGATGAAAATCAAAATATGATCGAAGTGCAAGGCACTGGAGAATCAGGGAAATTTACACAATCTCAATTAATGACAGCAGTAGATATGGCTAGCATTGCAATCAAAGAAATTATTAATATTCAAAAGAAATATTTAGATTAATAATTTAATCTGTTATTTATTAACATAATTGATAACTAATAGAGATTAAATTAGATTGACCCAAACCCTAAAGATTTATATAATTCTCCTTTCTAAATTAAAATCGATTCGATGGCTAAAAGAACATATCAACCGAAAAAAAGAAGAAGAGCGCGAGTACATGGTTTTAGATCTCGATTAAGAACTAAATCTGGTAGAAATATTTTAAAGCGTAGGATGGCAAAATCTAGATCTAGATTGTCACCTTAAATTTCATTTGAGAATTTCATGATTGCTTATGACAATCAAACATTAAAATTAAGAAAGAATACTGACTATAAAACAGTTTGGGATAAAGGCGTAAAGAAAGTATCAAATAATTTTATATTGATATATATCGTTAACAAAAAAGATTACTCTAGAATAGGTATATCATCGGTGAAAAATTATGGCACTGCTGTTGAAAGAAATAAAATAGTAAGGAGAGTTAAGTCTATATTATATTTATATAATTTTATTCCTGGTAAGGATATAGTATTAGTAGCAAAGAAAAAATCGAAAAGTGCTAAATATCAAAATTTAAAAGATGAAATTAAAGCTCTTTTCACTAAATCATCTTTGATAAATAAATAGACTGATTAAAACTATGAAAAAAATATTAGTATTATTAATTAAATTTTATCAACAATCTATATCAATGTATTTGCCAAGCGCATGTAGATATATTCCCTCTTGTTCTCAATATGCTGTAGAAACTATAGAAAAATATAATATTTCTAAAGCATTATATTTAATTATAAAAAGATTGATTAAATGTAATCCAATGAGTAAAAAAGGATATGATCCAGTAAAGTGAAAGAATTGAAAATTGTAAAAAATATCAAATCATATATTGTTATTAGTTTTATTGTTTCTTTGTGCATGGTTTCTTGTGTAGGAGATCGTATGAAAGGCTCAGGATGGGCTACACCTTTTGTTGATGGAAATAATGTATATATAGGGACTATTGAAGGTGAATTGATTTCAGTTGATCTTATGACAGCGAAAGAGAATTGGAGAGCTTCTTCCTTAGATTCTGATTTTTTACCTAAATCTATTTATTCAAAACCATTTCTATTTGATAGTAAGATATTTGTTGGTACACCTTCAGGGAAGCTTTTAGGATTTAATGTGAATTCAGGTTTAGATGAAGTTTCTCTACAAGATATAGAACAAAGAGTGTTATTGGCTGAAGATCAAATTGGACCTGTCATTGTTGGAAATATACTGTCTTTTCTGGATAATTATATAGCGATACCATCTTCTGATGACCAACTTTCATTATTTCAGTATGCTCAAAATGAAATGTTTGATCCAATTTGTTCATTCAAAGCAAATGATTCTTTATGGTCTAAGCCGGTTTGGGATAAAAATAAGCAGCAATTAATTTTTGGATCGATGGATGGCAATTTATATTCTATTAATAAAGATTGTGATTTAAATTGGAAATTTGAAACTAACTCAAGTATAGTATCTTCTCCTGTATTAGATGCTGGGAATATAATGTTTGGTACTCTGAATCGTTCTTTTTATTCAATAGATTCCAATGGTTCTTTAAATTGGATTTTTAATGATTCAAAAGGATGGTTTTGGGCTGCACCAGTTATAGATTCTGGCGTAATTTATGCTTCAAATCTTGATGGGAATATTTATGCACTCAGATCAAATTCAGGGCAAATAATGTGGTCATATAAGACAGACAACCCCATCATTTCTTCTCCTATAATAATGGATAATTTTTTGATTTTTATTTCAAAAGAAGGAGAACTTCAGGTTATACATAAAGACACAAAAAGAAAATTGGGTAGTTGTGATTTAAATCAAAAAGTATATTCATCTATTGAATCTTTTGAAAATAAGATATTTATCCAAGTATCTGATGGTTCTTTAAGAGCTTATACTATAAAAAAGAATGGGAATCCTGACGAATTATGGAATAGGCCCTTTTTTACAGAAGAAAATGATAAAAGAAACAATGAAGAATGGGATCCAGCGTGTTGAAAAGGTGATTTATGGAAATATTTAGCGACATATGGAATGTGATATTTATAAGACCAATGGTTAATAGCCTAATATTACTTTATATTGTACTAGGTCAAAATTTTGGATTAAGTATTATTTCGTTTACAGTAATAATCAGAGTTTTGATGTTTCCATTATCTATTAGACAGACTAAACAAATGAAGGTTATGTCTGGTATGCAACCTAAAATAAAACAGATTCAGGAAAAATATAAAGATGATAAACAAAAAATTTCACAGGAAACTATGAGTTTATATAAACAACAAGGGGTCAATCCTATAGGTTGTTTAGGACCTTTAATAATACAAATGCCAATATTTATAGGACTTTATCAATCATTATATATTACATTGCCATCTAATCCCGAAAGTTTAACACAATTATCAGATTCGATTTATGGTTTTATTCCCTTGATAAATCAGGCTGTCCCTCTTGACTCCAATTTTTTATGGTTAAATTTGGGATCCATAGTAAGAGCATCTGATATTTACACTCAAATAGGATTGCCAGTATTAGTGGGAGCATCAACATTTTTTATGCAAAAAACTACTGCTACACCTGCCATGGATGATAGGCAGAAATCTACAAACAGAATGATGTTATGGTTTATGCCTATTCTTTTAGCATGGTTTACTTTAAGTTTTCCAAGCGGATTGGCTTTGTATTGGTTAATTTCAAATGTGATTGGAACTTTAATTCAATTGGTTATTACAGGTAAAATTCAAAGTTTATTTAATTTAAATTCAAAATTAGTGAAAGAAGATCCGGAAATATTAATCGAAGATAATAATAAATCAGATATTCATAAAGATGAGGAAAATGATGAAAGTAGTAGAGACGACAGCAAAAACAATCGAAGAAGCAATAGACATCGCTCTGGTAGAGCTAAACGCAAGCAGAGAAGAAGTAGAAATTAAAGTAATTAACAGAGGAAAAACTGGCTTACTTGGTTTTGGCAATGAACAAGCTAAAGTTAAAGTTGAGAAAGTTAGTGATGTTCCGGAAAACATTCAACATGCTTATGAAGTACTTAGAAACTTTTTGGAGTATTTAGATTCTCCAATGAAGATTACAACCAAAATTCTTGAAAACGGCAAAGTATCTGATTCACTAATTACATTGGATGGAGAAGATGCAGCTCTTTTGATTGGCCGTAGAGGTGAAACTTTAAGATCATTGCAATATATTGTTAACTTAATTATACAAAAAAAAGTTGATAATAAAGATGATTTAATTTCTTTGGATGTTGAAGGCTATATAGAGAAAAAATTTAATAATTTATCTCAATTGGCTAGAAAAATGGAAAAAACTGTTATAAGAAATGGTAAGTCAATTTCAATGGAACCTATGTCTGCATATGAACGTAGATATATTCATAGATTTTTTACAGATAGTAAAAAAATAATTACTGAAAGTGAAGATTTTGGTAGAAATAGGCATGTGGTATTAAAACCCAAAAAATAAATCGAATTCCTAGATAGTATATATATTTGAATGATATTAAGTATAAAATTGATCCAAAAGAAATTTTTGACTTAATTATTATTGGAAATATTACAAAAGATTATCTTAACAATTGTTCTGATTTTCAATTAGGCGGCCCTAGTTTATATGCCGGTATTGCTGCATCTAAGTTGGGTTTGAAAACTTTAATCATCAGTAATCATACATTAAATAAAAACTATTTTGATAACTTTCCTTTACTTAATATACTCAATATTTCTACAAAGTCTGATACAGAATTTTCAATAAATTATATAAATAATCAAAGAAAATTGGAATTAAAAAATAAAGCACCAAAAATTGAATTAAATTTAAATAATAAGATAAAAACAAAAATGCTGATGCTTGCCCCTGTTTTAAACGATTTCGAATTATCAATAAAAGATTATTTTGAATATGATTTAAGTTCTTTATGTATTCAGGGATTTTTAAGAAACAATATAAACCGAGGAATGATTGAATTGATAGAAGATAAATATTGTTTGAATTTCCAAGGTATTAATATAATTAATTGTTCTTCAGAAGAAATTTCAAAGTTAAGCAAAGAAAATTTATTTAGTAATTTTGTTGAATATATTTCTGTAACATATGGTCCTGACGGATCTTCTTTGATAGATCAAAATAATAATGTAACTAAATACAAAAATTACAATTCAAGATTATTAACTGATCCTACTGGAGCAGGAGATGTTTTTGCATTATATATGCTAGTTTTTTATTATAGAACTAATAATATTAATTATGCAGTTGAAATTGCAAATTGTGCTGCAAGTTTTGTTGTAGAAGATTTTGGTATTTCTTCTATACCTGATTTGCTTAGTGTTGAGAAACGATTGAATGTATGAATAAATATAATTTTTTTAAAATAGAAAAATATAAAAAATCTATAGTAATTTCTTTTTCAGAAAATAATATTAAGGCAGATGATATTTACTATGATTTAAATTTGTTGGTCGACGATATTAATTTTGATGATAATATTTGGGCGGTTGCATTTGATTTTTCAAAAGGTTTTAATATTCAGAATGCTGCCGATGAAAAATCTATTTACCTAAGTTTGACTGAATTAGTGATGAATATAAAGAAGCCAACTTTGTGTGCGATAAATGGCCAAATAATAAATAGAGCATTTGAATTTATCTTACCTATGGATTACAGAATATGTAGTGATAGTTCTTCATTTGCAATGACTCAGATTTTAGATTCTAATATACAATTTGATGGCGCTACACAATTACTCCCAAGAATAATTGGTTTAAATAAAGCAAAAGAAATGATTATGTTTGGAGTAAGTATCAATTCTAAAGAGGCAATTAGTTTTGGGCTTGTTAATATTGTTACAAATGAAGATAAGCTTATGAATTTAATGATTGAGAAATTATTGAAAATTGTGAGTTTTTCTCCGCTAGCAATTCAATATACAAAAGAGGCTATTAATTTTGGCAATGAAACTCCTACTGTAGAAGGGATGAAAATGGAAAATGACTTATCATCTATTTTATTAAGTTCAAAAGATCGTATACAGGCTATTAATTCATTTAAAAATAAAAAATCACGTAGAAATTTTAAAGGGAAATAATTTGTCCTGGAAATATATTAAATATAATAAAAAAAATAATTTCGCTCATGTTGAATTTGATAATTCTAGTAAAAAAAACTCTTTTAATTTAATTATGAGAGAAGAAATAAAAGAAGTAATTAATGCAATAACAATTGATGATGATATTAAAGTTTTAATATTTTCATCAAATTCAGATAATTTTTCTAGTGGTGCAGATTTATCTGAATTTAATACATTCCCGAGCATAGTAAAATCTAATCAAATAGCGAAATACAAAAATTTATGGATTGATTTATATCAATTTGAAAAACCAATTATTTCACTTACTAAAGGCTGGGCTATTGGATCGGGTTTTGAATTGTTAATGTTAAGTGATTTTGTTTTTGCTCATACTTCATCTAAATTTTTGATGCCAGAAGTACAATGGAGTTTAATACCTATTTCTGGAGGAACTCAAACATTTGTTAATAAAATTAAAAACTTATATGTTAAAGAAATACTTTTATTTTCCGAAGAAATAGATGCATATAAAGCTTTGAAAATTGGATTAATTAATTACATTTCTGAAGATTATTCTGAATTATTAAATCAAGTTTTTAAATATGCAGAAAAAATTAGTTCAATTGATACTGCAAGATTGATTAAAATAAAAAAATTATTAAATTTTAGCACTGAAAAAAATATTTATTTTGGGAAACGTCTAGAAGAAATTTATTCTAGATCTTTATAAAAGTAAAAATCAGACAATATATGAATATTATAGACTTGTTAAATATAACAGAAAGTATATGCCCCGACAGGAAAGCATTAATTTTTGATAATAATTCTGCTACTTACTCAGAATTAAAATCTGAAATATATTGTTTGGCAAACTCTTTAAGAGATTTAGGGATAAATAATGGTGATCGAATATTTTACTTTCATACTAATACAGATAAGTGGATTCATATTACTTTTGCTTGTTCATTAATAGGAGCTGTAATGGTCCCTATTAATTATCGTTCAAAAAAAGAAGAATTGAATTTTATGATTAATGACAGCAAGCCTAAATTGATTTTTTCTGGAGAAAGATATAAAGAATTAATAAACGAAACTATCAAATATGGCAATCATAATTTAATAAAAGTAATTACATTAGATAATATACCAAATAATCATTCTAAGACTTATCAAGATTTAATTCATAATAATAATTTATTAAACTTTGATAGTGAAGATAGTAATGAAATTGCTTTATTAGTTTATACCGCAGGAACAACAGGTACGCCTAAGGCTGT
>CAYTCC010000049.1:0-10425 GCA_964436345.1 uncultured Dehalococcoidia bacterium
AAAACAACAAACCAACATGGATAAGAGAAATAATACCTGCTTACAAAGGGTTATTAATATATTTTAATCCTTTAGAAATTGAGTTGTCAGAATTAAATTCATATATTAATGAAAATTATAATAAAATTTCAGAATCAACTACAACCGCTAACAAATTAATAACAATACCAACTTATTACGGGGGAGAATTTGGTCCAGATTTAGATAATGTTATTAATCATACAAAATTATCTAAAAATGAAGTTATCAAAACACATTCATCAGTAAATTATTTAGTTTACGCAATTGGATTTAGTCCAGGATTCCCTTATCTAGGTGGGTTACCAGGAAAATTAAATACCCCAAGATTGAAAAATCCCAGAACAAAAATACCTGCCGGTTCGGTAGCAATTGCTGAAACTCAAACTGGAATTTATCCATCTGCAACTCCTGGTGGATGGCAAATTATAGGAAAAACTCCATTGAAATTATTTGATCCTAAAAGAACTCCTCCAGTTTTATTAAAACCAGGCGACAGAATAAGATTCGAGCCAATAAAAAGCATTAAATTATATAAATCACTAGAAAAACAAATATCTATTAATAAATATAAAATTAAAACTGATGAAATCTAATCAAATTAAAAAATCTACAATTATTATAGAAGATCCAGGCCTATTAAGTACTATCCAAGATCTAGGAAGATTTGAATATCAAAAATATGGCGTTCCAACAAGTGGAGCATTAGATAACCTAGCTTTCCAAATTGGGAATATCTTACTTGGAAATTCTGGCGAAAATCCTGGAATAGAAACTACTATGATTGGCCCAACAATAAAATTCAAATCTAATATGTGGATTTGTATAACTGGCGCTCAGAGTTCTCCAACAGTTGATGGTCATGAAATTCAAATGTGGAAACCTATATATGTAAAAGAAAATTCTATACTAAATTGGGGAACACTACATTGGGGGGCAAGATCATATATATTATTTAAAATGGACATGAAAATTGAAAAAACAATGAATAGTTATTCTGCTAATATTAGCATTGGCATCGGAGGCCACGATAATGGTCGCCCTTTAAATAAAGGAGATAAGATAAGTCTAATAAATTCTAATACTTCAATCCCGCCTTTATATAATAATTTTGATTATACAAAACACTATATATCCCAAGAAAATGATATAACATTAAGGATTATACTAGGACCGCATGATGATTATTTTAATCAAAATGAAATAAATAAATTTCTATCATCAGAATATACAATAACCCCACAATCAAATAGAATTGGATATCGATTATTGGGAACTAAAATAAAACATATTAACAAATCTGACATAATATCTGAAGGAGGCTCTTTAGGATCAATTCAAATTCCAGGAGAAGGCCAGCCTATTATTTTATTACAAGACAGAGGAACAACAGGAGGCTACCCAAAAATTGCGACTATTGCAACTGTAGATATACCTAAAATTGCTCAAGCGCAACCAGGGCAAGTAGTTAAATTTAAGAAAATAGACATCGAAGAATCCATATCTTTACTAAGATCAAATAATCAAATATTACATAATCTAAATTCTCGGTACAACACAAATTATTATATTGATATAGAAAATACCAATAAAGAAATTACAATATATGATAAAAATAAAAATAAAATTGCATCAACGCTAGTACCTGAGCCAATTCAAGATTACAAATCATATCATCTGAATGCCAAATATAAAAAGAAAAAGTATTCATTTAAAATAAACATTGGATAATATTTAGTATAAAAAATTAAAATCATATGGATTATTTCAACCCAATATACGAATGGCTTATAAATCTCCCCTTTTATTATTGGATTATAGCAATATGCTTCTTATCTTTAATGGATTCAATTATAAGTCCAATTCCCCCAGATCCACTTATAATTTTATCTATAACCTATTTTCCTGAATATATGATATTAACGATAATATTAGTTACTCTCTCAAGTTATATTGGAGGATTAATTAGTTACTTCTTTGCTATCAAAATTCACCAAAATTATAAAAGTTTCGTACATTACTTCATATCTGAAGAAAAATTTAATAAAACAAATAAAATATTCAATGAGAAAGGAAGTATTTTCATTCTCATAAGTTCTATCACATTTATCCCATATAAAATTATCGCCTGGTTATCAGGATTAATGAGATACAAAGTTAGTACATTCAGTATTTACACATTAATTGGAAGATCTATAAGATATGGCGTAGTGGGGATATTAAGTTATATTTTTGGAAACAATATTCAATACATACTTGAAAAAAGTTTACAAATTTCAGATTATCTAGCTTATTTATTAATAATTTTATTAATAATATATTTTATTTCTTGGTATTCAATAAAAAAGATTAAAACAAATCTAAAATAAACTATTATCAGAATTTTTTAAATTTGATAATACATTTACACAATGATCTATTTCACTTTCATTATTATAGAAAAAAGGTGAAATCCTAACACAGCCTGGTCTACTATCCACAATAATTCCGGCTTTTTTTAATTCTTCTACTACAAAAGATGGATTAGAACAATCCACCATGGTTATACCTGCATGTCCATTTAAATCTTCTGGTACTCTTAAAGAAAAGCCTAATTCAATCAAACTATTGACTAATAAAGAAGTAAGATAAAGTGTTCTATTCCTAATATTCTCTACACCTATTTCATTAATCAATTTTATACCCTGCTCTGCAGGATATACTGCACTTATAGATGGTGTCCCAGTTTCAAATCTTGAAGCAGTATCAGAAAATTCAAGGGTATGAGGATCAAATTCAAATTGTCTCTTATGAGAATGCCACCCAGTGACTGATGGTTCAAGTTGATTAATCAATTCTTTTCTAACATACATATATACAACTCCTGATCCTCCTAACAGCCATTTCAAACCACCTGTTACAAATATATCTATATCTTGTTCTTTCACATTAATTGGAAGTTGCCCAGTTGCCTGATAATCATCTAAGAAAAATAAAGCATTATTATTTTTTGCTGCATTCATTATCTTTTCATAATCATTAATATATCCGCTCAAATAATATACCCTACTAGTTGCAACCAATTTTGTTTTTTCAGATATATGAGATATGAATTTTTCCACATCAACATATTGCATCGATTCTGATTTTACTATTTTAACCTTACCCTGCCCTTTTGATTCTCTGCCCATAAAATTATGAGCTATAGTTGGAAAATCTAATTCAGAAGTAACTACTTCATCATCAGGGTTTAAATCAATACAAGATGAAATAACTGCAATAGCTTGAGAAACACTTGGCATTATTGCAATTTCATCTGGCGAAGCATTAATTAATTTTGCAAACTCTTCCTTAAGTGAATTAATTTTCTCCATCCAAACTGAGTACCACGCCGACGCACCAAGTGTAGTCCATGTATCAATATATGATAATAAAGCATCCTTAGAATCATTAGATAACAAACCTAAAGAACAGGTATTTAAATAATTAGTATTATCCAATGTTGGAAATTGATCCCTAAAATTTTGCCAATTAACATCTTGATTCATAGTAACTCCTTAAATTTATGATACTGTAATTTTACTATATTTACTAAGATCATTAAAATTACCTTTATAAATATAAAATAAAACTTCCTGATTTCGATAAATATAAATTATCAAAGTAAAAATCAATCCTTGTAGGGCTATTGAATAACCAGGATCAATATAATCTGCAGAAAGGCCATTTATAAAATTAAAGAATGCCATGCTTCCACCTACATACATTGAATAAACACCTGCTATCCTACCTCTCACATAATCCGGGGACATTAATTGTATAATAGTATGAACTATTATCATAAATCCCGTCTGGCTAAACCCCATGAGTATAGTTGCAAAAAGCGAAAAATATAAATTTGATGAAAAAGATAACAAAATAGGCGCAATCCCGCTAAGTATTGCATAAAAATAAAACAGTTTGCCTTTTAATTTTTCATCTGCAGCACCAGCTAAAATCAAAGATGTTATCAATGAACCAACACCAACACACATCATTAGGTAACTTACTCCGCTACCTTCCGCACCCAATTTATTGACTGAAAAATATGGCAAAACTGACTCAAAAGACATTGTTAAAGTACAATGCAAAGCTGTGATACCAATCACAGTTAAAAATGGTTTTGTTGAATGTACAAATTTCAGACCTTCAGCTAAATTCTTTAAAAATGATTGGTTACTCATCTTTCCTGTGGATTCATTTTTAATTAATAAAGCAAAAAAGAAACTCAATGCATAAAATCCTGTACAAATAAAAAATGCTAAATCCGTACCATTCAATCCTCCATTATCAGAGTTAAAAAAACTAAGAAATGGAGCTATAGCCAAAGGACCTAATAACCTTGTGGCATGAACAGTAGACATATTTAAAGCAACTGCATTCAACAATTTATCTCTTGGAACTATATTAGGAACTAAGGATTGCCCAGAGGGCATTTGTGCAGCTCGGGCTGATCCTTGAATAAAAGCTAAAACAACTAAATGCCAGGGTAAAATAAAATCTAAAAAGTATAATATGCTCAAACCAAGATTATGTACAAAATTAACGAAAAACATTATTTGCAAGATTTTTCTTCTTTGGAATTTATCTGATAAATATCCAACAAAAGGTGTAACTAAAACACGTGGAATCATTGCAGCAAAAGTAACTAATCCCACCAACATATTACTATCTGAAAGCTGGTAAACTACCCAAGCTCTAACAACTATCAAAGCCCAATAAGAAGATCCTGCAAACATACTGGCCAACCACATCTTTAAAAAGTCTGGGTATTTTAACGAAGCAAAATAATCAATATTACTTAATTTGTTAGAATTTTCAGGTGAGTTTTCCAATTCGTTCAACAAGAATGTTAATATTTAAGAAACTCTACTACCATTTATAAAAACAAACAAGGCGAATATATAGTTTATAAGATAAATATATTGACCTATTATTTGATTTATCTTAATATGATCTCTCTAATAAATGGGGACGCGTGGTTTCGACAGAAAATTTATTAGGCGGGATTGCAGGTCGAGGTCCATATTACTCGTTAAACTATGGAAAAAAATTAACTGACAATAAACAGTTAGCTTTAGCAGCTTAATAGCTGCTACATTGCATAATACTTCCCCCGAGAGAATTATGCGGTGTCGAAAATCGGGGTATAGCTCTGAAAACCGGTGGTTCAGAGGAGAATTTTAGTCGGAAAGCTTGAATAAACTCTTTCTGATTGAAGTCTTCAAGCTTATTATCAATCAGATAAACCTGTAGATGTCCTAGTCCGAATGTTTTTTGGACGGGGAGTTCGACTCTCCCCCGTCTCCACCATAATATCGTATATGAATATAAACCTGAAAGAAACGAAAATTATTTGGAGTATAGCCATACCCATTCTACTAGGCACTTTGTGGGATCCTGTAGTAAATATAATAGACATTTCTATAGCAGGTCATTTTGAAAATGAAAACTATCTTGCCTCTCTAGCTTATGGGAATAATATAATAAGCAATTTTTATTGGATTTTTGGTTCATTAGGAATGGCCATCACTGGATATACTTCTCAAAAAGATGGTGAAAACCAATTAAATAAAATCTCAGAAGTATTAATAACTAGTATTTTATTTATGTTTACAATTTCAGTTCTTATTCTAATTTTTCAAAAACCAATTTGGATTCTATGTTCTCTTATATTTAATCAGAGTTCAGAAATTGAAAAAATCACTACAGAATATTTTTATATTAAAATCCTTGGAGTAGGACCACATTTGCTAATCATGATTTTAAGTGCATGGTTTCTTGGAATTAAAAAACCAAAAGTAATATTCAGAACATGGACTTTAATGGGAGCATCTCACATCATTATTGTTTTATTATTTACTAATTTTTTTAATACAAAGCTAAATGGAATAGGTTATGCAACAATAATTTCTCAGTGGTTAAGTTTCATTTATATTATTATTGAAATACCCATAAATTTAAAAAAAAGAAATATAAATTTCTCAATCAAAAAATTACTTCCTAAGAAGGATATTATATTATTAGGAAGTTCATTTGGTGATTTGATGATAAGAACACTTCTTCTTCAAACAGTTTATTTAGTCACCACATATATATCTACTAGATTAGGAGCAACTGCATTAGCTTCTAATGGAATTTTCTTGCAATTCATATTTTTCTCCTTTATGACTATTGACGGTCCAACACATGCTTCAGCTCCATTAATTGGAGAGTATATAGGATCAAAAAATATAACCAAATTCAAATCTATTTATGACAATGCTTTAATTTCAGCAGCATTTACCGGATTACTATTTACTTTAATATATTTAATATTTGGGAAAAATTTAATTAATTTAGTTACCAATTTGGAAGCGGTTAGATTAGAAAGTTACAAATATATAATAATAATAAGCATAATACCTTTAGTTTCAGTTCTTGCATTTCAATTAGACAGTACCTTTTCTGGTATGTTAAAGACAAAAGAAATGAGAAATACTGTAATATATTCAACAATAATATTTTTATTACTCACATATTTTTTAACAAAATTATGGGGAAATTATGGTCTCTGGGTATCACATATAGTTTTTTTAGTATCAAGAGGAATATTATTAAATAATTATTTAAATAAATATCTAAAAAATTTAAAATAAATTTATGAAAAATATTAAAACTCTACAGGAAAACAAACAATCATTATGGATAGACTTTATTTCTCGAAGTCTACTTAAATCTGGAAAGTTAAAAACTCTTATTAAAACAAGAGGAATTACTGGATTAACAAGTAATCCATCAATATTTGAAAAAGCAATATCAGATAGTAATGATTATGACCATGATATACTCAAATTATTAAAATCAAATTCAAAAATTTCTAGTTATAAAATATTTGAAGAATTAAGTATATATGACATAAAGAAAGCTGCTGAACTTTTACTAAATACTTATGAAAATACCAATTATCTTGATGGCTATGTAAGCATAGAAGTTTCACCCAAACTAGCTTACAAAACAAAAGAAACCATTGATCAAGCTTTGCACTTAAACAAAAAAATCAATATGCCTAATATAATGATTAAAGTACCGGCAACTGATGAGGGTATTGAAGCTATCAAAATACTAACAAAAATGGGATTAAATATTAATGCAACATTAATGTTTAATCAAAGACACTATGACAATGTATCTAACGCATTCTTGGAAGGAACTACAAATTATTCTCAAAAACTTCTTCCATTTTCAGTAGCTTCTTTCTTTGTTAGCCGTGTTGATACAGAAATAGATAGCTTATTGGAAACCAAAGATAAAAATCATAAATTGTTAGGAAAAATAGCAATTGCAAATTCAAGACTTGCTTACATAACTTTCTTAAAAAAATTCCCTAATCAAAATAAAAAACCTTTACAAAAACCTTTATGGGGAAGTACTAGTACAAAAAATCCAAATTATAGTAATAGCCTTTATATTGATAAATTAATTGCACCAAATACTATTAATACTGTCCCCCTAGATACTATAGAAAAATTTGTCAAAACCGGTAACCCTGAAAATTATAATGGATGGGATGAAAATAAAATATTATCAGAATTATCTACTTTAAATGAAATAGGAATTGATTTAAGTAAGATAACTGAAAATTTACAAGAGAATGGAGTTAAATTATTTGAAATTTCATTTGATAATTTACTAAATGCAATTGAAAGCAAAATAAATAAAATACAAACTGAAGCTATATAAAATAAACAATTCATCTATTTTAATAGATAGCTGACAAAAAAAATGATAGAATAATTTTTGATTATTTCTAATCTTATATTTTCAATATGAGGCCAGATGTACGAACATGATATTTTAATAGTTGGGGCTGGATTAGCAGGATTAAGAGCTGCCCTAGAAAGTATTGAAGCAGGTAAAAACACAGCTATTCTATCAAAAGTACACCCCGTAAGATCTCATTCATGCGCAGCGCAAGGTGGAATAAATGCCGCCTTAACTGATAGAGGAGATGATTGGGAAGACCATGCTCTTTCCACTATAAAGGGAAGTGATTATTTGGCTGACCAAGAAGCAGTTGAAATTATGTGCAGAGAAGCAGGTGAAAATTTAATTGAACTTGAACACATGGGCGTAATTTTCAGTAGAGATGAAGAAGGAAGACTAGGGACTAGAAGATTTGGCGGACAAACTGTGGCAAGAACTTTTTTTGTAGGTGCTATTACGGGATCTGCAATGCTTCATGTTCTTTACGAGCAAACTGTAAAACAAAATGCCCAAGTTTATGAAGAATGGTTTGTTACAAAATTGATAATAGAAGATGGAGAATGCAGAGGTGTGATTGCTATGGATATACATTCAGGCAAACTTGAAATCATCAAAGCAAAATCAGTAATATTAGCTACTGGTGGTGCGGGAAGAATTTTCGAACCATCAACAAATGCTTTAATATGTACAGGCGATGGACTTGCCTTAGCATATAACGCAGGAGCATCTTTAATGGATATGGAAATGATTCAATATCATCCTACAGGACTTGCAGGAAATGGGATATTGCTATCCGAGGGAGCAAGAGGAGAGGGGGCATATCTTTTGAATTCCAATGGTGAGAGATTTATGGAAGATTATGCACCTGAATATCTTGAGCTAGCCTCAAGAGATGTTGTTTCTAGAGCAGAACAAATAGAAATAAATGAAGGAAGAGGTATAGATGGATGTGTCTTGTTAGACTGTAGGCATTTAGGTAAAGCTAAAATAGAAGAAAGATTAGGCTATTTACAAGAGGTCGCTACTGAATTTAGAGGAATTGATTTGGCAGAACAACCAATCCCTGTCAAACCTACAATGCACTATATAATGGGTGGGATCAAAACTGATTTTATGGGTAAAACTGATGTACCTGGATTATTTGCAGCAGGAGAGTGTGCAAACGTAAGTGTACATGGAGGGAACAGATTAGGAGCAAATTCTCTTTTAGACACTATTGTTTTTGGAAGAAGATCTGCTAGAGCTGCAATAGAGCATTCGTCTCAAGTAAATTCTATCTCAAAAAATATAGATGAGTTAAATAACGAAACAAAAAGAATACAAAATATCATCAATAGATCAAACGGAGAAAGATCAGCAACATTAAGAAATGAAATGGGTGAAGCAATGACTTCTGGTATAGGAGTATTCAGAGATACACGAAGTATTGAATTAGCAAAACAAAAAGTTTTAAGTTTAATCGACCGATATGAGAATACATCGATAGATAATAAAGGAAAAATATTCAATACTGATTTGATTTTCAACCTTGAATTAAAATATATGTTAGATGTAGCTCTAACAATGTGTGTGGGAGCAGAAAACAGGAAAGAAAGCAGAGGAGCTCATTATAGAACAGATATTACTGAAAGAGATGATAAAAATTGGTTGAAACATACACATGTAGTAAAAATAGATGGAGAAGTACAATTTTATACTTCTGATGTCAATATCACTAAATGGGCCCCTGAAATTAGGAAATATTAATGGTACAAACAGCAAAAAAAACCATACAGATAGAAATCAAAAGACAAGATCCCGAAATCAATAACGGTGAATCTTATAACCAAGTCTATTACGTTGGAGTAGAAGATTGGTTCACAGTTTTAGATGCATTAATTAAAATTCGTGAAGAAATTGATGGTACATTATCTCTTAGATGTGCTTGTAGAGCATCCATATGTGGATCATGTGCTATGCGGGTAAATGGTCAGGCAAAACTCGTGTGTAAAACAAAACTTTCTGTAGTAGAAAAAAATAACAAAGTATTAATTGAACCTGTAGGAAATATGCCTGTAATTTCAGACCTTGCCTCAGACTTCAAACCTTTTTGGGATAAATTTAATGCAGTTGATCCATATATAAAACCTGAAGGCGAAGTACCTGATGGCGAATACCTTGCTCCAAATGATGACATGGTCCATCTTGTTGGAGTTATGAATTGTATTATGTGTGGAGCATGTGTTTCAGACTGTACAGTATTAGAAGTAAAAGACAATTTCCTTGGACCTGCCGCTTTAGCCAAATCTTACAGATTTATTGCTGATCCTAGAGATGGGTCTCAATTTGAAAGACTACAAGATCTTGAAAAAGATGGCGGTATATGGGACTGCACAAGATGTATGCAATGTATAGAGGTATGTCCAAAAGGCGTAAATCCTATGGAACGAATAATGTCTATAAGATCAAAATCTATGGAAAATAAAATAGATAATAATTATGGAGCAAGACATGCAAAATCTTTTACTGATCTGATCAAAAGTAACGGAATTGTAAATGAAGTTTTATTACTTTTAAAAACTAAAGGTTTATTCAACATAATCGAATTAATCAAAATATTACCTATAGCTATTGGTGCTCAATTAGCCGGTAAAAGACCCCCTT
>CAYTCC010000050.1:0-3432 GCA_964436345.1 uncultured Dehalococcoidia bacterium
GATTTTTACCAAAAGCCTGAGTATGTCCCATCCCAATAATTTTATTGTGCTCAGAAACTAAAACTGCACCTACAGGAGGATTAGGGCTTGTTAACCCCATAGCTAATTTAGCTTGGTTAATTGCCTCTGACATGTATTGATTAAATTTATTTTCCAAAATCTTTGTGAAATAAACTTGCTGTGGGTAATTTTTGTCCTTGATATTTTGAGTTTAGTATATCAGAGCCATAAGGTGTTTCTACCGGAGTAGTTAATTGTGTAAATGACATTTGTCCAATTTTCATGCCTTTGTATAACGTTATCGGAAGATTTGATACATTACTTAGCTCCAGAGTGAGATTTCCTTTAAATCCAGGATCTACATATCCTGCAGTGGAATGAATTAGTAAGCCAACTCTTCCAAGAGAGCTTTTTCCTTCTAATCTTGATACTAAATGATTTGGGATTTCTACATATTCCAGTGTACTTCCTAATACAAATTGATTTGGGTGTAATATGAACGGTTTATCAGATTGAATTTTAAGTAAATCGGTTAGATCATCAGAAATATTTTTCACATCAATGTAAGGTTGTTCAGTATTTCTGAATACTAGTATATTTTCATCTAATCTTACATCGACACTAGCCGGTTGGATTGCATTTTCTCCTAAAGGTTCGATAATTATATTATTGTTTTTTATTTCTTCTTTTATAGTTTTGTCACTTAATACCATTTTTTCTCCAAGGTGAATTTTAGCATAATATAATTATCATTTAACTATTGAAAAGCCCATATTGACACTAAAAAATAAAGTTAACTGCCCACTAGAAATTTCCGTAGTAGGGGCAACTGACATACGTGCTATTCCAATATCTGATTCTGAAATTTGTTTTGTGAAATTGGTTGGAGAATTTTCTGATATATAAACTGGGGATCCAAGTATAACATTGGCAATCTTTGCTATTTCATTAGCTTTGTCTTTTGCATCAGTTATTGCGTTTTCTCGTAATTTACTTTCAAAAACTTTTGGGTTTTCTATAGAAAAGTTTATGGAATTGATACGTAAATTATCTCCTATTGATTTAGGACCATATGAAATAATATCTATCAGATCTCCAATTTTATCAATATCTCTGTAAATAAATGATAGATAATGAGCTACTTCATAGCCAGTTAATTCTGAACCATCTTTAGTGTATTTGTATTGAGGATTTATAGTATATCTAGTAGTTTTAATTTCATTTTCTTGAATACCTTTATTTATCAATATGGATATTAATTTTTCATGATCTATAGATACAGTTTTGACTGATTCAGAGACTATTTTATTAGTTGATTCTATTCCAACTGACATTTCTACAATATCTGGAGCTATCATAATTTTAGATTGCCCGTTTACCCATATTCCAACCTGACCACTATTTACTATTTGGGTATTAGGCTGAATTTTAGATATATTTTCATTGGATTCATTTAAATTGCTGATATTTTTTTGGCTAGGTTGGTTTAATTCAATATTTGATTGATCATTATCATTACATGATAGAGCCACTGCAAATATAAATATAGATATGGATAGAAATTTAAATATTTTAATCATTATAGTGTTAAATTTTTAATCTTGTTGCTTACAGTTTACCTAAATAAGAATAAAATAAGAAGAAAAATAATGTCAATTTATATTTATGAATTATTTACTAACCACATGGAAAACATTAGTTGAGATTTCTGAGAGTGCTTTAATAGGATTACTATTTTTTTTCGCATTGAATCTTATGTTGCAAAATTATATCGTAAGGGGAGATAGCATGATTCCTAATTATGAATCTGATCAAAGAATTTTAGTATTAAAATTTTCATATATTAAGAATATTTTAACAAAAGATATTATTGATAATTCTTCATATTTTTTAGAACCTTTTGATCCTCAACATGGAGATATAGTGGTTTTTAAATATCCATCTAATGTTAAAAGAAAATTTATAAAGAGAATTATAGGAGTGCCTGGAGATAATATTTCTATAAGAGATGGCTTTGTTTATGTTAATAATATAAAGATTAAAGAACCATATCTTGAATCAGATAAATATCGTGGATATGATAATTTTGGTCCTGTAATTGTAGATCCTAATCATATATTTGTTCTTGGTGATAATAGAAGAGTAAGCAATGATTCTAGAAATTGGGGACAAGTAAGTTATGATTTCGTTATTGGAAAACCGTTTATTAAATATTGGCCTTTAGTAGATTGAATTACTTAAAGAAAAACCAGTTATCTTCACTTTCATATACCCATTTTTGAAAACTAATATTAGGTTTATTACTTTTGCTGCTACCAATAAACCATCCAGCCTCAGAATTATCACAAGGTAAAGGATTTGCATCTCTTTCTTCTCGGGTTATTATTACATCAGAAGGAGAATCTACTCCTCTACTTTTATAAAGATTGAATATTTCATCCGTGACTACTTCTAGAAAAGAAATTAAATGTATTTTAGTTTTTGATTCACGTGCAGATACTGCCATTTCACCATATGCGTTTTCATCTCCTAGTGTACCTACTTGTTGTCCCTCTGTTACAGTTGAACCAACTTTAAGATTGGGATCTAGTGCAATGTGATAATAATCAAAATAATATCCTTTGGCATCTTCGTCTGTGGCCTGTATTCCAAAATTGGCTTCAGTACCATATTGATTTTCAGTGTATTCCACATGATTTATAACACCATTAACAGGGGAATAAAATTTTAGAGTCATCCATTTAAATGTATGAGGAGTTGTGCTAACAGCTTCATTGGATTTAGGGGCTCCAACTGGGATAAAATAATGTTTCATACTTTTGCAATTTTGACGGGTAGGATCATCTTCCTCAGTTTTATAGGAATAATTATGACCTACAGCAGATCTGAGTTTCGATATTCTTGAAAATTTATCTAAGTTAATAAAATTATATTTTGCGATTTTAGGTATATTATTTGGATCAAAACTTTTAATGTATTTATCAGCTTCGGTTTTAGCTTCAGCTTCAGCTCTAGCTTTTGATTCTGCTTGGTTTTTACGAGCAGCAGCAATTCCTTTTTCGCATTCTGCTTTTGCGTCTTTAGGTACTGCAGCACATGGATCTTTAGAATTTGAATCCGGTTTTGGGCTTTGATTTTTAGTATGTTGTGAAGTTTGTGGAATTTTAGCCATTTCAGTTTGTATATCCATTTTTACTTTTTGTGTACACATATTTTGCGTTGCTTCCGGCATTATAGAGCAAAGCTTGACTGCATTTAGTTGTTCAAGGGTTCCTTCTTTTGCAGCTTGTTGAATCTTAGAACTTATTTCATTCATTAATTTATCTTGATGTGATTTATCATCTGCTTTAGGATTTGGATCATCAGTTGCTTTAGGTTTTGGATCATCAGTTGCTTTAGGTTTTGGATCATCAGTTGCTTTAGGTTTTGGAT
>CAYTCC010000050.1:3656-10190 GCA_964436345.1 uncultured Dehalococcoidia bacterium
CTTTAGGATTTGGATCATCAGTTGCTTTAGGTTTTGGATCATCAGTTGCTTTAGGATTTGGATCATCAGTTGCTTTAGGTTTTGGAGTATCAGTTGCTTTAGGTTTTGGAGCATTAGCTGCTTTAGGTTTTGGAGCATTAGCTGCTTTAGGTTTTGGAGCATTAGCTGCTTTTTCGTATGCCTCATCTAATTGTTTTTGTTTGTCAATTGCTGTGTCCATAACATCTGGAGTCCCAGAGCAAGCTATTGATAATATTGCTAAAGGAATTAACAGTAAATTTAATATTTTTTTCATATATTTATTGAGAGAGAGGTTTTAATGATTAAGATTCTAACAGGAATTTATTGTAATTAATACAATAATAATAGTAACAATCTATAATATAAAGTTGTACAATATTATCCGTTATTTTGCTTTGGACCGGTAGCTCAGCTGGTAGAGCAACGGCCTTTTAAGCCGTGGGTCGTGGGTTCGAATCCCACCCGGTTCATTCTTATATAAATACTTTAATATTTAACGTTTTTCTTTTATGTTCCCTGTATACCATATACGGCTTTCAATTAATCCTCTGATGTAATTGATTTGGCCAATATGTTGCATTGTACCTGCAACCAATCTCATTGCCTCATAACCTTTTGTATTTTCAGTTTCAGGTATTATTTTGTTATAGTCATTGAATTGTTGATTATTACTAAAATACCGTAACATTTTTTTATGTACTGATTCATAATATTCTGTTAATACACTAAGTTTGATTGGAATTATTTTATTTACTTCTTCTGAAGTATGTCCAATTCCTAAATCTTTATCAGACGCTGGAAGATTATAACTCTTATACCATTGTTCTAATATCCAAATTTGATCTTCACCTGATATTAAAGATATTCTTCTGTCAAATCCTCTTGTCATATGCCAAACTGTCCAGGCAATATTATTAGATTCTTTCCCTGGGCGTTTACAAACTTCGTCAAGGGTTAAATCTTCAAGACATATATATAGCATCTCTCTTACTCTATTCATACACATGATTATGTATTCATTTGTTTCCATTTTATGATGCCTTTGTATTAAATCATTAAAAGGGTATTTATAAATTAGTTTTTTTTCTCCCATAATCAGCATAATCTTTACCTGGGATACCTAATATTTTAGCACCCACATTATCAATTAAGTGATCTACTGTTTCTTGTATATTTAAGTTTTTATCGTTCCAACTACTGTAGAAAGCAACATTTGATTTGTATAAAGCAGTTTTTACTTTTTCTCTGGCCTGATTCATATAATCAGGGTAGGGAGGATCATGTGCATCAGCATCCCCGTAGCTCATACCCATATCCCCAGGGCCCCATTCAGCAAACCCAATTCCAGGTACTGCAGCTATTTCATCTGCATTTTCCACGCAATACCTGTCTTCAATTTTTAATCCTAAAAGTATTTCGCCTTTTGGGTTTAATGGCCAAGGGTCAGCTAAATCAGTATATTCTCTTTGTGTAACTCCCCAAATTTGTGATGGTTGTTTCTGCCCTCCTGAGCCTCTTAATCCTTCAGGAAGAAATTCTCTTCCAAGTTTCTGATAAGGATACCTAGCTGTTGCTACGAAAGTTTTAACTGCTTCAACATCTCGAGTATGTGTTTGTAAAACTCCATGAGCACCAGTAGAAAGAACATGACGTGTTTGCCATGCATTAAAAAGCATCTCTTCTTTTGTCATGCAATTTGAAGGTAGAGTACTTATTACAGTTGGCATTAAATATCCGTCTGGAGTTGGCCCTCCGTCTTTTAACCCTTTCATAAATTGAGTTAATCCTACTATATCAAAAGCATGATGTTCAAATTCAATTAAAATTAAATCTGCCCAAGTTTGTGACATTTGTTCTCCTGCATTGTATGTAAGTTCATTGGCACTCGTTGAATAAACAGGTTGTCCTGCTTCTAATAATGCTATAACTTTATTTATTCTTTTTTTCATGATTTTTCTCCTTTCATTACCGGAGCAGGTAGTGTTCCTAATACAGACTCTATCCATTTGGCGGCATTTAGTAGTTTTTGTTCATTAAATGGTTTACTTACTAATTGTATAGATTGCGGTAACCCATTTTCAGAAAGACCTGACGGGATGGCAATACTAGGCAATCCAGTAAAAGTCCAAGGACTTTGAAATCGTGTATCACCTGTACGAGATAAATCCTTAGGTGGCAGTCCACTTGCAGTAGGCATAATTAGTACATCATAGGATTTTAGATTATCGATAGCAATTTTTCTCATTTGGTTTCTGAATTCAAGTGCATTAATATATTCAATTGCATTTTTAGAGAATCCAGATTTTATATATTCTAAAGTAATAGGTTTATACTTTTTAGCGTACTTTAAGTACAGAAGTTCATGCCACTGGGCCATTTCTGACTGTTGAACAATTCTATGAGCTTGAAATCCTGATTCAAAATCTATATTTATGTTTGATTCTTCAATTATAGCTCCATTATCAGACAATGATTTTATAGCAGAAAGAGTTGAATATTTTACTTGTTCATCTGATTCATCCATAAAATAATTATTTAAAAATCCTATCTTTGGTATAGAGTCATTTAAATTATTATTTATTTCAAATGATTTTGCCTCTATTGAGCTTTTATTATCATTGGGATCGTAACCTACAATTGATTTTAAGATTAAACCTGCATCTTTAACACTTCTACAAAGTATCCCTATTGTGTCACAACTGTCTGATTGTGGAATTACACCTGTGCGACTTATAAGACCATATGTTGGTTTTAGTCCAACAATCCCATTGTAAGCAGCTGGTCGTAAAACAGATCCCACCGTCTGGGTTCCAAGTGCATAAGGGAGCATACGTGTTGCTACTGCTACTGCAGATCCTGTACTTGATCCTCCGGGTGTTCGACTTGAATCCCATGGGTTTATAGTTTCAGGAGGGTGTCCGTCTGCAAATTCTGTTGTAATTGTTTTTCCTAGCAATACAGCACCATTTTCATGAAGAAGTTTTACTACATGAGCATCGGAATCAGGGATTCTACCCTTATAAATTTCAGAACCGGCTTCTGTCAGTATATTTTTGGTATCAAATATGTCTTTCAGTCCATATGGTATCCCGTCTAGATTAGAAAATGTTGATTGTTTATTTTCCTTTCTTCTTTTATCTGATTCAGATGCTTGTTCAAATGCTTTATCACGTGTAATAAGAGCAAAAGCATTCACTGAATCTTCTGTGATCTCAATTTTATTTAGAAATAATTTGGTAAGTTCTACTGATGATATTTCTTTTTTTTCTAATAATGCAGAAAGTTCAGAAACAGTAAGATCATTTAAATTATTATCCATAAACTTATTTCCAAACCCTTGCAGCAATTTCATTAGCTTTGGTAATTATGTATTCTTCATCCAAGTTAAGGATTTTATGTTCTTTCATAATCCATTTCCCATCTACCATTACAGATTCAACATCGTGATTTTGTCCCATATGTACCCAGTTAGATACTATATCTGTTTGTGGTGTCAGATGAGGTTGCAGTAGATTGACTATTATTAAATCTGCTTTACTTCCTTTGTTTAAATTCCCGGCATCAGGAATACCAAGAGATTTATACCCATTATGAGTTGCCCATTTGTAAGCTTCATTCGGAGAAGGGTTTCTTCCATCTGTCATCCTTACACGTTCCATGAACATACCTGTCCTCATAACGACAATCATATTTTCATCCATATTATCTGATCCCATAGCTATTTTACATCCAAATTCTTCTAGATCTTTTATATTTGGACTTAGGCCTCTTCTTGATGCAATTGCTGCGTTAAAAGATACTGTAGAGTTGTATTTCCCAAGAATTTTTTCTTCTTCAGTTGACATACATCTGCAATGAGCAGCTACAAGTTTATCATTTAAAAAATTATTTTGTTCAAGATATTTTGTTGGTGTTGTTCCGTAATTATCTTTGATGTTTTGTACTTCTCCCCAAAGTTGATTTAAATGTATTGTAGAAACAACATTTAATTTATCCTGAAGAGTTCGTATTGATTGTAATGAGTTTGGTGAGTTCATATCTGGAGCCCAGGCTGCAATACCAACAGTTATTCTAGATTGGTCATAGTTATGCCATTTGGAATATAAATTTGACATTTGTTCTAATCCATTTTCATTTTGTTTAGGGTCAGATTTAATTTCACCGGGCTCTCCGTAACTTCCTGACATTCTATCTGATATTTGTTCAGCTAAAACTAAACGAAGTCCACTCTTTTGTAATTCGTCAGCATAATCCATAATTCCGTCAGCAACTTCCATAGCAACTGTTGTACCTGCTTTGATCGATTCTATAGCTCCAAGTAGTACCATTATTTGATGTTCTTCTTTTGAGATTTCAGGTAATGGCCTCCTGGGAAATCCAGGAAAAGGAGGAGTGTTTGAAGGAGATTCATTTTCAAAAATCCCACGAGCTAAAGTTAATCTGAAATGTGTGTGACAATTTGCAAATCCTGAAAATATTGCTTTGTTTGTAGCATCATGTATTTTTGCGTCAGGATATTTTTTTTCAACTTCAGAATTTTCAGTAATATCTACAATAATGTTATTGTCAATAATTAGTGCTTGGTTTTCTTTGACTGATATTCCATTGTTATAAGTTACAATTTTCCCGTTTTTTATTGCAGTTTTCATACATTTCACCTATGCTTATTTCCCTCAGTATAACATAATTAATTTATATGCAAACATATGTCGGATCTTCATCTTTATATAAGGATATGGAAAATTATTGAAATTTATTTTTTTTTACTATATTTTCTCACTATCTCTTCAGTTCTAAATCTTCTGATCACATATAAATTTAATGATACAAGTAAGATTATTAATACATATAATCCGATATCTCCAAAAAAAGCACTGGCAATAAAAGATAGTGGGAAGTATAACAATAGTTTAATAAACCATCGTAAGTTATGATATTTTTTTAATATATTTTCAATCAAAATTATCTCTGTACAATATTAATTAACAGTATTATATATAAATTTGAACGGCAACTGTTTTCTGCCAACTATTAATTTTATGAAAATATTAAATATATTATAAGCATAAGACTAATACCATTATTTAGTACTGATATTTAATCTTGAAATAGATAAAATTCAGAGTATAAATAATATGGGACATGATAGAGTTCTGAGCCAGATCCATCATGTCCCTAAATTTAATATTTATAACTATAAAAAGTGATTTACTAAATAAAAATGTCGAAAATAGAAATTGGATTAAGAATAATATTATCAGTCATTGTTTTTTTTATTCCTTTGGCAATAATTTATTTTGTATTTTTTTAGAAACTTTCAAATCATTGAGAACATTCGTATAAAAAAAGATATCTATAACAAAACAGTGTTATTTTTGTAATAAAGTAATAAGGCTAGATTCTCTATATTGTAATTATTGTGGAAATAAAGATATTACTGAGGATGAGATAGCAGATATTAAAATATATCTTAAAAAGAAAGAAGATATAAAAAAGAGAGAATAAATACAAAAGAGAATTTAAAGATTATTTTTATGAATCTTTCCCTCTACGTACAGCTTTACCAGGTAAGTTTCCTGTATGTTTACTATCTTTTATAACAAATTGCCCATTAACAATAACTTGTTCAATTCCTTCAGAAAGTTGCCTGGGATTTGCTTTTGTAGCTGGGACATTAACCTTTGGTAAATCAAAAACAATAACATCGGCGTCATAATTGTTTAATATTAATCCCTTATTTTTCAGACCAAGCCTCTGAGCAGGGAAAGATGACATTTTCCTTATCCCTTTTTCTAAAGTTAAAAATTGATCATCTCTTGCGTATTCAGAAATTATTTTGGTAAAAGTACCAAAAGTTCTTGGACTAGGATGATCTCCAAATAATATCGAATCAGAAGCAATCATGCCTGCAGGATGTTTAACGAATTCCGGTAATGTTTGTGGATTACCACCAAGTCCAACAAATGATATCCCTAAATTTTCATCAACCAAAAGATCAAATAATACTGAGACTGGTTCTTGGTTCTTCATTTCAGAAATTTCATTTACCGATAACCCGTCATATTTTTTATTGTGTGGTTTTTTAAAATTTGTTAACCATGTTGTTGGAAATGTTTTATTTATTTCTTTGGCTATTTTTTTTCTTGAGTTAGTTGATTGAAGATGTTGCATTAGTTTTTCCGGACCACCATCTTTACTCCAGTTAGGTAAAATTATAGTTAATGTTGTTCCTGAATATGCATATGTGTAACAATCAAAAGTAACATCCATTCCGCTATCTATGGCATTTTCTACTAAATCTAAATAATCTGTATATTTACCATTTGCTATATTTTTACTATGTACGTACATCATCTTTTGATAATAATGTGTTAAATGCAATGGTAAATTGGCTTTTTTTGCAATTTCAACAGCTTCATCATATGGAGCTAATATATTTCCTGGTTTTGCTAACAATCCTCTTGTATGAGTATGATAAAAACCTCCAAGTTTTGCAGCTTCTTTACTAAGTTC
>CAYTCC010000051.1:0-3456 GCA_964436345.1 uncultured Dehalococcoidia bacterium
ATAATAATCATCAACAACATTTGCTTCCTTTTTATCATTAGGTTTAATTGCGAATTGGACATTACATCCTCCTTCGACTCCTAAATATCTGATTATTTTTAAACTTGACGTCCTTAATAATTGATACTCTTTATCTGTTAATGTCTGACTAGGAGCAACGACTATACTATCACCTGTATGAACTCCCATAGGGTCTATATTTTCCATATTACATACGGTAATACAATTATCTTTTGAATCTCGCATAACTTCAAATTCAAGCTCTTTCCACCCAATCAAAGATTTTTCAATTAAAATTTGATTAATTGGGCTATATTTAATCCCTGATTCTGCAATCTTTTCCAATTCTTCTAATGTATGTGCCATACCGCCACCTGTTCCCCCAAGCGTAAAAGCAGGTCTTACCACTACCGGTAATCCAATTGAAATTGCAATTCCCTTTGATTCTTGCACCGAATTAGCTACAGCACTTTCAGGAACTGGTTCACCTATTTCTTTCATCAACTTCTTAAATCCCTCTCTGTCCTCAGATTTTTCTATTGTTTCAATAGGAGAGCCTAATAATTTTATATCATATTTTTCAAATATTCCTGCGTGATGTAAATCCATCGCTAAATTTAAACCAGTCTGCCCACCCAAAGTAGGGAGAATAGCATCAGGTTTTTGTATTTGAATTATTTTTTCTATTGATTCAACTGTCATAGGTTCTATATAAACAACATCAGCAACATCCATATCAGTCATGATTGTTGCAGGATTTGAATTTAACAATATAGTTGTAATACCTTCTTCTTTAAGAGATCTGCAAGCTTGGGTGCCAGCATAATCAAATTCTGCTGCTTGGCCTATAACAATGGGGCCTGAGCCTAGTATTAAAACTTTCAAATAATTTTCCTTTTTACACTCATCATATTTATAAATTCATCAAAAAGATATTCATTATCTTGTGGACCAGGAGATGCTTCAGAATGATATTGAATACCCATAATAGGTAATTTTTTATGTTTTATTCCAGAAACAGTATTATCATTTAAATTAATATGCGTAATTTCAATATTTGGATTAATACTTTCCGAAGATACTGCATATCCATGATTTTGAGCAGTAATATATACTTTGTCATTTACTATATCCTTCACAGGCTGATTTCCGCCACGGTGTCCAAATTTAAGTTTATATGTTTCGGAATCAAAAGCTCTGGCTATTATTTGATGACCTAAACAAATACCAAATATAGGATAATTATTTAAAATCAATTTTACTTTTTCAACTAAAAAATCCATATTCTTCGGATCGCCTGGGCCTGGTGATATCAATATTCCATTAGGAGAAAAAATTTTCAAATCATCTACAGTAAAATCTGGTGAGAATACTTTGATTTGGCATCCACGTTTATATAATAATTTCAGAATATTTTCTTTTACTCCACAATCTATAACAGCAACTTTGTATTTTTGATTAATATTTAGATTTTTACCATACTTTTCATTTAAATCTTTTCTATTACTAATTCCTTTTGCTAAATCAAGGGAATCATAATTAGGAATTGATTCCAAATATTCAATTCCTTTAGAAGGATCATTTTCTCTTACAATCAATCCATTCATAACACCTTTAGATCTAATTTTTCTCACTACAGCTCTAGTATCAATCTCAGATATTCCCATAATTTCATATTGTTTTAAAAATTGGTCTAAAGTTCTTTTAGAACTTATATGACTAGGAAAGTCTTCATTCTTTCTGACAACGTAGCCAGAAACTTGAATTTCATCTGATTCATTACTTTCATCATTTATTCCATAATTACCAATTAAAGGATAAGTCTGAATAACAATTTGTCCTTTATAAGAAGGATCAGTCAATATTTCTTGATACCCAGTCATAGAAGTATTGAATACCACTTCACCAAAAACTAAATTACCATATCCAAATATATATCCCGGATAATAAGTTTTGTCAGATAAAATCAAATATCCTTTATCCATTATGTCCCTTATCATCAAAGTAAACAATTTCTCCATCTACAAAGGTTTGCAAAATCTTCCCTTTAAATTTAGTACCTTGCAACGGGCTGTTTTTGCCTAAAGACACAAAATTTGAAATATCAACTTTCCACTCTTTATTCAAATCAATAATTACTATATCTGCAGGATAACCTTTAGTTAATTTACCTAGTTTTTTCCCTAGAAATTCAGCAGGATTTGAAGTTAAACATTTTAATAATTTTTCTAACTTTATATCTTTTGAATAAAATAATTGCAAAACTGATCCTAATGTAGTCTCAAAATTACTTATACCAAAAGCGGCTTGATTAAAAGTAGTCATTTTGTCTTCATAACCATGAGGAGCGTGATCCGTAGCTATAATTGAAATTAAATCATTATTAATTCCTTCTATTAAAGATTGAATATCAGATTTGGTTCTTAAAGGAGGAAATACTTTTGCAAAAGTATTATAAGCATTCTCAGAAATTTGTTCTCTGTTTTGATCATCAGGACCAAGAATAAAATCTTCTGTTATTGTGAGATGGTGAGGTGTAACTTCTGCAGAATAATTAATTCCTCTTTCTTTTGCAATTTTAAGCACATCTACCGATTGAGCTGCACTTATATGGCAAGCATGGTATAAACCACCAGTTAATTCAGTTAAAAAAATATCTCTTGAAAGCATAGATGCTTCAGCAGCATTAGGTATCCCACTACAGCCTAATCTTTGAGCTAAAAACCCATCATTCATCACTCCTTCTGCACGATAATTAATGCCTCTGTCATCACAATGATTCATTATAGGGCGAGAAACCATTTTAGAATACTCTAGCGACATCCTCATAATATTAGAATCATGAATAGGTTCTCCATCATCACTAAAACCTACAACACCTGAATCTGCCAAAGCCTGCATCTCTACTATTTCTTTACCTTTTCTATTTATAGTAACAGCGCCAATTGGATGTACTTTTATAATAGAGCGTTGTTTACATAAATCTTGAAAATAATCTATTGAATCTTTAGAATCTAAAGCTGGAATAGTTGTGGGCATAGCACAAATAGTAGTAAAACCACCTTTTGAAGCAGCTCTAGTACCTGAAGCTATAGTTTCTTTATACTCATAACCTGGTTCTCTTAAATGAGAATGTATATCAATAAAACCTGGACTGACTATATAATTGCTAGCATCTATTATTTCTATATCTGCATCTGATATATCTATATTACCCACATCTTGAATTACACCATCTATAATTAAAACGTCTTGTTGTTTTATCTTGCCAGATATTCCGTCAAAAACTTTTCCATTCTTAATTATTTTTTTCATTTACACTCCATATCAAATAGAATCCAAAGTATGTTCGCCTATTAATATAATTAACAAAGCCATTCTAATTGCCACACTATTCATAACCTGCTGATTAATTAAAGATCTGTCTGATTCACTTACATACCCATCAATTTCAAC
>CAYTCC010000051.1:3556-10176 GCA_964436345.1 uncultured Dehalococcoidia bacterium
GAACAAAAAGTAACTTTAGCACCCATGGTACTAAATCCCAAAACAGCAGATCTTGACACTCTGCTATGGATATTGTCTCCTAAAATCGTAAGGTTTAATCCTTCAATTTCTCCAATTGATTTATATATTGTATAAAGATCAATAAGTGTTTGAGTAGGATGTGCATGAGATCCATCTCCAGCATTAATGACTGGTATCTGAATATTTCTAGATACAAAGTATGGGGCTCCAGAATCAGAATGTCTTATGATCAGAATATCTGCTCCAATAGATTCTAAAGTTTGAACAGTGTTTATAAATGACTCACCTTTCTCGTCGCTGCTACCACTTGAAGAAACATTAATAACATCAGCAGATAAAATTTTACCTGCATTTTCGAAAGACACTCTTGTCCTAGTGCTTGGTTCTGAGAAATAATTAATAACTGTTTTCCCACGTAATACTGGAACTTTTTTAACAGGGCCATTTAAAATTGAAGATAATTTTTCTGCAAATTCAAAAATATATAAAATATCATTTTTAGACAATTGATCTATATCAAGTAAATTATTTAGTTTGTTATCAGCTATCATGATATTTCCACTCCATCTTTTCCATCAATTTCGGCAATTAATACATTTACTTTTTCATTTCTGGATGTAGGAATATTCTTACCAACATAATCAGGAGATATAGGTAATTCTCTATGCCCTCTATCAACCAAAACAGACAATTGAATACTTGAAGGCCTGCCATAATCCATTAAAGCATCCATTGCGGCTCTAACACTTCTGCCAGTGAAAAGTACATCATCAATTAAAATGACATTAGAATTATTAATATTTAAATCAATAATTGTTGGACTTATATCAGTTTTAATTTTTACATCAGTATCATCTCTGTAAAAGGAAACATCTAATTGAGCTGTAGGTATTTTAATACCTTCAATATTTTCAATAAATCCTGATATTCTTTCAGCCAAAGGCACTCCTCTGGTATGCATTCCTATCAAAATCAATTTATCTGGCCCAGAATTTCTCTCTAATATTTCATGAGAAATTCTTTTTAGCATCCTAGAAAAATCATTAGAATCTATTATCAATTTAGCCATAGTTAAAAGAGAAATCCAATAATAGATGGATGGAAATTTCGCAAGTGAAATTTCATCATATTATATCTCCTTATTGATATCACTGTATCAACTTAAAGGTTAATAAACTAGAAATAGTATATATTGATTTAATAACAATTACAAATAATCATTAAATCATATAAAATAAATAAATAAATAAATATTAAATTAATGATTATTGGCGTTCCAAAAGAAATTAAAAATAATGAAAATAGAGTGGCTATTATTCCTAAAAATGCATCTATTTTATCTAAGCAAAATCATCATATATTAATTGAATCAAATGCAGGTATCGGTGCGGGGTATACTGATAAAGAATATTTAAATTCTGGCTGTAAAATAACTTCAAACGCTGAAGAAATATATGAAAATGCAGAATTAATAACTAAAGTAAAAGAACCTCTTAAATCAGAATATAAATATTTACATAAAAAACCCATACTATTCACTTTTCTACACCTAGCTGCCAACAAAAGCCTTTCAATGAATTTACTAAAATCCAAGATGACTTCTATTGCTTATGAAGCTGTTTCAAAAGATGGGAAAACTTTTCCATTATTAAAACCCATGTCAGAAATTGCAGGTAAACTTGCTCCTCAAATAGCTGCAAATTTCTTACAAAAACAATATGGTGGCCCAGGTTTATTAATAGGAGGAACTAGTAATATAAAACCATTAAATATCTCTATAATTGGTGCTGGAATAGTAGGATATAATGCTGCAATCATCTCTAATGGCATGGGTGCAAATGTAACTGTGTTTGATATAGACAAAGAAAAACTATTGAATATAGAAGATTTTGATAAAAAAATTAAAACTCAATTTTCCTCACAAGAAAACTTGAAAAAACATCTCCCATCATCACACATTATAATCAATGGGGTATATATTCCAGGTTCTCAAACACCAAAAGTTATTAATAAAAGTATACAAAAATTAATTAAAAAAAATACATTAATTATAGATGTCGCAATTGACCAGGGTGGTGGAGTAGAAAATTTAAATCCAACTTCACATGATGACCCTATTGTAAAATTAAACGATTTCTATGGTTATGCTGTACCTAACATGCCAGGAATTGTACCTAAAACAGCTAGCCAATCCCTCAATGAAGCTACTCATAAATATATCGAACTAATAGCAAATCATGGTATTGAATCATGTTTAATTAATAACAAAGAAATATATAACGCTGTAAATACTTATAAAGGAAAATTAACATCAAAGCCTGTATCTGAATCATTAAATTTGAATTATAGTTCCTTAAACAAAATAATTTCATAAAAATAATATGAATATCACTAAAGAAGCAATAGAAATATTAGAAGGGGAAAATTTTGCTAGCTTAGCTACAGTTAATATCGACGGATCACCTCAAGTATCAGTAGTTTGGATTGATTACAAAGATAATCATATATTAATAAATACAGCAAAAGATAGAATTAAAACTAATAATATGGAACGAGATCCAAGAGTGTCTATTTCAGTAACAGATGCAAAAAATCCATATTATCAAATAACATTTAAAGGGATAGTTAAAAATATATCTGAATCTAACGCCGATGAACATATTCACTCTTTAGCAAAAAAGTATCTCAATCAAGACAAATATCCTATTTCAAATAAGGAAACTAGAGTAATAGTAAGTATTAAACCAATGACATTTTACGTCATGAAATGAAAGCTATTTATATAATTTTCGGTGTTAGAGGGCTGATAGGCACACATTTGGCCGATAAATTACATGAATCCAATGCGCATATAATTGGAGTAAGTAGAAATATAACAAAAACAATAACAAAGCTCCCATTTTTAAACGAAGTTTACTCTTTAGATAATTTGAATTCAGAAGAATTTAAAAATAATAAGAACAAATTCATATTTATTAATTTATCCGGTGAACCTCTAATAGGATTATGGACTAAAGGCAAAAAACATAGGGTCTTAGAATCAAGAAAATATGGTGTAAATAAAGCAATACGATTAATTGAAAAATACAATTTAATGAATTCTGTAATTTTGTCAGCAAGTGGAATTGGAATATATAAAAAACATCCGAACAATACAATAACAGAACAATCTTCTGATATAGGAAATTCATTTATATCTACCATGTCTCACAAATTAGAAGAAAATTTAAAAGAAAATTCGTCAAAATCTACACATATTATTAATTTACGATTTGGAATCGTATTAAGTAAAAAAGGAGGGTCTTTAACTTACATGAAATTAATCTACAATTTTTTTATTGGTGGAAAAATAAATAAAGGAAATCAATGGTGGTCATGGATACATATAGACGATGTGATTAATAGCATTATTCACATCATTGATAAAAACATCGAAGGTTCAATAAATATCACATCACCTAATCCTGAAAAGCAAAAAGATTTTTCAAGAACTTTAGGAAAAATAATGAAAAGGCCATACTTTATGATTACTCCTTCTATATTACTAAAACCAGTATTGGGAGAATTTATAAGTGAAATAAAAGATAGCAGAAAAGTATATCCTCAACTTTTATTAAAATCGGGATATGATTTTAAATACGACAAATTAGAAAAAGCTTTGAAAAATATCTTGAAATAAATAATTTGTTTTTTAAATATAAAACTAAAATCAATCAACCAGTGAACAAAATCTTTGACTTTTATTCAAATCCAAAAAATATAAACCTTTTAACTCCCCGGTTTGTAAAAGTTTCGTGTACTCCTAAAAAAATATCTAAAAAAAGAAGTTTTTACTACCGAGAGAAATAATACTTGCTATATTCTAAAATAAATTGTTAGATATATATAATTCAGATAATCATTACATAAGAAATATAAAAAATATGGGAAAGTTATGAAGTCAAAAAAGAGGTTCGTATGTCTATATTAAAAAATGAATACTATAATAAACTTGGGGTCCGAAGAGTAATAAATTGTGCTTCATATCTTACGATGCTTGGTGGAAGTATTATGCCAAAAGGAGTAGTAGATGCCATGGAAAAAGCATCAGAATGGTTTGTAGACATGAAAGAATTAAATATGGCGGCGGGAGAAGTTATTGCTGAATTCACTGGCGCAGAAGCAGGACTTGTAACTGCAGGCGCAGCGTCAGCATTAATGCTACAAACTGCAGCTTGTATGGCCGGATCAAACCCTAAATATATAGACCAATTACCAAATACAGATGGTTTAAAAAACGAATTTATAATTCATAGATCTCATAGAACAAATTATGATCATAACTATAGAAATGCTGGGGCTAAATTAATAGAAATTGGAAATACTGGTGGAACAAATGAATGGGAACTTGAATCAAATATTAATGAAAAAACTGCTGGCATAATCTATGTATATGGCCCAAAGCAAGCTGGAGCTATTGAAATTGAAAAAGTAATCGAAATAGCAAACAAACATTCAATACCTGTTATAGTAGACGCTGCTGCATTATTACCTCCTCCTGAAAATTTACGACGATTTATTTCTAAGGGTGCTGATATGGTTGCATACAGTGGAGGTAAAGGTCTAAGGGGTCCTCAATCAACAGGGATTTTATGTGGTAAAAAACATCTGATTGATGCAGCTTTTTTACATTCAGCACCAAACAATGAAGGAATTGGCAGAGTAGCCAAAGTATCAAAAGAAGAAATAATAGGATTAATTACAGCATTAGAAATTTTTATTGATAAAGACCATTCTTCAGTTATGAAAAAATGGAAAAATGATTGTAATTTAATCTCTGATTCAATCAAAAGTATTAATAGCCTTAAAGTATCTTTTATCAAAGCCCCAAATAATCCTGAAGATATAAATGATGAGGAATCTACACATCCTTATTTGATAATCTCTTCAAAAAATCACAGCGATAGCGAAATTGAAGAATTACTTGCTGAAGGGAACCCTTCAATTAGAGTGAGAAATGGTTTTGAAACAGATGGAGTAAAAGTATTTACATCTAATTTACAGGAAGGGGAAGCAAAAATAGTAGCTCAAAAAATACTAGATGCCTTAAGCTGACAAATGCTGCAAATATTGATTCACGTAATCAAATCCTATGGAATCAATAAAAGCATCCTGCAAACGTTTAGTTATTTTACCAGGCACATCTCCTTCTCCAATTTGTCTGCCATTAACAGTTCCAACAGGTACTATACAAAAACTTGTTGAAGTAATAAAAATCTCATCAGCAGTAAATGCATCGTAGGTATCAAGATCTTTTTCTGTTAATGTCATTCCTAAACCTTTAGCTAATCCCATCGCATCAGATCTGCCAATACCAGCTAATACAAATTGCTCTTTTGGAGTAAAAATTTCATTATTTTTAACAAGAAAAATATTTGCTCCTGAACCTTCTGTAATATTTCCATTTTTATCAAGTAAAACTGCTTTGGCGTTTTTATCTATATTATGTGCTTCTAAATCAGCCATAGTAAAATTAATATATTGGTTAACTTTTGCCCTTGGGCTTAGTGCGTCATGAGCTGTTCTTCTAACAGATGGGAAAATGATAGGCATACCCGAATCATAAAAATTTGCTCTTTGTTTAAATGGAATATTTGTACAATGAATAATAACATTTGGTACATTTTCTCCTTCTTTATTAACAGCACCTCGGGTAATTCTTAAAAAAATCCAATAATCTTCATTTTTACCTAACAAAGGAACATTCATATCTAACAATTGTTGCGAAAATTTAACAAGTTCTTCTTTTGTATAAGGAGATTGAATCTGCATATAATTTAAGGACATGAAAAATCTATCTACATGCTCTTCTAATTTGTAAACTTTTCCAGAAAATGTTCTTGCTGTATCAAAAACAGCATCCCCTTGTGTAAATCCTGAGTCATTTATTGGAATCACTGCATCTTTATGTGTAACAAATTCACCATTTATAAATGTATATAAATCTTCTATATTTGGCATCATGACCCCCTATTTTTTTAATGATTATACTTCCTTTTATAATGAAAAAGATAGTGTTGGATTATCCCGCTATATTTACCAAAATAATTTTGGCCCCATTTTCGTTTATTAATTAATGACATTTTTTTATTTAATCCATAATCTTCAACCAATAATCTTTCTACCCACAAATCAACCGGGAATGCTTTATATTTTTTTAAAGAATATATCAAAACACAATTCGCAACTTTATCCCCTACACCCGGGAAAGTTAATAAAAATTTTAATGAATCGAAATAATCTTCATTATAAAGATCTGATAACAAAATTTTATTCTCTTCAATCATTTTAGAAGTTTTAAGTACGTATTGTGCTCTATAACCCAGGCCAAAAGATTTCATCTCAGATTCTGTAAGACCTGTAATTTGAATAGGAGAAGGAAATGAATATTCAACCATATCATCGAGAATATATTTATGACCCAATTTTTGACATAATAAATGTATAGTATTAGAAATTTTAGGCACATTTGACCAAGCAGAAATAATAAAAGAAATTAAACATTCCCAAGGATCTTGATTTAAAACTTTCATTCCCTGCAACTTTTTATAAGCTACAGT
>CAYTCC010000052.1:0-10115 GCA_964436345.1 uncultured Dehalococcoidia bacterium
TATCTACCGGAGCTCCGATAATAGCTATGTCAGCATTCATGGATTTAAGTTCTTTAGTATTAACAGCAAAAGGAGTTCCTAGGTATGTGGGCATACCTATATAACTTGGATGTAATTCATCGTCATGTAATTCTGGCATGTTATTCCTCAAATAAGAATTTTAAATAATAAAGTTTCTATATGTGATTCAATAAGATCTCTCGCTTTCCTATATCTTGGTAAATGTAAATCATTATCCTTTCCATCTATATAAGGATCAGGAATACTCCAATGTAAAAAATTGTTAGCATCTAATACTGCAGGGCATAACTTTTTAGCATTGTCACAAACTGTAATAACATAATCATGTTTATAATTTAAAAATTCATCAACATGATTTGAAGTTTGCTTGGAAATATCAATATTTTTTTCCTTCATTGCTTTTATCGCTACAGGATTAACAGTTGATGGCTTTAATCCTGCGCTCAATATCATATGATCTGTGTTCAATAATTCTTTCATAAAACCTTCGGCCATTTGAGATCTGCAACTATTTCCAGTACAAACAAATAATATTGTATTTTTAACTTCCATAGTTAAATTTTTATCTATAAAATAACATTTAGATTATATCAGTAAAAAATAATAATATGAATGTAGTAATTACAGGAGCAAACAGGGGTATTGGACTAGAACTAGTCAAACAATTTAATGATAAAGATTATAATGTTTACGGAAGTTCAAGAAATCCTTTAGCTTCTACTGGGCTTCAAGAAGAAATAGGACTCGATAAAATAATTCCACTTGATATGGGTGATACATATTCAATAGAAACATTTTGTAAACAAATACAAAATTTAACAAATTCTAAAATAGACATCCTTATAAATAATGCAGCAGTTAGAGGAGAAAAAGGCAATCAGGATGTTCTTGATCCTAATGTAATCAGAGAAACATTCAACATTAATGCTGTTGGACCAGTTATGCTGATTAAAAACCTGGCAAATTCCTTGCACGGAACAAAAATAATTAATATTACCTCGGGTATGGGATCAATATCCCGTACAACTTCTGGTGACATGTCTTACAGAATGAGTAAAGCAGCACTAAATATGGCAGGACGAAACTTACATATGCAAATGAAAGAACATAATACAATTATAGTTCAAATCCACCCTGGCTGGGTAAGAACTGATATGGGTGGATTGAATGCCTCGATATCTGTAGAAGAATCAGCAAAAGGGATTATAAATTCAATTGAAAACCTAACACCTAATCAGTCTGGAACTTTTTTCGATTATAAAGGGGATGCAATTCCCTGGTAATTATATCCGGAAAAATAACTTTAATAGAGATTATTTATCCATCAAAAATTTCGCAATAATCAAAGCTAATTCTTCACCATGCTCATATGTTGCATGCCCTACACCAGCTAACGGATTTAATTTTGAATTAGCACCATTATCAGAAAGTAATTTGTTTAACATCACAGGATTTTCAGAATAATTTACATTTTCATCAGAATCACCATGAATGAAAAGAGAATTAGGATATTTTTTTTCATTTTTAGCAATCATTAATTTTGTTTTCGTAATAGGATTAATTGGATCAAAAACTTGTACTGCTTTTTCAATATCCATGCTTACATCTCTATTATGTGCTTCAATTAACTCATCTTTGAATTTTTCTCTTCTTATAACACTTTCAAAATTTAAAACACCTTGCTGAGAAATGAAATTTTTAACATATGGATTTAATTCACCTATAGAAGTTAACCAGGCTGCTGATGCACCCAAGCCACAACCCCAGGTAGTAATATTACTAAGATTTAATTCAACTTTATTTTTCAACTGTTCAAAAAATTTATAATTAGCTCGTATGGCAGAACCTCTTCCCCAATGATTTCCGGTAGCGTGGCATCCTGCAATTGCAAATCCGGAATCTAAAACTGGTTTAAAAAAATGTTGTTTTTTTGGTTCATCTAACCAATCTGCCTCTCCGTCTTTAACATACCCCCTGTTACCGTGAAAATGTAATACAACAGGGATATTTTCACTTGAATTTTTTGGGTATATTACATAACCCCAATCATGATCTATATTGAAAAATTCTTTTTTGTATTCATTTAACATCAAATGCCTCATGTATTAAATTTTTATTAAATTCTTAGATTGAATATATCATGAATAGGAAGTAGCATAATACACTCTAAATCTAAAAAGGGAGAATAAGATGTTAGATGAAATATATAAAAAAGTACAAAACGAAAAATCTCAAAGCATTAATTTACTAAATGATATTGTAAATATTGAATCCTTCTCAGGATCTAAATCTAACGTTGACAATCTAAGTAAATTTCTTTCAGAAAAGTGTCTGGTCTTGGGTGGTAAAAACAAATTTTTCCCTCAGAAAGATTTTGGTAACAACTTTACATCTGATTTTTATTCTGGTGATGATACTGTATTAATTCTTTGTCATATGGATACTGTATGGCCTATTGGAACTCTTCAGAAAAGACCATTTACGATAGATGGAAATATAGCTACAGGTCCAGGTATTTTTGATATGAAAGTAGGAATAACAATTGCACTTGAAGCTATTAGAATACTTAACGAACTTGGGATCAGTCCAAAAACAAATATTAAATTATTATTTAATTCAGATGAAGAATTAGGCAGTGAAAATTCAATGGATTTAATTCAAGAAGAATCAAAAAAAAGTAAAGTTGCATTTTGCCTTGAATCAAGTTTCAAAGGAATGATAAAAACAGCTAGAAAAGGCGTGGGAATGTACTATCTTTCAATTAACGGCAAAGCTGCTCATGCAGGAAGTGAACCAGAAAATGGTATAAGTGCAAATGTAGAATTAGCACATCAAATTCTAAAATTAAACTCATTTAATAATTCTGAAACAGGAACAACAGTCAATACGGGACGAGCTGAAGGAGGAGTAGTAAGAAATCAAGTACCTGCAAAAGCAGAAGCATTAATTGATTTGAGAGTTGTTACAAATAATGATGCCTCTGAATTAAATAATAAAATAAAATCATTAAAACCTGTTCTAGATGGCAGTAAGTTAGAAGTAACAGGAGGAATGAACAGGCCACCGATGGAAAGAACAGAAGGGATTGTTAAATTATATAAATGGGCAAAAGAAACTGTTAAAGATCTTAATGTTGATTTTATTGAAACCGGTTTCCCTGTAGGTGGAGGCTCAGATGGGAATTTTGCCGCCGCTACTGGTACACCTGTATTAGATGGGTTAGGAGGAGTTGGTGATGGAGCTCATGCAGAACATGAATATATAGAAATAGATAAATTTCATGATAAAATTTCTATACTTGCAAGTTTAATATTAAATATTCATAATTTTAAAATCTAAGTAATACACAACAAGGTAATAGATATGAAAGAAATTTATCAACAAATTGACAACATCAAAAATGATCTTATAGATCTTAGTCTACAAATTCATAGTAATCCCGAAATCAAATGGCAAGAATTTGAGGCAATTAAAAATATAGAAACTTTATTAAATAAATATGATATTAAAATTAATAAAGTTAAAGATTTGCCAACTGCTTTTACCGCTTCAATAAAAGGAAATTCAAAAGGTCCTGTAATTGCATTATTAGCAGAATATGACGCTCTTCCAGGTATAGGGCATGCATGCGGACATAATCTTATTGCAATGACTAATATAGGAGCATTCTTAGGTTTTCTGGCTCTCAAAGGAAATTTCCCCGGCGAAATAAAACTTATTGGAACTCCTGCAGAAGAAGGTGGTGGTGGCAAAATATCTCTTCTGGATAAAAATATATTTGATGATATAGACATTTCACTTTCTTCTCATGGTTCATCAAATACCACAATTCTTTGGGAAGATGTTCCAATGGGCACAGGAATGAGCCTTGCAACTTCAAAAGCAATTTATGAATTTCATGGTAAGGCTTCACATGCAGCCATAAACCCAGATCAAGGTATAAATGCTCTTAACGCAGTCATAATGCTCTTTAACGGAATTGATTCACTCAGACAACACGTGAAAGATGACACAAGGATACATGGAATAATTACTGATGGCGGGATGGCTCCAAATATAGTTCCTGATTTTGCAGCAGCAGACATACTAATGAGATCAAGAAGTTCTTCTTATGTAGAATATATTAGGGAGAAAATTGATAATATCGCAAAAGGAGCAGCACTTATGACAGGAGCTGAATTAAAAATCAGAGAAAATGAGCCTGGGTATAAACATGTAATTCCAAATACAACAATGGCAAAAATTGGAAAAAATATTTTGAAAGAATTAGAAATTAAACTTACATCACAACCTTTAAATAGATTTGGCAGTGGTGCTTCCACAGATTTTGGGAATGTGAGCCACGAAATGCCTTCTTATGCTTTTAATTTTGCTGTCTCTGAAGAACCAGTAGCAGGCCATTCTACTGAAATGGAAAAAGCTTCTATAAGTGATCTGGCTCATGATAATGCTATTGCTATATCAAAAGGTATATCAGCCACAGCACTTACACTTTTAGAAGATGCAGATCAATTTAATAAATCTAAATTAGAATTTGAAAAAAGGAAAAATCATAAATAATAGTATTTCAAAATCAAACTTAATTAAATTAGTACAAAACAATGATATAGAAACTGTTATTACAGCTTTCCCGGATATGTACGGCAGACTAATGGGTAAAAGATTTGATTCTAAATTCTTTATAAAAAGTGTATTAGATGAGGGCACTCATGCATGTGATTATCTTCTCGGAGTTGATATAGACATGGAACCCATTTCAGGATATAAAATCACCAGTTGGGAAAAGGGATATGGAGATTTCCATCTAAAACTTGATCTAAATACAATCACAATCGCAGACTGGTTATACAAAACTGTCATTATATTATGTGACCTTGAAAAAAATCATAAACCTGTAAATGAATCTCCAAGAGAAATATTGAAAAAACAAATAAGAATTGCTGAGGAAAAAGGATATAAAATAAAATTAGCTTCTGAATTAGAATTTTATGTATTTGATAATTCTTATCAAGAAGCAAAAGAAAAATCATACATTGAGTTAAATCCGAGTAATAGATTCAGAGAAGACTATAGCTTGCTTAATACAAGTTCTGAAGAAGCACTTATGGCAAAATTAAGAAATACATTAAGTAACTCTGGAATAGAAGTGGAATGTACAAAGGGTGAATGGGATTTAGGGCAACAAGAAATAAATGTTAAATATTCAGATCCCCTAGATATGGCAGACAAACATGTAATTATTAAGCAAGCAGCTAAAGAATTAGCTTATCAAAACGATATGTCCATAACATTTATGTCAAAATGGAATGAAAAAAGCGCCGGCTCAAGCATGCATATTCATCTAAGTTTATGGGATTTAGATGATTCAAAAAATTTATTCTATGACAAAACAGTAAAAAGTGATTTAAAATCATCAAATCATTTTCAATGGTTTTTGGGTGGATGGATGAAATATACCCCTGACATTTTCATGTTTTATTCCCCTTATTCTGCCTCATTCAAAAGATTTGTTTCAGAATCTTTTGCTCCTACAAAAATAAGTTGGAGCCTAGATAACAGAACTTCTACTTTTCGAATAGTAGGAGAACAAAACAACCTAAGAATTGAATGTCGTATTCCTGGCGCTGATGCCAATCCTTACCTTGCATTTGCCGCAAGTATTGCAGCAGGAATAAATGGAATAGAAAACAAAATCTCCCCACCAGAAATTACCAAAGGAGATTCATATACAAATACGTCGCTAATATCTTGTCCTGGCAATATAGATAAAGGATTAAAATATTTTAGTGAGAGTAAATTCATTTCTGATCATTTTAATCAAGAAATAAAAGATCACTATTTACATTTTTTTAAAACCGAAAAATTTGCTTTTGAAAGAATCATCACAGATTGGGAAAAAAACAGATACTTTGAAAGGATTTAATCTTTTAAATCGCATTACCCCATATAATTACTAACTTCAAAATTTTATCACCATTGTTAAACAATCCATGGTCGACTCCCGGAGGAACCATTACCGCATCATTTTCAAAAACTAAAATCTCTTCACCTTCGATTGTCATTATCCCCTCTCCTTCCAAAATATAATATATTTCTTCAAGAGGCCTGTCTTTATCATGAATATGATCACCTTCACTAACTCCAGGTGCCAATTCCCAAATCTCCATATCAACAGGTAATTTGCTTTCAGATTTAAACAATGCCCGTCTTCCTATTAAACCTTCCCCTTCATGAAGTTGTTCTGATCTTTTCTGATCATCTTTCTCTTTTTGAATCCAATACATTAGAATTTTCACAAAACTTTCAACCAATGATTTTGGGTAAAATCATTGGTTGAATTTAAAAAATTAATAATTTTATCTGGTTGCTCTTAGCATAGTTACACCTGTTAGGATCCATAAAATGCTAATCACTAAAAATAAAATACCAACAATTGCAAAACCTGGATCTGAACTTAAAGGAAATACTAAAACTAATATAGTACTAACCAATCCAGTAAGTGCTATTAATCTGGATAAAATAGAATTAAATGCTCCGCTAGAAGACATACCTATTCCCAAACTAAAATTACCTATCATAAAGATCATGGTAGCCATCTGATGTGAACCAAGAGCTATGCCATTCATAATAGCAATTGCTGCTCCAGCTGCTCCGGCTGCAGCTGCTCCGGCTGTTAAGGCCTGTTGATAGCTTAATGATGCATCAGCCAATGCAGCGGTAACACCGTTAGTAACAGCCCAAATTGATACAGATATCACTGTACAAATAAATCCAAAAGCTGCCCATTTACGCCCCGGGTCATCCTGACAAATACGAGATATACCACTGACACCCAAAGGAATAAGTAAAGAACTTATAACCAAAAGTACACCAAATAACTGCGCAAAGCTTTCATTTCCATCCATAGCACCGATAACAGTTTGTGTATCGGGAATAAAAGTAAAATTCAATAATCCAGCCTTAGCATTAACAGGGCCTAAGCTATTAAATAAAATAACAAGTATTGGAGCAACTATCAGTAGTATTGCTGTAGTCTGTGCATTCCAATCACCTTTTTTAATCTTATCTGCCATATCAAACCTCCTATAAAATTAATAAAGACATAAAATCTTCCACAAAAATAATATATATATTTTAGCAGTGCAATATATTTTTTTACTTTTAAACAGAAATATACCACTATTTGTATAAGAAACCTCAATATATACTATATATAGTGCATTTAAGAAATTTTAGATTTACTAAAAATAGTGATTGATTTAAGATAAATAACTGAAAAGTAACTATATAAAGGATTTTATATAATCACATCACGTGTGATAATTTTATTATATGAAAAAAATATATAAATATATAAATTACATACTAGCACCATTAATGCTATTCATAATTTTCGCTGCCTGTGGAGGAGATGAACCTGAATATAATGAGTCTATGAGCAGTCCTAGAATGATGGGCTCTTCTGAATCAGCTTCATTTATGCCAAAAGAAGTATCTGGTTCACCAGGAAGTCAGGGATCGGATCAATTAACAAACATATCTGAACGAAAAATATCAAAAAATGCCCAACTAGAAATTAAAGTTAAATCTTTGGATGATTCAATGAATTTCATTACTCAAAAAACAAATTCTTATAGTGGTTATATTGTTAATTCATCTTCTAATACTCCAAATAGTGATTATGAAATTAAAACAGCAAATATGTCAGTAAGAGTTCCTTCAGATTCATTGGATGAATTTTTAAAAGAAATAAAAGAGTATGCAAATGAAACAAAGCACGAAAGTATATATACACAAGATATCACTGAAGAATATATAGATGTTAAAGCTAAAATTACAAGTATGGAATCTTCTGAACAAAGATTGAAAAATTTGTTAGACAAAACAGAATCAGTAAAAGAAATTGTCGAAGTTGAAAAAGAATTATCAAGATTAAGAGCTGAAATAGACAGTTTAAAAGGAAGATTTAAGTTTCTAGAAAATTCAGTTGTAACCTCATTAGTTCACATTTATATAGAAGAAATTCCAAACCCAGTGTCGATAAATGATCCAAGTTGGAACACTAGAGATATAGCGCTAGATGCAATTAAAGCACTGTCATCATTTGGTCAATTCTTAGTCAGTGTTATTGTTTTCATATTTGTATTCACTCCAGTATGGATACTAATCGCAGGATTAATATATGGAACCAAAAAACTTAGAAACAGAAATAAATAAAATCCCTAGTGATGGCAACCTCTGCCTAATATATCCCATGATCCCTCAACGATTTCATCTCTAATTCCAACAAATTTATCCCATCGATTCATAAGTCCATCTTCATGGGTAGTCAGTAAATAAACTTTATCGCCAATATTATATTTCTTATCATCTAATATTTTATGAACAGAATAATCTAATCCCATTTCTACCAAATCAGACTTTACTCCTTCGATCAATGGAGTTGCATTATTTGGAGCAGCTATGCATTTATTCCCAGCATCAATTGTAATTTTGTCATCATCTACATCTACTATTGTAGTAAGAACTTTTACAGCTATATCAAATGGCATATAAGGATAATTTAAATCCATCAATGCGTATGTCCCTCCCTGCACTTCAGTTATTTCAGGATATTTAAGAACAATATCAAAAGTAAATGTTTCACCAGTAGAAACTATTTCTACATCCATGCCAGCTTCCTCTATTGCTCTTTTAGATTCAAGACAAATATCAATATATTCTTCTCCTATCTTCCATCTTTCTTCTTCAGTAGTATAACCTTTTATACTCTGATGACTCATTACTCCTTTAAAATTTACACCTTCAAGTTCAATTGCTCGTTTTGCAAGTTCTACAGCAAGGTCAGGAGATCTAACGCCGCATCTAAACATCGAAGTGTTAATTTCAACAAGAACTCCTAATATCACATTATGCTTTATTGCAAATTTTGACAAATTATTCAAATTATCAATATTGTCTATACCAACTTTCATATCCGCAAATTTTGCAAGGCTACATAATCTTTCAATTTTATCGTCTGAAACAACTTGATTAGCTATCAAAATATTATCAAATCCACCTTCAACCATAACTTCGGCTTCTGAAACTTTAGCAGTACAAACCCCACCATTACTACCACCTGCCTCAACTTGTCTTCTGGCAAGATAAGGACTTTTCAAATTTTTAGTATGCGCTCTCATTTTTAGATGTGAATCAGAATATGCCTTAGAAACAGTATTAACATTTGCATCTAAAATATCCAAATCAATAATTAGTTCTGGAGTTTCTATATTTTTTAAATTTGTACCTATTTTATTAATCATCATTTATAAGCTCCTCTTGCTGTAATTTCATAAGTTGAAATTAATTTGTCATTTTTAACCACTGATAAAAAATTAAATTGATTCATAATGGAAGATATATCACTTGGAATAAGTTCAATTTTATCTCCTATATTTAATGCAGAGTGGTCTTGATCATTTAATTCTATATTAGTATGTTCAGCACTTAAATAACCAATTTGGGCAGATTGAATATTTTTTACTTTTGGAAATCCATAATCAATATTTACTGCTTTTTGACCAGTGTCCAAAATTATACGCTCTGAATCAGGTTTACTTAAAACAGTAGTTAAAACTTTTACTGATTCTTTTACTTGAGGATTAGATTCAATGCAATCAATATCTGTTAAAGGTAATTTGTCAATTATAATTTCTGTAAAATTAGGGTCCAATTTTTCATAATCATCAATAGCAATATCACCTGAAGCTATGAAATTATCTGTGATATTTAATGTTGATGGATAATTATTCAAAAACTTTTGCACCACATGGTTTTTTGATTTTTCATATTTATAAAATTCGAAAATAATTCCTTTTATTGAATAATTTTCATTCAATAAATATTTGATAACATCAGATTCAAATTTGAAATCTGAATCAATTCTGATTTTTATATATAAACCACCAGAATAAATACTTTTAATTTTATTTAACTGCAATATTGAACTATATACAGGTGATGCATTAAGATCAGTTATTGAAGATAATTTGGACTCAGATAAAACAACATTATTTACGATAATATCATCACTCAAAGAAGAAAATACTGAA
>CAYTCC010000053.1:0-9892 GCA_964436345.1 uncultured Dehalococcoidia bacterium
AATTTAAACTTCAGAATTTAAAATCCCTTCTGATTCAAATTTATTCAAATCTTCTTTTGAATAACCTAATTGAGATAAATAATAAACGTTATGTTCACCCAATTTAGGATAGTTTGGGATATCTATATCTTCTAAGCCAAAACCATGCATATTATGGGCTATTTCAAGAGATATTAATGATGGATGATCGTTGGTATCAGTTACCTGATCCCAGGTAACTGGATTTAACAAAAAATCATACTCATCAACTGTAGGGTTATTCACTTTGCAAATATGTATATCAGAATCTTTTAATTTTTCGATTAAAAATTCAATTTTATAACCTTCAAAGAATGCTTCCAATTCTGATACAGATTGAATTTTTTCATTAAATAGGGAATTGAATTTTGTATAAAGTTCTTTGAAATCATCAGAGTTGTTATAGATATAAAGCCAACCATTTGAAGCTTTATAGGCTCTGTTAAAATCAGAAATTCCATTCTGATCTTTATTGATAAATTTTACATTATTCTTATTATTTAAATGATTATTTATCTTTGATCCATTTAATAATATTCCTCCAGCCAAAAGATTTGTATTTACAATAGATCCGGTCTCATTAATAATTTTATTATATAATCCGGCAACCGTCCCAAGAGCAGCCATTCCGCCAGCTGTAAAATCTGTTGGAGCTAACATCCCTAAAAAGACTGGTGCTTCATTTCCGCCTTGTATAGATTGCAAACCTGTAATTGACTGAGCAATAGGGTCTAACCCAGGTCTATGAACATAAGGCCCATCATTCCCATAAGCGGCTATATGAGTTTGAACTATTGTTGGGTTCAATTTATCTAAATCAGCTTTACCGTAACCAACTCTTTCGGAAGCTCCAGGTCTCATATTTTCAACATATATATCCACAGTTTTAATCAATTCTTGAGCTAATGATTTTCCTTTTTCTGTTTTAGTATTTATACAAACAGCATTTTTGTTTCTATTTAAATTTTGAAAATATCCCACTTCAAAAGGACGTGAAATCTCACCACCAGGGGGTTCCATTTTTATAACCTCAACACCTAAATTAGCTAATATTCTACCTGATACAGGTCCGGCGATTACATTAGTAACTTCTAAAGCCTTGAATCCTTCAAGGGGTAATTGGAAATCATTTCTTTTATGAGTCTTAGGATTATTTGCAATATTTACCCCAGATTCAAAATCAATAAATTGCCCAACATGAGTATTTTCTTCTTTTCTATAAACTAATTTATTGTGAATTATTTGTTCATCTTGTAATGCTTCACTAATATTATTTATTTTTGCATAAGGCACATCTGATTCCTCAAAAATCTCACTCCATTCAGCACAAGTTTTAGTAATCATTATTTTTGCAATATCATCATATAATTCCTGCCTTAAAACAGGGTCTTCGATTCTAAAACCACCTGTAGCAGGTTTCCCGCCACTAATCTCATATTTTGGATCTACTAGGATTTCCGGAATGCCAATAGCAATAGCAGCTTTTTCAACAAATCCGCTATGTATGCAAGCTATTTGAAGATAACCATCAGCACATTTATAATTACTATAAAATGGAGCACCTCCAGTTGGGCTTGCAAAATCTCTCCATTTATCCCCTTGATACGGATTTGAAGCATATAAGAGTAGTCCACCCATAAGAGTAGAATTAATATTTTGTATTTTTTTCGAAGATATATAATTTGAAATTAATGCAGTAATTACACCAGTTGCAGAATTTATACCACATCCTACACTTGTAACTGGGTGCATCAAATATTTTGGACCTACACCATGTCCTGGCAACACCATCATCTCCCCTGCCCTTGCTAAAACAAGATCATCAATCATTAATTCATATCTTAATTCTGAGTTAATTGGAAAGGCAGAAATATGACAAACAATTAAATTTTTATTTTTTTCAATTAAAGAAAGAATTTTTTTATACTCATCCGTATCATATTGAAAATCATGAATTAAAACATGAGTATCATTCAAATCAGATTGAATTCTTTTGTAAAACGATTCATTGTTAAATTCAGTCTGGGTGATATTCTTATTTCTGTTCCAGAAATCATTTTCTGAATAGTTATCAGTACTATTTATATATTTATATACTAATGCGCCAAAATCACTTAAAAACATAGATGTGAGATCGCCAGAATAATGTCTCGATAAATCTAAGACCTTGATTTCATTCAAAAATTTAGTAACACTGTTATTCATAAATAAATTTTACACTCACAAAATTTTTGTTCAATACATAAATTTATTAAATTAAAGGAGAGAACTATGGGTCAAATAATTGGAGTGATCCCAATACTTGCTACTCCATTTAATAAAAACGGTGACATTAATTTTAAAGATTATGAAAAAGAATGCGAATTCTTAATAAATTCTGATGTAAATGGAATAGGTTTAGCTTTAGGTAGTGAAATATTCAAATTAGATTTTGAAGAAAAAGAAAAATTAATCAAAATCTTATATAAATCAATTCATCAATCAAAAAAAAAAATAAACATAATCGTGAATACCGGTACTTCCAGTATGAATGAAACAATTAGATTAAGTAAACAAGCTAAAGATCTTGGGGCAGATGGTCTAATGGTAATGCCTCCAAATCTTATAACATTAAATGATTCTGAAATCATGCAATATTACGAAACTATATCTGACAATATCCCTTTACCAATTGTCATGCAAGACATTCCAGGAGCATCTCTATCAAACAACCTTATAGCAAATTTAGCTAACAATATAGAATATTGTAGATATGTAAAACTTGAAGTTCCCCCAACTCCATTAAAAATAGAAGGTTTATTAAATTTAAACCCAAAAAATCTGATAATTCTTGGTGGAGCAGGCGGAAACTATTATATTGAAGAATCTCTAAGAGGAGCTCAAGGAACTATGCCTGGTTCTTACATTCCAGATGTATTTGTAAAAACATACAAATTGTTAAATAACAATAAATGGGAGGCAGCATATGAATACTTTAATAATTATGTGCCTATGTTAAGATACCTTTCACAAGGTTTAAGTTTTTCTTACTACTTGAGCAAATACATATTATGTAAACGTGGGATATTTGAATCTAATAATGTTAGACCACCTTCAATTAAACCTAATGCTCAGGCATATAGAGAAATGGACTCTTTTATTAAACAATTAAAACTATCAAATGAAAAATAAAAAAATAAAATCCGAATTACAACAAAATAATTGTGTTTTTGGCACAATGCTGACAAACTCTGTATCTCCAAGATGGGCTAGCCATTTTGCAAATATAGGTCTTGATTATGTAGTTATAGACACTGAACATTCTCCATTTAACAGAAGTGAAGTTGCTAATCTAATCAACTCTTTTAATTTAGGAAATGTATGCCCTATAGTTAGAATCCCCATACCTTCCGCACATTATGCAACTATGCACTTAGACGCTGGAGCTGGAGGAATATTAGCTCCTTATTGTGAAACAAAAGAAGAAACAGAAGAAATTGTAGGAGCTGTTAAATGGAAACCCCTAAAAGGAAAATTATTATCTGATATTATTAAACATAATAAATTTCCAAGTAAAGAATCAAAAGTATATCTTGAAAATCTCAATGCTGAAAATATTTGTATAATTGGAATTGAAAGTGTTCCAGCAATAAACAACTTAGAAAACATTCTGTCAGTAGATGGAATTGATGCAATATTTGTTGGACCTAATGATCTTAGTGTTAGTTTGGGAATACCTAACGAGTATGAAAACAAATTATATGAAGATGCACTTGATGAGATAATTAATCAATGCCAATCAAAAAATATTCCAATAATGATACATCACCAAACAACTGATCTTACTAGTAAGTGGATAAAAAGAGGATCTCTTTTTGTACTATACACCTCTGATAAAAGAACGTCACAAAATGGATTTTTAGATGAATTTTCAAATATCAAAAATACTGCTACTAATATTGGGAAATATCAGCCTGAGAAAAAAGACATTGAAGAAGAAATAGTATAACTACAGACTAAGATTTTGTTTTATTAGATTTAAGCCACTTTTCTTTTTGTTGTTTTTGCACAGTAAAATTAGTACTTTCATATCTATTTAAAAAAGAAACAAAAAATTCCGTAAAATAAGAATTTTCAATTGCATTATTCATTCGTTTCATTAAATTAAATAAATAAGCTAAATTATGAATTGAAGCAATTCTATATGCTAATAATTCTTTGGATTTAAATAAGTGTTGGATATAAGCCAAACTATAATTTTTACAACTATAACAATCACAATCTTGATCTATGGGGCTATCTTTACTTTTAAATTGTGAATTAAAGATATTTAGTCTTCCATTATCTGTAAATAAAGATCCGTTTCTCGCTATCCGTGTAGGTAAAACACAATCAAACATATCAAACCCAAATCCAACAGCACGTACAAGGTCATCTGGAGAGCCTACACCCATCAAATATCTTGGTTTGCCTTCAGGTAATAATTTGTACATTGAACTTTGAGCATCTATCATTAAATCTTTTTCTTCTCCAACACTTAAGCCTCCATAAGCATATCCATCAAACTCAAGACTGGTAATATCCTTAGCCGATCTTTCTCTTAATTCTAAATTTGTACCCCCCTGAACAATTCCAAAATACATAGAATTATCACTTGCTTTAGAATCAGCAGTTATTTTAGCCCATTCATAAGTTAAATCGAGAGCATTTTCCAATTTCTTTTTACTTGCGCCCTGGGGAAGGCAAACATCTAATGGCATGATAATACTAGATCCAATATCTTCTTGATATGAGACTACTTGATCAGGTTTAAAATATAGTTCGCTTCCATCTATATGACTTTTAAATATTATCCCATCATTTTTTATTTTAACTCTATGTGACAGACTAAATCCTTGATATCCTCCACTGTCCGTTAAAATCAATCCTTTCCAATTCATAAATTTATGCAGTCCACCAAATTTTTTCAAATAGTCTATGCCAGGCCTTGCGCTTAAATGGTATATATTTGACAAGATTAATTTATATCCCATATCGGACAATTCAAAACTATCTAATGATTTTACTGATGCCTGAGTAGCTACAGGCATAAAACATGGTGTCTGAATTTTAATGCCGTTAATTGTAATTTCGCCAGCTCTACTTAATTCATCTACATTAAATATTTTAAAAAAATTATTCATTATTAAATATTTTCAATAATAAGAGCTATACCCATAATAAAAAGCATTATGGCTAAAATTCTTAAAATCCACATCCCTGAAATAATTTTACTCAGTAAAGCTCCTATCTGTGCGCCAATAATAGCTCCAACAGCTGCAGGTAAAAATAAATCTAATGTGTAATAACCTTTTACCCAATACATAATTGTTCCTGCTAAAGAAGTAAATAAAAGGCTAAATACAGATGTAGCAGTGGCAACTTTGACAGGGAATCCAGAAATATATATAAGTAAAGGAGTTCTTATTATTCCCCCTCCTATTCCGAAAAAGGTAGCTACAAACCCCAAAAAGACATTATAGAGAGCTGCAATCCCCATACTGAATGAATAATTATGTTCCTCTCCATCTTTAGTTTTTAATGATCTTTGTTCATTAAAAAAAGAGTTATTTAATTTCTTGAATCCATCAGATTGAAGCTGACTCCCACTTTTCCGAGACTGCACAAACATAAATATTGTTATAAGTATAAGGGTGATTCCAAAAATAACTTTAAAATTAGATGTGTCAATGATTATTAAAGTTAAAGCTGCAAATACACTGAAAGGAATCCCTATTAAACTAAATATAGTCCCACTTTTGATATCAACAGTTCCAATTTTTAAATATCTATATGATCCAGATACACTATTAACCACAACACAAGCTAATGTTGTTCCAATAATATTCTTAGCCTCCAAAGAAGTTTCAGTTAACAGCAATAATGGACCTAAAAGTGCACTACCCCCAGCACCTATCAAAGTACCCAAAGTGGAAGTTATTAAACTTGATAATAAATAATAAAATATTTTGAGAACATTTAAATCTAACTCCACTATAATTCTCTCACTGTTTCCATCAAAATATCTTCAGAAATATCATTTTTTGTAAAGCTGGTGCCTAAGGATTTTAATAATACCCAATTAATTTTGCCATCTTTTACTTTTTTATCATTTTTAATTAAATCAAAACAATTTTCCCAATTAATGTCTTTAAAATCTGTTGGTAAGTTAAATTTATTTAATATTTGTACGTGAAAATTGTAATCATTATCAGAAAGTATTTTTAATTTATTACTTAATTTTGCCGCAAAAACCATTCCTAAACTCACTGCTTCTCCATGAGTATATTTGTTCAAATTAGTTGAAGCTTCTATCGCATGACCTAAAGTGTGTCCATAATTTAACAAAATTCTTTGTCCATATTTTTCATTTTCATCAACAGAAACTATATCTGCTTTTATTTTTATACTTTTCTTTATTATTGAAATTAATTCTTCGTTTAAATAATTAAAATCTTTTATATTTATCATTTGATCCAATAATTTTCGATCCTTAATGAATCCGTGTTTAATTAATTCAGCCCATCCTGAGTTAATTTGCCTTTGTGGCAATGTATCTAGTGATCTTAAATCTGATAATACCAAAGAAGGGTTATGAAATGACCCAACTAAATTCTTAATGTTATTTACATCAATAGCAGTTTTTCCACCAATAGATGAATCTGACATCGAAAGTAAAGTTGTCGGGATTAATACAAATTTTATCCCTCTCATATATGTGGCAGCAACATATCCTGCAATATCACCTATCATCCCTCCACCAATGCCAATTAAAATATCATCTCTGTCAGCTTGTTCCGAAGATAACCATTGATAAATACTAGATGTATTTTCTATAGATTTAGATTGTTCTCCAGAATTTAATACCAAAGTAGTAGTTATGATGCTATTTAATTCAAAAATCTTTTGGATTTTACGCATATATAATTTTGACCCATCATCAGCTAATAAAAACATCTTTCGTTTAATCAAATAGGGTTCAAGTATTATTGGTAATTTCTCATACAAATCAGATCCGACATATACAGGATAAATATTATTAATATTTTCTACAGATGTACAAAAACCTTCAATTCTTTGCCATTCAGTAACATCTAATTTATTTAAAAACTTTCCAATACTCTTTAGTAATTCATTAGTTACTTGTTCAACTGTAAGTTCATTTGTATTTATAGTGAAATTAGCCCTGGAATATATATTCGCTCTTTCAGATTTAAAATTACTAATATCCTCTAAAGATAAATTTGTCATTTTAGGTCTGACATTTAATTTGTTATTACTATCAGATAAAATAGACAATCTGGCAACAATATTATCAACAGAAGCATCTAAACAAATAACATAACCTGTATTAAGCATTATATTCATGTTCTGTTCTTTAACAGGCACTCCACCACCTGTAGAAATTACATAATTGCTTTTTACTGATATATCGTTCAGTAATTTTGACTCCTCATCTCTGAACCATTTTTCACCTTTTGTTTGAAATATTTCAGATATAGATGTTCCTGATGCACTCACTATTTCATCGTCCATGTCAATAAAACTCCACCCCAAAGCCTTAGCAATCAATTTTGCTACCGATGATTTCCCTGTTCCAGAAAACCCAATTAAATATACTAAATCATTCATTATTTAACTTACCTTCTAGTATCTCTTTACATTTGTTATACATATCATCAAATGATGGACTAATTCCAGTCCACAACTCAATACTTTTTATAGCCTGATAAACCAACATGTTTAAACCTTCAATTATATTCGCATTTTTATCTAAAGCAATTTTAATTAACTGTGTTTTTGTTGGATTATATACCATATCAAATATTACAGAATTAGAATCAATAAAAGAGGAATCAATTGGTGAAATATCTTCATAACCAGAACCTTTCATACCCAAGATAGTTGTATTTATAATCAAATCTGTACCCAGGCAAGCAGTTTTTATTTGAGGTATTTCATTGAAAGTAAGTACGGAATGATCAAAATTAAAATCATTAAATTGATCTACCATTTTCACAGCATTTGCTTCAGTTCTATTTATAATTATTAAATTCTTTAATCCTTTTTGTAATAACACATACAAGGCTGCTTTTGCTGCTCCTCCGGCTCCAAAGATAACAGCATTTTTTATTACATCATTCTTTAATTTAATATCAAGAGTTTTTTCAATACCGTATACATCAGTGTTATAACCTGTTAATTTGTTGTCATTTTTAACAATAGTATTTACAGCTCCTGTAAATTTAGCCTCATCTTTAATTTCATCTAGAAAAGGAACAATTTTCTCTTTATATGGAACTGTGACATTAGCTCCAACAAAATCATCATTATTTATTTTCTCAATATGCAATTTAAGATTTTGTTCTTCAATTTCCCATTTTTTATATACAATCTCAATACCTAATTTTTGATATATAAAATTATGCATAGATGGAGACAATGAATGGCTTAATGGATACCCTATAATTCCTGCAAATTTATTCAAATATAACGCCTTTAAATGTTTACCAAATCATCATTTTCAAAATATCGTTGTAATATTATAGATGCAGCCAACGCATCAATAACTTTTTTTCGTTTCTTTCTGCTTAAATCTTGCTCTAAAAGTATTTTTTCTGCATCTACAGATGAAAAACGCTCATCTACTCCAACAACATCTATATTTAATTCCTTTTTAATAATTAAACTAAAATCTTTCACTTTATAAGATTGACTTCCTATAGAACTGTCTTCATTTAAAGGAATACCAATAACAATTTTTTTCACATCATAAAATATAACAATTTTTTTGATTTCATCAATTATATAAGGGATAGAATTATTTTGTATAAACCACAAAGGATTAGGAATTTTTCTTTCACTATCACCAATCGCAAATCCTATTCTTTTGTCCCCATAATCTATTGAAAGAATATTCATAATATTAATTATTCACTTTTAATAGAATTTCAAAATCATTCAATAAATCGAGTTTTTTGTTATCATTGCCTCCGGCTTGAGCCATATCAGGTTTACCGCCGCCTTTACCTTCTATGATTTTCGAGATATTTCTAACTATATCACGTGCATCAAATCCTTTTTTGATTGCAATTTTTGTGAGTTTAACTATTATCACTGGACCTTTATCAGATTTTGCCCCGAGTATAATAATAGAATCATTTAATATTAGTTGGATATCATCAGATAATTCTCTTAACATTTTTGAATCTATATCAACAATCTCAAGTACTATATTAAGGCCATCAAAATTGTGAGAATTTTCAGCTAATTCTTTAGCCAATTTAGCACTGATTTTAGATCTATATTTCTGAATCTCTTTTGACAAACCAGCAACATTACTAGTTAAAAAGTGAACTCGATCTAACAATTCTTCTTGAGAAGTATTAAATACTTCTCCAAGTGTATTAAGTGAATTTGATTTTTCAGATAAATACTCATTTGCCTTGCGACCAGAATATGCTTCAATCCTTCTAAGACCAGAACCTATGCTAGATTCTGATAGAATTATAAAATCACCTAATTCTCCTGTTTGTTTTACATGAGTTCCGCCACATACTTCAAAACTAAAAGTTGATTTGTCTCCAATTTCAATTAACCTTACAGTCTGATCATATCTATCACCAAAAAATGCCAGGGCTCCTCTTTTTATTGCTTCATTATATTTATCTTCTGATTTTCTGATACTAGAGTTTGTATTAATTTGCTCACTTACTAAATTTTGTACATGGTTAATTTCAATTTTTGTTAATGCTTTAGGATGGCTAAAATCAAATCTCAATCTTTCAGGTTCTACAAGAGATCCTGCTTGTCTTACATGATTTCCTAAAACAGCCCTTAAAGCAGCATGTAATAA